>CAZHPZ010000030.1:0-16763 GCA_964534905.1 uncultured Lachnospiraceae bacterium | reverse complement strand
GCGGGTGAAGCTTGATTGCACGTCCCTCAACGAGCACCGGCTCGAACGCCTGAATAGACAAGCGGTGAAGCGTGGGCGCACGGTTGAGCATTACGGGGTGCTCCTTAATAACATTTTCAAGGGCATCATATACCTCGGGGTACATATATGCCTTATCTATCTTCTTCTGAGCCTCCTTAACGTTAGCAGCCTTGCCCATTTCGGAGAGACGCTTAACTATAAAGGGCTTGAAGAGCTCAAGTGCCATTTCCTTGGGAAGACCGCACTGGTAGATCTTAAGGTTAGGACCTACGACGATAACGGAACGTCCCGAGTAGTCGACACGCTTACCGAGAAGGTTCTGACGGAAACGACCCTGCTTACCTCTGAGCATCTCGGAAAGAGACTTGAGGGCACGGTTCGAGGGGCCCGTTACGGGCTTTCCGCGTCTGCCGTTATCTATAAGTGCGTCTACCGCCTCCTGAAGCATACGCTTCTCGTTTCTGATAACGATGTCGGGAGTACGGATTTCAAGCAGCTTTTTAAGTCTGTTGTTACGGCTTATAACTCTGCGGTAAAGCTCGTTAAGGTCGGAAGCGGCAAAGCGTCCGCCGTCAAGCTGTACCATAGGACGGATATCGGGAGGAAGAACGGGAATAACGTCAAGTATCATCCACTCAAGCTTATTACCCGATTTTCTGAACGCCTCTACTATTTCAAGACGCTTGATAACTCTCGATTTCTTCTGTCCCTTAGCAACGAGCAGCTCCGCCTTAAGCTCGGCGGAAAGCTCGTTTACGTCTATTCCCTGAAGAAGCTCCTTGATAGCCTCGGCGCCCATTCCGGCTCTGAAGGCATTTCCGTACATCTCGCGGTATTCCGCATACTGCTTTTCACCGAGCACCATTCCCTTTACAAGGGGTGTGTCACCGGGATCAAGCACTACGTTCTCCGCAAAATAGAGAACCTGCTCAAGATGCTTGGGGGAAATGTCAAGGATAAGCGGTATTCTTGCGGGAATAGCCTTGAAATACCAGATGTGACAGATGGGAGTCGCAAGCTCGATATGTCCCATTCTTTCACGTCTTACCTTTTTGGTTGTAACATCTACGCCACATTTTTCGCATTTATGGACGCCCTTATTGTGCACGTTCTTGTATTTTCCGCACATACAAGCGCCGTCCTTTGTCGGACCGAAGATACGCTCGCAGAAAAGACCGCCGATCTCTGCTTTAAGTGTTCTGTAATTGATAGTCTCGGGCTTTGTGACCTCGCCGTAAGACCACTCTCTTATCATTTCAGGAGATGCAAGACCTATTTTTATGGAATTAAATTCTGAATGCTCCATTATATATCTCCTCCCTAATTATTCTTCGTCATCGGTATACGAATCCGAGAAAGCATCCTCAAAAACGTCACCGAACATATCAATATCGCCGTCGTCGCCGTCCTCGCCGTTTTCGGCATCCTCGATGATGAAGTTATCCTCAACATCGTCGGTCTCGACGTACTGCTCGAAGCTCTCATCGTCGTCGGAAGCGGGATTGAACGCTCTCGTTGAGTAAACGGGTGTCTCCTCCTCCGCGCAAAGAGTATTAAGCTCGATTTCCTCGCCGTTTTCGTCAAGCACTCTGATATCAAGTGCAAGCGACTGAAGCTCCTTAACAAGTACCTTGAAGGACTCGGGAACGCCGGGCGTGGGAATATTCTGTCCCTTAATAATAGCCTCATAAGCCTTTCTTCTACCGTTGATATCATCAGACTTAACGGTAAGGATTTCCTGAAGCGTGTAGGCCGCGCCGTAAGCCTCAAGTGCCCAAACCTCCATCTCTCCGAAACGCTGACCGCCGAACTGCGCCTTACCGCCGAGAGGCTGCTGAGTAACAAGAGAGTACGGACCGTTGGAACGTGCGTGAATCTTATCGTCAACGAGGTGGTGGAGCTTGAGGTAGTACATAATACCGACTGTTACGGGGTTATCGAAGGGCTCTCCCGTACGTCCGTCGTAAAGCGTCGTCTTACCGTCTACTACTCTGAGTTTACCGTCGGCAAGAAGCTGTGCGACAAGGTCGCTGTCTGCCTTCTGCTCGTCCGTAAGTCTTTCTATTGTCTTTTCGCCGTTTTCGTCAACCGTAAGAGAAATAAGCTCCTTGCCGAGCACGTTCTCACCGGGACGGATATCGCGGTAAAGTCCCGCCTTTTCAAGACACTCAACGATATCTCTCTCGTTCGCACCGTCGAATACGGGGGTCATTATCTTCCAACCGAGCTTTCTTGCGGCAATACCGAGGTGCACCTCAAGCACCTGACCGATATTCATACGCGAAGGAACGCCCAGAGGGTTAAGAACTATATCAAGAGGTGTACCGTCGGGAAGGAAGGGCATATCCTCGGGAGGAAGAATGCGCGAAACGACACCCTTGTTACCGTGACGGCCTGCCATCTTGTCTCCGACAGAAATCTTTCTCTTCTGCGCAAGGTAAATTCTTACGCTCTTGTTTACGCCTGCGGGAAGCTCGTCGCCGTTTTCGTGTGAGAACACCTTAACGTCAACTACTATACCCGACTCACCGTGAGGAACACGGAGGGACGTATCTCTTACTTCTCTTGCCTTTTCGCCGAAAATAGCTCTGAGAAGTCTTTCCTCGCTCGTAAGCTCCGTTTCTCCCTTGGGAGTGATCTTACCTACAAGGATATCACCCGCACGTACCTCGGTACCCTTCTTTACGATACCCTCGGCATTAAGGTCCTTAAGTGCATCGTCTCCGACGTTGGGGATCTCTCTTGTGATCTCCTCCGGTCCGAGCTTTGTATCACGTGCGTCGTGTGTATATTCTTCAATATGAATAGATGTATAAACGTCATCTCTTACAAGCTTTTCGTTAAGAAGAACCGCGTCCTCGTAGTTATAACCCTCCCAGGTCATAAATCCGATAAGAGCGTTCTTACCGAGAGAAAGCTCACCTGCGTCCGTTGCGGGACCGTCGGCGATAACCTGACCTACCTCAACTCTCTCACCGTGTGCAACGATGGGACGCTGATTGAAGCACGTGCTCTGGTTTGTTCTCTTAAACTTAATAAGATTGTAGGTTTCCTTGTGACCGTCGTCGCAAAGGATAACTATCTTGTCGGCGTCAACGTAGTCAACGGTACCCGCTACCTTGGATGCGATAACGACACCGGAGTCCACGGCGGCCTTGTATTCCATACCCGTACCTACGATGGGCGAGTCTGTTACCATAAGCGGCACTGCCTGCTTCTGCATGTTGGATCCCATCAGCGCACGGGAGTTGTCGTCGTTCTCAAGGAACGGGATACAAGCCGTAGCTACGGATACAACCATCTTGGGCGATACGTCCATATAATCTACCGATGCAACGTCGACCTCAATGATCTCGGTCTTGTCACGTGCGGTTACGCGGTTTCTGATAAAGCAGCTGTTTTCGTCAAGGGGCTCGTTTGCCTGAGCAACGATGTAATTATCCTCAACGTCTGCCGTCATATATTCAACCTCATCGGTTACGTAGTGGCGCATAACGCCGTTTTCCTCTACGTGCTTAACCTTACGGTAGGGCGCCATAATGAAGCCGTACTCGCTGATCTTGGCATAAGTCGTAAGATAGGAGATAAGACCGATGTTGGGACCTTCGGGAGTCTCGATGGGGCACATTCTTCCGTAGTGCGTATAGTGAACGTCACGAACGTCGAAGGACGCGCGGTCTCTCGAAAGACCTCCGGGACCGAGCGCGGAAAGACGGCGCTTATGCGTAAGCTCCGCAAGAGGGTTGTTCTGGTCCATAAACTGTGAAAGCTGGGACGAGCCGAAGAACTCTCTGATGACCGTTACGATAGGTCTGATATTTATAAGCGCCTGAGGCGTGAGCTTCTCGTTATCCTGAGTTGTCATTCTCTCCTTGATGATCTTATCCATTCTGGAGAAGCCTATTCTCATCTGGTTCTGAAGCTGCTCGCCTACGGAACGGATACGACGGTTACCGAGGTGGTCGATGTCGTCGTACTTACCGATGTCGTGTGTGAGACCGAGGAGATAGTTTATCGATGCGAAAATATCGTCCTTGGTAATGTGCTTGGGACAAAGAGTAGCAAGATTGAGTTTAACTGCCTCCTTGAGGGCGTCGATATCGCCGCCGACCTCCTCCATAAGAGCAAGAAGAGCGTTAACCTTTACCTTTTCTCTTACACCGCAATCCTTAAGATCGGTGCCGATAATGTATTCGGGCTCAAGCGTATTGTTGGAAAATACCTTAACAACGTCGCCGTTGTCAAGCTCGAGAGAAACGGAATTTACAGCCGCATGCTCGATAGCGTCTGCAACCTCTCTTGTAATAACCGTACCTGCCTCGCAGATCACCTCACCCGTGATGGGAGAGATTGCGTCGGACGCAAGCTTATGATCAACGATACGGTCGGAAATAGCAAGCTTCTTGTCGAACTTGTATCTTCCGACAGGCTGTATATCATATCTTCTCGGATCGAAGAAGTAATTATTAAGGAGTGTGTATGCAGACTCAACAAGCGGGGGCTCGCCCGGACGGAGTCTCTTATATATTTCCTTGAGTGCCTCAACACCCGCACTCGTGTGGTTCCTTGCCGCAAGCTCCTCGCTTTCGTCCTTTTCGAAGGTTGCCGCAAGCATCTCGTCCTCGCCGAATATCTCGTAGATATCCTCTCTTGTTTCGATGGTCGAGCGGTATTCGGGATTCTTGCCGGAATCCTCAACGGGAAGTACTCCGAGAGCACGGATGAGCATCGTGATCGGAACCTTTCTGTTCTTGTCTATACGTACCCAGATAACGTTGTTTGTATCCGTCTCATATTCAAGCCAAGCGCCACGGTAAGGAATAACCGTGGAGGCATACATTCTCTTACCCGTCTTATCTATCTCGGTAGAATAATACATACCGGGAGAACGGATGATCTGAGAAACGATAACTCTCTCTGCTCCGTTGATAACGAACGTACCCGTTTCGGTCATAATGGGAAGCTCGCCCATAAATATATCGGACTGCTTAACCTCGCCCGTCTGCTTATTTGTAAGACGAACGTTTACTTTAAGAGGAGCGGCGTAGTTAACGTCTCTCTCCTTGCATTCCTCAATGCTGTATTTGGGCTTTGTGTCGATGGAATACGAAACGAATTCGATAGACAAATTGCCCGAAAAGTCCGTAATAGGTGATACATCACGAAGGACCTCTGCAAGTCCCTCATCAAGGAACCACTTAAACGACTCCGTTTGGATCTCAACGAGGTTGGGAAGCTCAAGCGTGCTTCTGTTTTTGGAGAAGCTCATTCTCGTGGTTTTACCCTGCTTTTGTTCTCTGATGTTGATCATTAATACAATCACTCCATTCAAATTTTTTCTACACCGCGGGATCTGCACCGTTTCCGCGGCGATCGCCGCCCGTCCTTTTCTTTAATATATAAGCGCCGTTTTTCACTCATATTTTTCACACACAAAAGGACATGGGTAGCAATTATATTGCAGTTTACTATTTTATCACAGAGTTCAAGGCTTGTCAATACTTTTTCAAAAATATTTTTCCTAATATATTAAATTTATGCGATTTTTCCCGATTTTTATAAAAATTTTTCAAAAAAGCTCTTGCATTTTGTGAAAATATGTGTTATGATATGCAATGTATGGACGAGAACGCTCGCACACCCTCTCAGGTGCAGGCGTTTACTGTTTCAGTATTTTACAAGGAGGGTAAAGGCTTTGGCAAATATCAAAAGTGCAAAAAAGCGTATAAAAGTTATTCAGGCTAAGACTTTGCAGAACAAGATGTTCAAAACACAGCTTAAGACTGAAATAAAGAAATACGAAGCAGCTCTTGAGGCGGGAGATGTAGCTCTTGCGCAGGCTACTTATAAGGCAGCTACAAAGAAGATTGACCAGGCAGCTTCTCGCGGAATCATCCACAAGAACGCAGCAGCTCACAAGAAGAGCCAGTTCACAAAGAAGCTTAACGCTTTGGGTTAATTTTAATTAAAAATAAAAGATCGGACACCGTGCGGTGCCCGATTTTTTATTTTCGCAAAAATCAGTCTAAAATTTATCTGCACTTTATTGACATTTATCTCGGGCTTTGTTATAATAATATCATAACCTCAAATTTTATTCGAAAATGCGAAAAAATATGCTTTTATACCGAAAGGAGTATAAAAATGAGCAACAAAATACTTAAAATCGCCATCGTGACGGCACTCTGCTTGATTCTCATTCTCACGGTAGTCCTTGTCGCCTTCAACAATTCCGGCAACGACGACGGCGGCAGCACAACAACCACAACTACAACTCAAAAGCCCAATCCCACCCCCTGCGACAAGCACGTGGACGAGAACGGCGATAAGATTTGCGACGTATGCGGCGCGGATATGTCCGGCACCGTCGGCAACGACGAATTTGACTATATAGCCGGTACCGTCTACGTAATATCTCTCGAGCTTAACGTTCGTACCTCCCCCGAAAAATCGGACGACAACCTTTACGGCTCCGTTAAGTACGGCGAAGCTCTCAACCGCATCGGACAAAACACCGCTTGGACAAAGATAGAAATCGACGGCAAGACATATTACGTAAGCTCCGACTGCGTTTCGGAAACCAAGCCCATAGATCCCGCAACGGATTTCACCGCAAAGAACGACACGGTATATGTCGTATCCGAGTCTCTCACCGCGCGCTCCACTCCCTTCTACGACGAGGACGGCGCGAACATAGTAACCTCCTTTGAAAAAGGTACGGCTCTCAAGAGAACAGGAATCGCCTCCAAAGCCGACAGTGAGGGAATCACATGGTCGAGAATCGAGATAAAGATCGACGGAGAAACACAGATCGTTTACGTAAGCTCCTCATCTCAGTACATCTCCACGGAAAACGGAACGATTGCAAATCCCGACGGAAGCGTTAAGTTCACATCGAACAGCGACGTTCTTCTTGTTAAGGGCAAAGCAGACAGACCTCTCAGAGATTCCGCAACGTATTCCGCAGACAATCCTTCCGACGGAATCGTCGATTACGCCAAGGTCGGCGAAAAGCTTCAGGCCATTGCCAAGGGCACGGAGAGTGACGGAACGGTTTGGTACAAGGTAAAGTACAATAACAACACATATTACGTCATCTACAAGGCAGAATATTTCGACATCGTAAAGAACAATCAGAGCAACACAACAACGACGACCACAACAACGACTACAACAACGACTACGACTGCGACAACGCAAAAGCCCGATCCCGAGCCCGACCCCGAGCCCGACGTGCTGACAGGTCCTACCTTCTCTCTTTACGGGGGGGAGTATAAGATCACCTTGACAAAGGACTTTACAGGCGCATTTAGTGAATCGAGCGATACCGAATACGGTATGTACAACATAACGGACGGCAATGAACTTATAACACAGGTAGTTGTTTCGAAATACGAGCTCACGGACGGAGCTACCGTAAGCGAGCTTGCAAGCGAAACCGCAGCCGGATTAAATCAGCAGCTTGGCAGATCCGATATAACCGTTAAAACAACGAATGACGGAATCAAATATCTCGAATTCACGGTAACAAGCGACATCGGTGATACCGGGGGATACGCAGTTTATGTAAAGGAGATCCTGCTTTTCCACGAGAACAATGGCTTTTGCTACGCAACGATAATAGCAAAAACTGCGATCAACTCGCAGGACGGTCTTTCAAGCACTGTTTGGGGCTATGCCGATACAATCGTAATCAAATAAATCAAACTCAGCTTTCTGAAGCGGACGCTTGGCGTCCGCTTTTTTTATTATAAAAAGTTTTTGAAAAACATATTTTGATTATTGACTTTTAGTTGCATATTTGATATAATGTCTTGTAAATAAAGTTAATGCATTTATCTATATATAAATAAAGGCTCAGTGAGCCCTCAAGGAGGTACAAATGAACAGAATTCTCAAAATTGCGATTGCGGTAGTTCTCTGCCTTATCATAATTCTCATCATAACGCTTTTCGCTTGTCAAAATCAAGGCAACGACAACCCGCCCACGACGACAACCACTACCACCACAACGACTACAACAACGACTACGACTACGACAACGCAAAAGCCCGAGCCCTGCGACAAGCACGTGGACGACAACGGCGACAAAATTTGCGATGTTTGCGGCGAGCCCATAGAGGACGACGACATCGACGATGACGACGATCCCGTATTACCCGACGATTGCACACAGCACATTGACGCCGATAACGACGGCAAATGTGACAAATGCGGCGAAGTAATGCCGAGGGCCGATGAGGACGGATTTATCGAAACGGACGACGTAATTTACATTGTCACGATGTACCTCAACGCACGCACCTCGCCTGAATTTCCCGACGATGACAGCAATATCGGTGACATTCTCACATACGGCGAGATAATCTACCGTACCGGATACAACGACACATGGTCGAGAATCATATACGAGGATCACGTTTTCTACGTAAGCAACAAATATGTTACAACGACAAAGCCCAAGTCATTCTACAACTTCACCGAATGCGACGAAATCGCTTATATCGGCACAGGCTCGCTCAATATTCGTCAGACTCCGTTCTACGACGAGTTCGGCGTAAACGTGCTTACTCAGCTTGACGGCGGAACACAGGTCACAAAAACGGGTATCGCTCCCGAGGCAGATCACGACGGAATCGTTTGGGCAAGAATAAGCTTCACATACACCGACGACGAGGGCAACACAACGACTGCAACAGGCTACGCTAACAGCAAATTCCTTTCCGACACAAAGCCCGAATAAAAATCGAATATCAAAAGCATCAAGCGGTTGCCGAGCATATCGGCGACCGCTTTTTTACACTTATGAAAAGTCTCGAACAAAAGTATAAAATTTCACACAAATTTCAGTTCCGAAAATGGAATTTTTTCTGAATTTCAGCATTTTAATAAAAAAATATTTCCGTTTTAAGAAAAATACTCTTGACAAGAAGCCCCGTGTGGTGTATAATAGCCTCGTAATTGATTTTTGACTTTATTCGGAGGATCTTATTATGGCTACAAAAAAAGCAGTACCCGCAAGGGTCGCCCCCATTGACGATAAGGAAGCAAAGAAAAAGGCTCTGAGCACCGCTCTCGCTCAGCTTGAAAGAGATTTCGGCGCAGGCGCGGTAATGAAGCTCGGAGAAAACACACGCATGGAGGTGCAAGCCGTGCATACAGGCTCGCTTGCGCTTGACTTCGCACTCGGCATCGGCGGCGTCCCGAGAGGAAGAATAATAGAGATCTTCGGTCCGGAATCCTCGGGTAAGACGACCGTTGCTCTTCATATAATAGCAGAAGTTCAAAAGACAGGCGGAGAGGCGGCGTTCATTGACGCCGAGCACGCTCTCGATCCCGTTTACGCAAAGGCTCTCGGCGTAAACATAAACGAGCTTCTCGTATCTCAGCCCGACTGCGGAGAGGACGCTCTCGAAATAACCGAGGCGCTCGTTCGCTCGGGCGCTATCGACGTGGTTGTCGTGGACTCAGTTGCGGCTCTTGTTCCCCGTCAGGAAATCGACGGTGATATGGGCGCGTCCATGGTAGGCGTCCAGGCACGTCTTATGTCACAGGCAATGAGAAAGCTTTCGTCCGTTATCGCAAAGAGCAATGCCGTGGTCATATTCATAAATCAGCTTCGTGAAAAGGTCGGCGTTATGTACGGAAACCCCGAGACCACGCCCGGCGGACGTGCGCTCAAATTCTATTCGTCCGTAAGAATCGACGTTCGCAGAACGGAGCAACTCAAAAACGGAAGCGACGTTTACGGAAACCGTGTAAAATGTAAGATAGTAAAGAACAAGGTTGCGCCTCCCTTTAAGGTAGCGGAATTCGACATTCTTTACGGTAAGGGAATCTCCAAGTCCAGCGAGCTTATCGACATGGGCATAAATCTCGGCATAATCAAAAAGAGCGGCTCGTGGTTCTCATACGAGGGCGAGCGTCTTGCACAGGGCAAGGACAATGCACGCAAGGTGTTTGAGAGCAATCAGGAGATGATGGACGAGCTTGAGGCAAAGGTTCGTGCAATGGCGGATCAGCTCACCGAAAAGAGCGATGAATTCGAGCTCGACGATGACGACGATATCGAAAGCTTCGACATCGAAACTCTCTCGGACGACTGATATCTTATAAAAATGAAAATAGAAATAAGCGGCGTAAGTGCAGTTGCCGACGGTGCGCAGATATTGCTTACGGTCACGCTATCCGACGGTGAGCACAGAGAAAAGCGCAAGCTGCTCATATTTACCGAGCAGTATCTTTCGCTCGGTCTGTCACGCGGCGCCCTCATAGATGAGGAAGCACTTGACGCACTCATCTCCGCATCAAAGCTTTGCAGGGCAATGAAAAAGGGTTGCGATCTGCTCTCATATTCCCCGTCGTCACGTGCTCGTCTGAAAAGTCGGCTTATAAGCAAGGGAATTGACCGTGAAAGTGCCGAGGAGGCAGCAGAAAGGCTTGCACAGGTCGGTGCCATCGATGAGCAAAAGGACGCAAGCCGTGCCGTCAGGAGCTGCTTGAAAAAGCTTTGGGGAAGAAAGCGTATCATAAACGAGCTTTACTCAAAGGGATACCCACAAAGCGTGATAACCGATGCTCTCTCGGAGCTTGACGAGGACGTATGGCTGAACGGTTGCGTTGCATTTTTAAGAAAGAAGGGTGCCGACAACGCCCTCAAGGATCCCGAAGAAATAAAAAAATTAATAGCCTGTGCCGCAAGGTACGGTTATTCCTACCCGGAAATCAAGCAAGCGCTTGAAATCATTTCCGAGAATTGAAAAGCAAAAGCAGACTGCTTCAAGTGAAGCAGTCTGCTTTTATTTATTCATCGTCATTAAGACGCTTTTCCATTATCTCGGGCTTTGAAACGAGCACCTGACGGGGCTTGTTTCCGTCGGGAGCGCTGACATATCCGAGAGCCTCCATACGGTCGATTATCTTCGCCGCACGTCCGTAGCCTATTTCAAGTCTGCGCTGAAGAAGCGACGTGGATATCTTGCCCATTTCGATTGCAACGTCAAGCGCAAGTTTGAATTTGGGATCGACTCCCTCTTCACCCGGCTCGCCGTCGTCGTCAAAGCTTACTGAGCCGCCGCCCTTCTTGGGGTTGCCGCACTTGGCAGCCTCCTCCTCAAGGCGTCTGATAAACTCGTCATTGAAGTTAACGCCGTCGTTATGCTCATTGATGAAATCAACTATTCTTTCGACCTCTCTGTCGTCTATAAACGCACCCTGAACACGCATGGGCTTGGTCGAGCCTATCGGAGCAAAGAGCATATCGCCTCGTCCTATAAGCTTATCGGCGCCTGCCGTATCAAGTATCGTCTTGGAGTCGACCTGAGACGCTACGGTGAACGCAATACGCGACGGTATATTAGCCTTGATAAGACCCGTTACAACGTCAACGGACGGACGCTGAGTACCGATTATCAGATGTATTCCCGCCGCACGTGCCTTTTGTGCGATACGACATATTGCCGTTTCAACGTCGTCGGCAGCTGTCATCATAAGGTCGGCAAGCTCGTCTATTACTATAACGATATAAGGAAGATATTCCTTTGAGGGATCGTTCGCCGTAAGCTCGTTATATCCCGATATATTCTTCGCACCGACGCTCTCGATGAGATCAAAGCGTCGCTCCATTTCCGCAACGGCAGAGGCAAGCGCACCCGCCGCCTTTTTCGGGTCGGTAACTATCGGAGCATAGAGGTGAGGAATCGAGCGGTAGGGCTGGAACTCAACCTTTTTGGGGTCTATAAGAATAAGCTTTACGTCGCGGGGGCTTGCCTTATAGAGAATACTCATAATTATACAGTTGATACAAACGGACTTACCGGAGCCGGTGGTACCCGCAATAAGCATATGGGGCATCTTGCCGATATCAAAGTAGACCGCATTTCCTCCGACGTCCTTTCCGAGAGCCGCAGTCAGAATACTCTTTTTCTCGGTAAACTCGGGTGTATCTATAAGCGAACGGAAGCCGACCGTTGCGGGTGTTCTGTTCGGAACCTCAATTCCGACCGCCGCCTTATTCGGGATTGGTGCCTCAATTCGAACGCCGGTTGTCGCAAGGCTCAGGGCTATATCGTCCACGAGGTTAGCAATGGAGCGTATACGCACGCCCGACTCTGGCTTAAGCTCGTAACGCGTGATAGTCGGACCTCTCGAATAGGTTATCTCGGAAATGCGAACTCCGAAGCTCTTGAGAGTATCCATAAGCGCATTTGCATTTGCTCTGACCTCCTCGATCGCAACCTTTTCGTTTTCATTATCTTTATAATCCTTAAGCAAATCAAGCGTGGGCGGAACGTACTCGTGAGATACGCTCTCGGGGACAACCGAGCCCTCTTCTCCGTCGTCCGGGACGGTCTCGATATCGGTGATTTCCCTGATACCGACCTCAAGCGTGTCGGCACTCTTCCCGGGCTTCTTCTCGGATCTCTGCTCGGGTATTTTCTCCGCAGCAGGCTCAGCCTTGACCGGCTCCGCGGGCTCGGGAGCGAAATTCGGATCAAATTCCTTCGGGGGACGTGCGAATATTGCGGAAACGCTTATTCTTCCGTCGTCACGCGTCTCCTCCGCAGGCTCTTCTCTTTCCTTTGTAAGACTAAGCTCGGGAGACGGGGTAAGAGGCTCGGGATCTATAAACTTCATAGCTCCGTATTTTTCTCTGTCTCTCTTTTCCTTCTCCTCTATTTCGATTGCACGGCGCTCCGCCGCGGCAACTCTCTCGTCCTCACGCTGCTTTTCCTGCGCCAAAAGAAGCTCCCTCTCGGTCTCTTCCTTTTCCTTTTTAGCCGCAAGCGCCTGTCTCTCCTCCTCAAGTCTTTCGTTTTCTGCTTTTTTCAGCTCTCGCTTTTCCTCGTCACGCACCTGCTTCTTTTCCGCACGCTTTTCACGCATAACCGTCCACTTGTATCTTATCCAGATAACGGTGTTTCTCGGAGTCATTCCGAGAGAAAAAGCAAAGAACACAAGAGTCAGCGCCGACATAATGATAGCGGATCCGACGGATTTGAAAAGATAATAAATGCATTCGCATGCAAATCCGCCTATAACGCCGGAAGACGCCATATTGCTGTAAGAATATTCGAAAAGCTCTCTCGGCTTTATGAATACATCGAGATCGGGATTGATGCTTCCCTTTACGAAAATATGAATAAGTCCCGACAGAGAAACAAGAAACAGTATGGTAAATGTGACCTTGGCGCCGACAATGCGACCGTCGACGAATTTTCTCCAATGCACTGCAAGATTTATCAACATAATGGGAATAATAAATGCGCAAAAGCCGAAGAGTCCGAGGAATACGTCCTTAAGAAACACTCCGCCTATTCCGACATACTTATCACCCGTAAAGGTTGCAAAGATAAAGCAAGCCTCAAGAAGAAGCGCAAGCACAACGTATACAAAGGGTAATATCTGATGTATCAGCCTCTCCGACGGCGAATCGAAGCTCAGCTGACGAGGGTCCTTACCCTCCGTGCCGCCGCCTTTGTTGCCTCGCGCGTCCTTGCCTCTCTTCCCTTTCTTTTCCTGCTCCTTAAGCCTTTTGTCGGAGCCTCTGTTTTTATCTGCCATAAATATCCTCCGAGAGTTATAAACTAAAATACATACAAATATTATAACACATTAAATTTCAGTTTTCAACTGCTTATTTTCGCAAAAAGGGAGGATTTATGAAATTTATAAAGAAATATCTTCCGACGGCGGCGGTCGGTGCCGTTGCGGGGTTTATAAACGGTCTGCTCGGCGCGGGCGGAGGCATAGCCGTCACATGGTATCTCTCCGCACTTGAAAGGAAGAGCGGAGGCAATCAAACCGAATGCGGAGCGCAAACGGACAGACACGACGAATTCCAAACCGTCGAGAGCACCGCGTCGGCAAACGATATATTTGCAAACGCCGTCGCTACAATGCTCCCGATATGCGCCGTTTCTCTGATAATATATTTGAAGCGCGGATACGCCACGGGGACGTATGCCGTGAAGATGCTTCCGACGGCAATCGCAGGCGGAGCGATAGGCGCATATCTTCTGACAAGGCTGAAATTCAAAATAATCAAAACCGTCTTTGCACTCCTCGTTACGGTGTCGGGTGCGATGATGATATTAAGATAACGGTAAGATAGGAGATAAACCAAATGCCGTCGGAATTTTTTGTTTCTCTTATTATAGCCGTGCTTTCCGGAATGGGCGTCGGAGGGGGCGGACTGCTCGTAATATATCTGACTCTTGTGTGCGGTGCGGAGCAGCTTGACGCTCAAATGGCAAATATGATATTTTTTATGGGCAGCGCCGCCGCGTCTACTGCATTCAGCGCAATGAGCGGTAAAATAAAATGGAGGCTCACTCTCGTTATGAGCACGCTCGGAGCCGTGTTTGCCCTGCTCGGCTCCCATATTGCGGGAAAGATCGATCCGGCTCTCCTTCGCAAGCTTTTCGGTGCAATGCTCTGCGTCGGCGGAGTTTCATCTCTCATCGCCTCCCGCAAAAACAAAAAATAGCATGCATTTCGGCTGAAATATATAATATGAAAAAATATTTTCAACAAAATTTCGAAAAAGCCTTTACAAAACGCAACTTATGTGCTAAAATAGTCTTTGTATGACGTAAAGCTCGGTTTTCGGGAAAATAAGACGGACAGATCTTCCGTGTTTCACCCGCCGATTACTGTGTTTTTCGTTGATTAATTTACAGAAAGGTGAAAAAGAAAATGACAAGAGAAGAAAAGCAGGCTATAATCGCCGAATACGCTATTCATGAGGGCGACACAGGCTCTCCCGAGGTTCAGATCGCTATTCTTACACACAGAATCAACGGTCTCCAGGAGCATTTCAAGAACAACCACAACGACCACCACAGCCGTCGCGGTCTTCTTAAAATGGTAGGTCACAGAAGAAACCTCCTCGGTTATCTTCAGAAGGTAGATATCGAGAGATACCGTGCCATCATCAAGAAGCTCAACATCAGAAAGTAATGAGCACATAAACGGAGTGGGAGAGTGGGTTTTTGCCGACTCCTCACTCCATTTGTTTAAGCACTTTTTTCTTACGGCAGGATTAGCAGTTAATTATATGCCCGAGGCTCCGCAAATAAGGCTCGGACACGTAATTAAGTGCTAAACCCCGTAAGAATACAAATAAAAATTTTTATGGAGGATATTAAAAAATGAGCAATTCAATCAGCACACCTATGGTGTTTAAGAATTTCAAAACATTTCATTACACACTCGCAGGCAGACCCCTCGTTGTAGAGACAGGTAAGCTTGCAGGTCTTGCCAACGGCTCCTGCCTTGTAAGATACGGCGACACAGCTGTTCTTTGCTGCGCTACCGCATCCGAGAAGCCCCGTGACGGCATAGACTTTCTTCCCCTCTCCGTCGATTTTGACGAGAGAATGTACGCAGCAGGCAAGATCCCCGGCGGATACCTTCGCCGTGAGGGCAGACCTCCCGAAAAGGCAATACTTACGAGCCGTGTCATCGACCGTCCCATTCGTCCCCTTTTCCCCAAGGATCTCCGTAACGACGTAGCACTCACTCTTACGGTTATGTCCTACGATCCCGACTGCTCACCCGAGATCACCGCAATGATCGGTGCGTCCATCGCACTTTCCATATCCGATATCCCGTGGAACGGCCCCATCTCCGGCGTATTTATGGGACTTGTTGACGGCAAGCTCGTCGTTAACCCCACAGAGGCTCAGAGAGCCGTTTCCGATCTTGAGCTTACGGTTGCTTCCTCTACAAAGAAGGTAGTAATGATCGAGGCAGGCGCTAACGAGGTTGAGGATGACCTTATGTATGAGGCAATTATGATGGCTCACAAGGAAAACCAGGGCGTTCTCGAATTCATCAACGCCATCGTTGACGAAATAGGTAAGCCCAAGTTCGAATACCCCTCCTGCGAGCTTGACCACGATATGTTCGACAAGATCTTCGACTTCTGCGAAAAGGACGTTATGGTTGCCCTTGACACAGACGACAAGACAGTTCGTGACGCAAGAATGTTCCCCATCAAGGAAGCAATTCTCGCAAACTTCTCCGAAGAATATCCCGACCTCCCCACAATGATGGAGGAGCTTGTATATAAGATTCAGAAGAAGATCGTTCGCCGTTGGTTGCTCGTTGACAAGAAGCGTGTAGACGGCAGACGTATGGACGAGATCAGACCTCTTGCAAGTGAGGTAGGCGTTCTTCCCCGTGCACACGGATCCGGTCTCTTCACACGTGGACAGACTCAGGTACTTACAGTTGCTACTCTCGGTACACTCAGCGAGGCACAGATTCTCGACGGTCTCGACAACGACAAGGAAAAGAGATATATGCACCACTACAATATGCCCGGCTTCTCCACAGGCGAAGCAAAGCCCGCTCGCAGCCCCGGACGCCGCGAAATCGGACACGGTGCTCTTGCAGAGCGTTCTCTTGTTCCCGTTCTTCCCTCTCCCGAGGAATTCCCCTATGCAATCCGTCTTGTTTCCGACGTAGTTTCCTCTAACGGTTC
This sequence comes from uncultured Lachnospiraceae bacterium, assembly GCA_964534905.1. GTDB lineage: Bacteria > Bacillota > Clostridia > Oscillospirales > CAG-272 > RGIG4608. The sequence goes on along the minus strand of CAZHPZ010000030.1, from coordinate 253 downwards.
CACTTCTCAGGGCTCCGTTTGCGGTTCAACGCTCGCTCTTATGGACGCCGGCGTTCCGATCAAGGCTCCCGTTGCAGGTATCTCCTGCGGTCTTATTACGGCTGAGGACGGAAGCTGGGATACAATGCTTGATATCCAGGGTCTTGAGGACTTCTACGGCGATATGGACTTCAAGGTAGCAGGTACTCACAAGGGTATCACATCCATTCAGATGGACCTTAAGATCGACGGTCTTACACCCGAGATTATAAAG
>CAZHPZ010000029.1:0-18501 GCA_964534905.1 uncultured Lachnospiraceae bacterium | reverse complement strand
CCTATGACCCTCTGCTTGTAAGGCAGATGCTCTCCCAACTGAGCTATGCTTCCATACCCACCGTCTTTCTCAACGGCAGGAACAATTATATCACAGCAAAAATGAATTGTCAATAGATTTTTCAAAAAAATTTTAATTTTATTTTTCTTCAAACATTTTTTCGATATCGGCACGTGTAAAGATATGCCTTTTATCGCAAAAACGACAATTTACCTCAAGCTCGTCGGCTTTTCCCTCGGAAATCTGCTCCGCAAGCATTTTTTCAAGCTCTCCCTTGCCGAGAGAAATAAGCGCACGCTCCATTCTCTCACGTGAGCAGTTACACTGATAATCCACATCAAGCTCATCGAAAAGGTCATATTCAATGCCCTCAAGTGCTATTTTGGCAATCTCCTCGTTTGAAAGTCCGCTTTCAAAAAGCGAAGAAACGTTCGAGAGCTTCGGTACGTTCTTTTCAATAGCCGATATTGTTTTTTCGTCGGCGAACGGTAAAAGCTGAATTATAATTCCGCCCGCGGCGCGGCAGGTAAGATCCGTATCGACAAGCACGCCGAGCGCACAAACCGTCGGTATCTGCTCACTCTCCGCATAATACTGCGCAATATCCTCGGCAATCTCGCCACTGACTATTCTTACAGAGCCCGAAAAGGGTATTTCCGCTCCGGTATCTCTGATAACATTCAGCAGACCGTTTCCTACCGCTCCGCCGACATCAAGCTTTCCGTTGGGCTTAAGCGGCAGGTCAACATCGGGATTTTGAATATATCCCCTTACGTTTCCGTAATAATCTCCGACTGCAAGCACACGTCCAGCAGGGCCGTCTCCGCCAAAGCAGACCGTTATCGTATTTTCCACTTCTCCGAGCATACATCCCATCATACTTGTTGCCGTGAGCAGTCTGCCGAGCGTAGCACTCGCCGTGGGTGAGGTGTGATGATACGCTATCGCGCGGTTAACTATATCCGTTGAATTTATAATATGGATGCGCGCGCTTCCGTCGCTCGTCATCGCTCTCAATATTTTAGACTGATTCTTCATTCTTACACTTCCCTTTTATTATTCAAATAAACTGACCTGCGAGCGCATCGCAAATAAGCGTGCAATCGGGGTGATTTCTGAGCACCGTGGCAGGTACTTTCTCGCTTATCTCGCCGCAAACAAGCTCCGAAACCGCCTTGGCCTTTCCGGCACCGTTTGCGAGAATAATTATTTTTTTTGCATTCATTATATTACTGAGTCCCATCGTAAATGCCTGTCTCGGAACATCATCCATGGATTCAAAGAGTCTCGAATTGTCCTTGACCGTGCTTTCCGCAAGCGTAACGACATAAGTTACGGAATCAAACGGCGTTCCCGGCTCATTAAAGGCAATATGACCGTTCGAGCCTATTCCGAGCACCTGTATATCCTGTCTGAGCGTTTTAAGTAGCGCGTTATACCTTGCGCATTCCCCCTCGGCATCGCTTGCCGTTCCGTTCTCTATATTAGTGTTTTCGGGCTTGATATCTATATATTTAAAAAGATTTTCATGCATAAAATATGCATAGCTCTGACAATTATCCGCATCGAGACCGACATATTCGTCAAGGTTTACCGTTCTGCACTCCTTATAGCTCGTGCCGTTTTCTCTGTGATCCTGCGCCATTTTCTCGTAAAGTCCGAGAGGTGTGGAGCCTGTTGCAAGTCCTAGCACCGCATTCGGATTTGCCCTTACGACTTCAAGCATTATCCCGAGAGCCTCACAGCTCATTTCCTCATAATTTTTGACCTTGATAATTTTCATACGCTTCTCCTTAAAGGTTTTACTGTATATTATATTCGCAAAATTACGTATACAACACTCATTATATCAAATTTTTGTTGTATTTGCAAGGAAAATACGAATATATTTTCAAAAATATGACGACGATAAAATAAAAAAACGGAGTTATCAATGAAGATACTTATGCTTGCGGACTCGCTTGACACAGGCGGAGCGGAAACTCACGCAGAAACGCTTTGCGCATCTTTAAAGCGTCTCGGCTGTAATGCAGTAGTCGCCTCGGGCGGCGGACACGGTGCACGCCGCCTTGCCGAGCTTGGAATATCGCACATTTCGCTCCCCGATCTCTCAAAAGATCAACTTTTTCCCGCGGCTTTCTTAAAAATTTCAAGCATCATCTCCGCCGAGCGTCCCGATCTCGTACACGCGCATACAAGGAGAAGTGCATTCGCCGCCGCACTTTCCTGCCGCATACACGGCATTCCGCTCGTCGTAACCGCTCACGCGTTCTTCTCGATGAACCCTCTCCTCGCCGCGCTCTCGGTGTGGGGTGACAGAACGGTAGCGGTAAGCGATGATATATGCACTCTTCTGCGCTCGCACGGAGTAAAAAAAGAAAAGATATCCGTCATTTCCAACGGAATAGATTTTTCTAAAAGTCAAAGAGCGAAAAGCCTCAAGACTCACAAAATAGCATTCGTCAGCCGACTTGACTGCGACTGCTCGCTCGGCGCCGAACTGCTCTGCAATGCCGCGCCGAGGCTTTTGAATAGCTTTCCCGATCTTGAAATCGTCATAATCGGCGGTGGTAGCGAGGCGGAGAAAATCCGCAAAAGAGCCGAAAGGATAAACGAACGGCTTGCTCGTAGCGTAATACGCACGTTGGGCGAATGCGCCCATCCAAGAGAATATCTGCGTGACTGTTCTCTCTTTGTCGGCGTATCGCGCTCCGCAATGGAAGCTATGTCTATCGGTCTGCCCGTGATACTTCTCGGAAACGAGGGCTATCTCGGCTTGCTTGAGCCCGACCGACTCGCCACGGCGCTCCGCAGTAATCTAACCTGCCGAGGGCTTGAGCGAATATGCACGGCGGATATGCTCGCCTCGGAGGCGGAGCGTTATTTTTCTCTTTCCGACAAGCAAAAATCCGTCCTGTCCGAATTTTCGCTCGCCATCACCCAAAAGCATTTCGATGCCGAGCAAATGGCACGCAAAACACTTGCAATTTATAAAGAAGCAATATCGGAGCACCGCGGAGGCAGAAAAGAATGAAGAAAAAGCATAAGGGAATTACCAACAGGCAAATAAAACTCATCATCTGCGGCTATTACGGCAGAGGAAGCCTCGGCGACGAGCTGATACTTGAAGCAATATTGCGTGCGGTGCGCTCATTGAGCGCAAAAAAATGCGGCGCCGGCAAGGGTTTTATCCTGCATATAAAAGTCCTCAGTTCAAAAAATCCGATAAAAATATTTCTCACGCTCGCGCGCTCCGACCTTTTTATTTTCGGCGGCGGCTCTCTGCTTCAGAATCTGACGTCCGACGCCTCACTTCTCTATTATCTCGCCGTCATTCGTGCGGCAAGTGTGCTGTCACACAAAAATATTATGCTCTCAAACGGCATAGGACCGATAAAAAAGGAGTCGCCGCTCGGTATCATCGGCGCCCAACTGCTCCCATCTGCGCTTGCCGGCTTTGACGCCATAAGTGTCCGTGACTGCGCCTCACGTGCCTATATCGAAAATTTGTTGTCTGAAAAGGAAATCGCACTCATTCCCGATCCTGTCCTGACACTTTCCGACATCAAAATCGACAAAAGCCGTCCAAATCCTGTGCACACCGAGCCGTATTTCGTTTATGTTCCCTGCACATCGGGCTTGAGCCGAGCCGAGGTGAGTGAGGAAGCGTTAGCGGAGTCGCTCCAATCGCTTTCAAATCATTTCGGCAAAAAAATCAAGATAGCAATATTCAACAAGCGTGAGGACCCCAAATCGGCAGAACGACTCGCGCGGTGCGGCGGTGAATTCTCCGTGCACCTTGCAAGGAGCAGAGAGGACGCTATACGTTTGCTTGAGGGTTCCGAGCTTGTTATATCGCAAAGATACCATGCTACGCTGCTCGCTCTGACAGCTCAAAAGCCGGTACTCTCTGCTTCCGACGACCCTAAAATGACGGCTCTTTGCGATGAGCTCGGAGCATTCTCTGCCGTCCCGACACGCACGCTTGCAAATTCCGATACACTCCGAGCGCTCACCGAGCAAGTCATTGAGACTCACTCAAAGAGCAAGGAAAGCATCGCGGAGAGGCTGAGGTGCGCAGAGCAAAAGGCAAGAACAGGGCTTTTCACAATTCTCGATAAATATATTTTCGAAAGCGGCGATTGAACGCATAAAATATGCGGCATAATATAATCGAAAAAATTCGGAAATGCAAAAGGAGAAAAAATGGGATATCTTAAAGGAAAGACGGCTGTTATAACGGGTGCGGGATTTGCCGCACTCTCGAACGGCGGCTGCGGCTCAATCGGATACGGTATAGCCACGGCGTATGCAAAGGAGGGTGCGAATCTCGTCATAACAGGCAGAAACGAGGAAAAGCTTAACCGAGCGAAAGCGGAGCTTGAGAGCCTGTGCGGTGTAAAGGTCATCACCGCCGTAGCAGACATCACGGCAGGTGCCGACAACGAAAAAACCGTTAAGGGCGTTGTGGAGCGTGCCGTATCGGAGTTTGGAAGAATAGACGTGCTCATAAATAACGCTCAAGCCTCTGCATCGGGCGTTTCCATAGCGGAGCACACAACGGAACAATTCGACCTTGCAGTCTATTCCGGGCTGTATGCAACATTTTACTATATGAAAGCCTGCTATCCGTATCTTAAGGAAAGGGACGGATCGGTCATAAACTTTGCCTCGGGCGCAGGGCTTTTCGGTAATGTCGGACAAGGCTCGTATGCGGCGGCAAAGGAGGGCGTGCGCGGACTCTCACGCGTAGCCGCGGCGGAATGGGCAAGGGACGGAATCAACGTCAACGTTGTCTGTCCGCTTGCGTGGACGGCACAGCTTGAAAAATTCAGCATGATGTATCCCGAGGCATTTGCGGCAAATGTAAAAAAGCCTCCCACGGGAAGATTCGGAGACAGCGAGCTTGATATAGGCAGAATATGCGTTCTGCTTGCATCTCCCGACTTCAAATATATGAGCGGCGAAACGCTCACCGTGCAGGGCGGCTCGGGGCTCAGACCGTAGCTCGTGCCAACACGCCACAGGCAATCGAAATATTTTGCGCATACGGATAATTTTGTAGAGCGGGACTTGCTCGCGCCGATTTCAAAAAGGCGGCGCACAGGCGCGTGCCCGAGATTCTTCGCTGCGCTCGAGAATGACCGTCTTTGGCGGTCGGGCACTCTGTTCGCACTTACTAATGCAACAAAAAGTTTTGCTCCGCTTTTTTTAAAAGCGGATGCCCGCGCGGCATGAGCGCAAAACGGCGTTTCTTTTTGAGAACTTTTTCTTTGCGCCTATAGTGTCAAAGAAAAAGTGGATAAAAGGTGAGTGTAAATAAAATCTTTGTAATGAAACCCCGCAGGGCGGGTGGCTTGCTCCCGCCGTTTACCACGGAAAAATCTTTTGCTTTGTAACACCTCATCCACCGCTTACGCGGTCCCCCTTCTCCCCCCCTCGGACCCCAAAAAGCTCATATACATTCGCTTCGGGAAACCCCACGCGCCGGAGAAGGCAAAAATTTGTGCAAACAAAGTGCCCAACCCGTAGACGAGCCAAGGCTCCCTCCGGGAGGGAGCTGTCGCCGCAGGTGACTGAAGGAGAGTGCGCAACAATAAAGCATATCTGATTTTAAAGTAACGCAGGCTCCTTCCGTCAAAAATCAGAGATTTTTGCCACCTCCCTCTCGGAGGGAGGCAAAAATAGCGAGCAACCGTTTAATTCTCATATATTCTACACCAAATCAGCAGGCGCAAGCCCCTGCCCTACGAGGCTTGCGCGGCAACAGCTATCCGCTTGCTGTCGCCGCAGGCAACCGAGGTGGCATCTCAACAGAATACACAAAAAGCAAGCCCGCAGGCTTGCTTTTTCTTCAAGCTTATTCTTCCTTTACTGTACCCTCAAGGAAATACGACGCTTCCATATCCGCCATGGCAACGGCAAACGCAAGAGGAAACATCTCAAATGCGCGGCTGACGTTGTTTATGCCCTGCGGAGTCGTGTCCGCAAATCCCATATGATAGCGAATCGCAAACGCCTCGTCACGAGTCAGACGCATAAATCCCGAAACGATATACACGGATTTTTCGCCGTGACCGTAAGGGAGCTTATCCTCAATCGTATAAAACGGAACGCTCTTCCAAACGCCGTTCTCCTTGACGTTTCTCGTGCTCTCGACATAAAAGTCAACCTTGCAAAGGTCGTGAAGCAAAGATACGATGGCAATGCTCTCGTCGCTGTAATAATCCACGCCGTAGACCTCTTTCATTCTCGGGCGCTCCATAATATCCTTGAGACATTCGTAAACATTAAGGCTGTGCTCGCAAAGTCCGCCGGGATATGAGCCGTGGAAACGTGTCGACGCAGGTGCGGAAAAGAAATCCGACGCACACAAATATTCGAGCAGCTTGTCAGCCCCGTCTCTTTTTATGTAAGTTTTGTAAATTTCAATAAATTTTTGCTTGTTTTCAAGTACTCCCATATCTGCCTCCTGTGTTTTATTGTTTCCATTATAACACATATCAATCGGGTTTGCAAGGGTAAATAAGACCGATTTTTAAATTACGAGAAAAGCACAGAGCCGAAGCTCTGTGCTTTATGTTTTAGTTTATTATTCAACTTTTCCGCCGTCTGCGCTGGAAATCTTAAATCCGCCGATTTTTCCCTCTATTTCTATCTTGTATTCATCAATAATGACACCATTGTTAAATGCTTTGTTATCAACCCAATACAGATCCTTTGTACACATTCCCTCAAGGTTGTTCAATTTTACGTCTTGTTCTTCCCCTGACTCTGTTTTTATTTTACCATTCTGCAAATAAGGCATATATGTATTATCACTACCATCAACATATGCCTTTACATCCGAGGGTGTAGGAAGCTTGTTTGTAACCCAGTTTTTGTCATCGCCATTCCAAAGCTTTGACCATTCATCTTCGTTTATTCCGGTTTTAACACCGCTGCAATCAACAGTTTCGATATTTCTTGTTGAACCGGGAGATACGCATCCGATAGCCGTTGCAATATATCCAAGACCGTAAAGTTCGGTATTTGTTACGGTTACATTCTTAATATTAGCACTTCCGGTAAGATATCCAATCAAGGAGCCTACCTTGTCACCGCCGATAACCTTACAATTGTCAATTTTAACATTTTCAATATTTACAGTACCCTCAACTTTTCCGAAAAGAATTGCGGAATGTCCGAATGCACCGTCTTCGGTATTTTCTATAATAGCACCGGAAATGCTAATATTCTTAACTGTTACAGTATGTCCCGCCGCAACGTTACCGAATAATGCATAACCGAATGTCTTATTTTCACCCGCCCAAGAACCGTCTATGGCGTTTGTATCAATTCTCAATCCCTTAAGGACAGTGTTACTATCACCCTCCAAAGTAATATTCTGAGCCGATGTTTCGATTCCGAGAGTAGCACCCCTCATATCAATTTCACCGGAAAGCTTGATAGTTGTTATATTATCACTCAAATTATTAAGAAGATGTGCAAGCTGTGCTCCGCTTGTAACAGTAGCGGTGGTTCCCGAAACATCATACCCACTATCCATTGGCACAAGACCGGAAAGAGACATCCACTGACCACTTTTCTTTGTGTCCTCGGGATAAACTATCTTGTCACTTGCGTCTGCGTAAACCACACGGTTAAGTCCCGCATCCCAATAAAAATACATACCACTCTTAAGCGGCTTATAATCCTCAATATCGAGATCCATACCGCTGAGAGCCTTGATGACCTGTGCAACGTCCGTGAACTTGCCGTCTGTTATCTCCAAAGCTTCGAGAGCCTTGTTGATCTGAGTTACAGCCTGCTCGTCAACGCTCTGATTTGCCCTGTCGATGAGGCTAACATAGCCGACCACGGAAACAGTAGCGAGAATTGCAATGATTGCAATAACCACGAGCAATTCAACGAGAGTAAAACCCTTTTGATTTTTTCTCATAAGAAAAATCTCCTTTTTGATTTTGTTTTTATTTTTGTTTTGATTTGGGCACCTCAAACGCTCTCCGCCGTCCTCACTCCGAAGCGTTTACGCAAATAACGCACGGATAAAAAACAGCCGTCGGGAAAGTATCATCGCCGCACCTGAAAAATTAAAGCCTTGTGCAAGTGATTTTACTCCGCCCGAGCTTTCCGAACACCCTCGGCACCCGCGAAAGAGTTCGCCTAATATATTATTAGGCGTCCAAAATCGGACAATTTTTACGGCATTTTATGCACATTGTCAAACGAAATGTAAAAAATATTCAAAAAACTATTGACTTTTCGTATAAAAAAGAATAAAATAGACACAGAATAGGACGCCTAATAATATATTAGGCGTCCTGTTTTTCGTTGTTTGTCATAATTTCACGAATTTTGTTTCAGAGTATTCATTGCGATTTTGTAATCGTACGGCTGTAAGTTAATTTCTAAATCCACCGCGATACCGCCGCTTTACACAGAAAAATTCTTTGTTTTGTAACACCTCATCCACCGCTTACGCGGTCCCCCTTCTCCCACTGGAGAAGGCAAAAGTTTGTGCAAACAAAGTGCCCGACCCGTAGACGAGTCATGCCTATAAATTTGTTGCAGGCAACAAATTTATAGCGAGATAGCCCCCCAACGGGCTACTCGGGATCCTGGCACGCAGAGCTAAGGCTCCCTCCGGGAGGGAGCTGTCACCGCAGGTGACTGAAGGAGAGCGCGTGACAATAAAATTCACTCAAACCCAAAGTAACGCAGGCTCCTTCCGTAAAAAATCAGAAATTTTTGCCACCTCCCTCTCGGAGGGAGGCAGGGCTTGTACGAACATAGCAAACAACCGTTTAATGCCCATATTATTCCGCGCCGAATCGGCGGGAGTCAAGCCACCGCACCATAGGGTTTCATTACAGAGATTTTATTTACACTCACCTCTTATCCACTTTTTCTTTGGCACTATAGGCGCAAAGAAAAAGTTCTCAAAAAGAAACGCCGTTTTGCGCTCATGCCGCGCGGGCATCCGCTTTTAAAAAAAGCGGAGCAAAACTTTTTGTTGCATTAGTAAGTGCAAACAAAGTGCCCGACCCGTAGACGAGTCATGCCTATAAATTTGTTACAAGCAACAAATTTATAGCGAGATAGCCCCAAGGGGCTACTCGGGATCCGGGCACGCAGAGCAAGGCTCCCTTGTGTAAAGGGAGCTGTCGGCAAAGCCGACTGAGGGATTGTGAATACACAAATTATAAGTCAATCCCTCCGTCACGGCGTTCGCCGTGCCACCTCCCTCTCATACCGCGAACCCCGAACGGGAGGCAATGGCTCGTGCGAACATAGCGAGCAGCGTTAAATGCTCATTTTTAATCGGTAAAAAATCCGAAATCGGCATTGCAGTTCAACATATACAAAATCAGTCCCGAAATCAAGGATTTTGGGACTGAAGCTATATATTTCGGGAATATTTTATACCGATTTACGTTTTCTTTTCTTTATCGCACCGACGGTGCCGTACACGCCGAGTCCGATCCAAACCGCGCAGAGCGATCCGATGAGTATTTTCGATTCGGTCGGAAGCTCTCCGAGCTCGGTTTTGGCAATTCCGCCGTTTTCGATTTGATCGAGCTTATAGAGTGAATTCATTTGAGCGAAAAGCTTATCGATATATGCGTCGTCAACGGTCTTTTTCCTTTGCGTTGCCTTTGTAACGTCCTCTATCATTGCGCCTGCGGCATTTCTAAGGGAGGTTGAGCCGTTGAAAACGGGAGCGGTGAACGTGTTCCTTATATTTTCGACAAAAAGAGTCGAAGCCTCTATCTTGACGCTGTAATGCAGGTCGTTATCCTCTCCCGCACGGCTTATGTAATCAAGATATTCCTCGCAGCTCTGTGCCTTTGAGGTAACGGGAATGTATCCCTCGGTCTTTGAATATGCGACCTGAACGTCGTTTGTTAAAAGAAACTGAGCAAAGAGCCACGATGCGAGCACCTCGCCCTCGTCCTCCTTGTTGAATATGCAGAGAGAGGGTCCTTGCGATATCATCTGCGGATTTTCCGCATCGTATTGAGGAACAGTCATTACCGCCGTTTCAAACTGCTGAAGCATATCGGCTGAAATATCGATAAGGGGAGCGTCGCAGCCCATCCATGTTGCGCCTGCGGATGAGTCGATTGCGAATATGCACTGCCCCGCATTGAGAAAGTTTGCGGGATATCCCGAGATTTTAAACGTAGAGAACGCTCCGCTCTTTGCATGCGAGGAGACGCTCTTTAAAAGCTCTCTTGTATCGTCGTTGAAGATGAGTATTTCTCCGTCCTCTGTGGAATAGTCGGCGCCCATCTGGTGAAGCATTGTGATCATCATATTGTCCGTCGACTTGTAAATGAACGGTATAAAGGTCGACTGACCGTTTGCAAGATAAACCTCGCGCGTCTTGCCGTCATCGCCGGTGACACTCGTCTTTCCGAGGCTCATTGCGTATTCGCACACCTCGAAAACGAAATTCCATGTCAGCACCTCAGGCAAGGTAAAGCCGAGAGATTCAAGCAGAGTCTTATTGACGTAGCATATCTCCGTGGAGCGCATAAACGGAAGCGCATATTGCGAGCCGTTTATCACACCCTCCGCGAGAAATTCGGAAATTATCTCCTCACGCAAAACTCCGTCAAAGCGGAGCTCCGAGCCGCCGAGACCGTATTTTTCGTCCGCAATGAGCGAGTCAAGCGAAACGACCGTTCCCGCACCCTCGATATAGGTCGCTATATGGTCGGGATACGTTATGCAGACATTTGGCGTTGTGCCTGTCGATATGTTGTTAATAACGTTGTTGTATATGTCGCCGTAATCGGTGAAATTGCGGAGAGTGACCTTTATGTTCGGATAGATCTTCTCAAAGGCTTCGACCGCCGCGGCATAAACATTTCTCTGAGTCTCGTTATTTTCGTTCTTCGCCCAAAAGGTTATCTCGTATGTTTTGCCCTCCTCAAGCCCGTCCGGGACGGTAAATTCGTCCGAATACACCTTTCCGTGGCAGGAGAATAGTGATAGTGAGGATAGCAGAAGCGTGAGGGCAAGCAGGGCGGAAATGATTTGTCTTGAATTTTTCATCCCTTGGTACCCCCCTGTGCGACGCCCTCCATTATCCTGTTTCTGAATATAAGAAACAGAACGATGAGCGGGAGCGAAATAACTACGACGGCTGCCATCATAGCGGGAATATTTTCACGTCCGAAGCCATTTTCCCTGATGGACTGTATGCCGTTTGAAACGAGAAAATACGTCTCGTCATCGGTGATAAGACGGGGCCATACGTATGAATTCCAGCACTCTATCACCTTAAGTATAAGTATTGTGACTATTGTAGGCGCACTTATCGGTATCATTACTCTCGTGAGATATCCGAAATCCGTCGAGCCGTCAACCTGTGCGGCAAAATACAGCTCATCGGGAATCTGCGAAAACGCTTCCTTGAGAAGATACAGATAAAATATCGACGTAACCGACGGCAGAATCAGCCCGAGAAACGTATTACGCAGCTCAAGCTCCGTCACGGTAACGTAATTTGTTATGATAACAAGCTCGTTCGGTATCATCATCAGCGCAAGCAGAAGTGTAAATGCAAATCTCTTGCCTACAAATTCGAGTCTTGCAAAGGCAAAAGCCGCAAGGGTTATAACGACGAGCATTATCGCGGTTGTCGAAAGCGTGAAGATCAATGTGTTGAGAAGGTAACGTGCGAGCGGAACCTCTGTAAATGCCTGAACGTAATTGTCGAAGGTCGGCATTGCGGGAAAGAATTTAGGCACCGATTCGGAGCTGTATTCGGAAAAGCTCTTGAATGACGTTATAAGCATCCAATAAAACGGAAAAAGAACGGCTATTGCCCAAACGGTAAGACCGAGATACTTCAAGGTACAGAGCACGGCATCCCGGGCATGCGTCCTTGCTTTTATTTGCTTGTAGCTGTTGTTACTCATATCATGCCTCACTTTCCGTAATGAACGTGGCGCTTGCCGATAATAAGGTTGATACAGGTTATTGTCAGCACTATGCAGAAAAGGATTATTGCCGCCGCAGATGCAAACGACGGATATCCGCCGCCGTCACCGTAAAGCATATCGTAAACGTATCCGACTATCGTGTTCATTCCCGCAAGGTTAAGCTCGGTTCCGAAAAGGGCTACCGCGTCGCTGTATGCCTTGAATGCTCCGATAAAGCCCGTGATGACAAGATAGGATATTGTGGGGGATATCATCGGAAGCGTTATTCTCCAAAATATACGCCCCTCGTCCGTGCCGTCGATCCTTGCCGCCTGATAATAGGTCTTGTCGACGGAGGCAAGTGCGCTTGTGAGAATAAGAATCTTAAAGGGCAGAACTACCCAAATGGTGTAGATGCACAAAACAAGCATTTTTGCCCAATATGCGCCGTCTATGAAATCTATTGCCGTTCCGCCGAGGCTTGTTATAACGAAATTAACAAGTCCGTCGGAATACGGAGTTTTCTTGAAGAGTATCATAAAAACGAGTCCGACCGCAAGCGTGTTTGTAACGTACGGGAGAAAGAAAATTGTTTGGTACGCACGTCTGAGCCATTTGATGCTTGAAAGAGCGCATGAAATGACGAGTGCGAGCACGGTGGATAAGGGGACGGTTATTACAACGAGAATAAATGTGTTCTTAAGCGCAGAAAGGAAATACGGGTCGCGCAGAACATAGCCGTAGTTATAAAATCCGAAGCCGAACGATTCGCCCGAAACGAAATTATAACCCTCCTCAAAGGAATAGATAAGCACATCGATGAGGGGATAGAGCATAAATACCGCAACAAAAGCAAATGCCGGGAGCAGATATAACCAGCCCTTGAGATTTTTGTTGATCTTCATTTTGAGTTTTTTCACCAGCCTTGTGTGAAGCATATTATTACATATTAATAATACTATAAAAAAACGAAAATGTCAATACTCACAGGGAATATTGACAGCACGCAGGGTACAACAAAAGGCACCGCTTGCGGTGCCTTTTGTCGATTTTCCTTGCGGATCACATAAGCTTGAGATAAAGCTCCTTGATCTCCGCAACGCTTGTTTCTCTGGGATTGCCGGGACGGCAAGCGTCATCGTAAGCGGACTGTGCGAGGAAGTCGAGATCCTCGGGCTTTACGATGTCCTTGAGGTCGGAGGGAATTCCGACGTCAACGGAGAGCTGCTTTACCGCATCTATTGCCGCACGTCTTGCGTCCTCAAGCGTCATTTCGTCAACGCCGACAACGCCCATTGCCCTTGCAATGTCTCTGTACTTTTCGCCCGTTGCGGGAGCGTTGTATTCCATAACCGTGGGAAGAATTATAGCATTGGCTACGCCGTGGGGAGTGTCATAGAGCGCTCCGAGAGGGTGAGCCATTGAGTGAACTATGCCGAGACCGACGTTGGAGAATCCCATTCCGGCAATATACTGACCGAGAGCCATTCCCTCACGTCCCTCGGGCGTGTTTTCAACTGCTCCGCGCAGGCTCTTGGCGATTATCTCAATAGCCTTGATGTGGAACATATCGCTCATTTCCCAAGCGCCTGCCGTGATGTAGCCCTCAATAGCGTGAGTGAGAGCGTCCATTCCGGTAGCTGCAGTAAGTCCGCGAGGCATGGAAGCCATCATATCGGGGTCAACTACCGCAACCACGGGAATGTCGTGAACGTCGACGCAAACCATTTTCCTGTTCTTTTCGGCGTCGGTGATAACGTAATTTATTGTAACCTCAGCGGCAGTTCCCGCGGTGGTGGGTACTGCGATGATGGGTGTGCATTTGTTCTTTGTGGGAGCGACGCCCTCAAGAGAGCGAACGTCTGCGAATTCGGGATTTTCGATGATTATACCGATTGCCTTTGCGGTGTCCATAGAGGATCCGCCGCCGATAGCGACGATGCAGTCCGCACCGCTTGCACGGAATGCCTCAACGCCCGTCTGAACGTTTTCGATAGTGGGATTGGGCTTAATGTTGGAGTAGATCTCGTATGCTATGCTCGCACCGTCAAGCACGTCCGTTACTTTCTTCGTAACGCCGAATTTGATAAGGTCGGGGTCGGAGCAAACAAATGCTTTCTTAAAGCCTCTTGCCTTGATTTCGGTAGCGATCTCGGCGATAACGCCTTTGCCGTGATAAGATGTTTCATTAAGTACGAATCTTGCCATTTTCATAGTCTCCTTACAAAAAAGATAGTTTAAGATTTGTCAATCTTTAACTGTATTATACACGGAAAAGAGCGGTGTGTCAATAAAAAATATGCTTGAATTTGTAAACAAAAAAACTGCTCAAAAAGCCTTGACAAGAGCATTTCTTTGTGATATAATCATAATGTTGTCAACTGAATACGGCGCCATGGCCAAGCGGTAAGGCAAAGGTCTGCAACACCTCTATCCCCGGTCCGATTCCGGGTGGCGCCTCCAAAAAATCAAGAGTACCACAAAGTGGTACTCTTAATTTTTTTAAAGCCCATCGACGAAAAGAAACAGCTCTGTACGAAGCACAGAATCCGGTTCGCAAATTCGACTAAGGACGTTCCGTGCTCGCACGGGAACTCCGAGGAGAATTTAGCTCGCTTGTGAGCCTTCCGGGATATTCAGTAAGGTGGGATTGCTATGTAGTGCTGTTATTTTTTACTGTCATCAACGAATCGAGCGCGCACCGTGCGAAGCACAGACTGAAATTCCGCGCTTGACTCTTCTACGGGTCGGGCTCTTTGTTTGTATAAACGCACACACCTCATCCACCGCTCCCGCGGTCCCCCTTCTCCCACTGGAGAAGGCTAATTGATGTGTCGCAAGGTTACGTAAAATTTTTGTAGAGCGGGGGGCTTGCTCCCGCCGATTTGGTACAGAATAATTGGGTATTAAATGATTGTCTGCTATGTTCGCACCGATAATTGCCTCCTTTGTGTAAAGGGAGGTGGCACGGCTGTGCCGTGACGGAGGGATTGACCTGCGTAGGCGCGTGCCCCAGATCCTTCGCTGCGCTCGAGGATGACACATAAATGTGTCGGGCACTTTGTTTTTAGAAGTTATTGGTTTGCTATTTTTGCCTCCCTCCGAGAGGGAGGTGTCAAAAATCTCTGATTTTTGACGGAAGGAGCCTGCGTTACTTTGAGTTTGAGTGAATTTTATTGTTGCGCACTCTCCTTCAGTCACCTGCGGTGACAGCTCCCTCTCGGAGGGAGCCTTGCTCAGCGCCGTTATTCTCCAATCAGCGCGACCCCACTCTACAGGGTTTGCACCAATCTTTGCCTCCTTTGTGCAAAGGGAGGTAGCACGGCGAACGCCGTGACGGAGGGATTGACTTATAATTCGTGTATTCACAATCCCTCAGTCGGCTTTGCCGACAGCTCCCTCTCGGAGGGAGCCTCAACTCTGTGTGCCACAGATCCCGAGTAGCCCTTTGGGCTATCTCGCTATAAATTTGCTGCCTGCAGCAAATTTATAGGCATGACTCTTCTACGGGTCGGGCACTTTGTTCGCACAAACTTTTGCTTTCTTCGATGCGCGGGGTTCCCGAAGCGAATGTAATATAAGCCTTATCCGGCGCGTGGGGTTCTCGAAGCGAATGAGTGCTATTAGCCTTCTCCAGCGGGAGAAGGGGGACCTCGCAAGCGGTGGATGAGGTGTTACAAAGCAAAAGATTTTTTCATAGTAATCGGCGGCGGGAGCAAGCCACCCGCCTTACGGGTTTCTGTGTAGCAGGGTATCTGTGCGCTGTTTTATAGTTTGTGCTTATCTTTAATTCGCTTTTCTCTTTGGCACTATAGGCGCAAAGAGAAAAGCTTAGCAAAAGAGAAACGCCGATATGCGCTCATGCCGCGCAGGCATCCGCTTTTGAAAAAGCGGAACAAAACTTTTTATCGCATTGGTAAGTGCGAACAAAGTGCTCGACCGTCAAAGACGGTCATTCTTGAGCGCAGCGAAGAATCTTGGACACGAACATGCACGCTCACCATTTCGGAGCATGTCGGGAGCAAAGCCCCCTCCACACGGGGGTTGTGCGTAGTCGACTGTCATAATATTTTCTCGGCTTTTTATATAACCGGAAGAGTAAATTTTCAAGCATAAAAAAACAAGCACGGGACGTGCTTGCTTTTTCGTTTTATGAATCCCCGCACAAACGTGTGCCCGGAACTTTAGAACCCTGTGTTCAGGGCGGTGCTCTATTGCCGTCTTTACTGCTCCCAGCGTCCGAGTCCACGGCAAGACAAGTCAATTGCCTGTGAGTCGGGAGGTCTGCAAACCAACGCCAAATTTATTTCGAGCTCCTTTAATCAAATGTAGGTTCAATCACCCAAGCATCACGGAATGTGCAGGATATACACTCAAATCAGACTGTTGCGTCGTAATCGATTTCGCTCGCGAACAGATTGTCGAAGTAGTCCGCAACCTTATCGAATTCCGCATCATCGTCGATAGAAACGAGCGATTCCTCGCCGTCCTCTATAACGGACTTAAGCACGGTATATTCGCAGAACTCCTTATCGGGATCCTCCTCTGCGGGAATGAAAGCAAAATACTGATTGCCGTCAAGCTCTGCAGCGCCGATAAGCTCGAACTCTATCTCGTTACCCTCCTCGTCGGTGAGTGTGAAAAATTCTCTTTCTGTATTATTTGTATCCATTTTCAGATTCTCCTTTGTTATTATATTATTATTCTACCCGATTTATGCGGTTTTGTCAATAGTTAATAATCAAAATTCAAAAGCTCCGAGAGGATCGTGTTGCTGACCTCAAATCCGCGCTCGGAAAGGCGAATTCCGTCACCGCACCGGAGCAAAAGCCCGAGAGCCTCGTATTTTCTCATTTTTTCTCCGTATCTTTTATCAAGGCTCTCTCCGAACCTTGAAAAATATTCGCTCTCCGATATTCCTCGCAAGGTGCGCAGGCCGAGCATAATATACTCCTCCGCTCTCTCACGCTCGGATATTCTGTTTTTCGCCTCGATTCGCTCTCCCGAAAGATATTTTTGCATATCACTTGTATTCTCGATTCTCTCTCCCGAAAAATCGGAATGAGCAGCAAGTCCCACACCGATATATTCGTCAAGGCTCCAATACTTTTTATTATGTCTGCTCTCCCTGCCCTCTTTTGCGAAGTTGCTTATCTCATAGTGCAGATATCCCGCTTCCTTAAGCATCGCCACAACACTCTCGTACATATCCGCCGCCGTGTCGTCGTCGGGGATATCGTACCTGTCGCGCATTCTGTAAAGCGGTGTGCCCTCCTCAAGCTGAAGACTGTATATCGAAATATGCTCGGGCGAAAGTGACACAAGAGCCCCTACCGAGCTCTCAAGACTCTCCCTCGTCTGCGACGGCAGACCGAGCATAAGATCTACGCTTATATTCCGAAAGCCCGCTTGCCTTGCGTCCGTAAACGTTTTCTTCGCCTCTGCAAACGTGTGCCGTCTGCCTATAAGCTTAAGCTCTGCGTCGCACGCACTCTGAACACCGAGTGAAAGTCTGTTAACGCCGAGTGACAAAATACTCTTGAAATATTCCGCTCCGTCAGACAAATGAGTTATCGGATTGCATTCCAGCGTTATCTCCGCATCGTAAGAAAGCAAAAAGTTATCCCTTATGCTGTCAAATATTCTTAAAAGCTGCCCCGACGTAAGCAAGCTCGGCGTTCCTCCGCCGAAATAGACCGTGTCGACCGTATAGCCATCCGTTTCCGCTCCTCTCTCCACTATCTCGCGGCAGAGGGCGTCTATATATATGTCCGCCTCGTCCGTGCGTCCCACAAGAGAGCAGAAATCGCAATACAGGCATTTCGATCTGCAAAACGGTATATGAACGTAAAGCCCCAATTTTCTTGGGGCTTTTTCGGTAAATTTCATCATATCAGTCATTGTCATCAAGCTTAAGAACCGCCATAAACGCCTCGGGAGAAACCTGAACACTGCCGAGCTGGCGCATCTTCTTCTTTCCCTCCTTTTGCTTTTCAAGGAGCTTCTTCTTTCTCGTGATATCGCCTCCGTAGCACTTCGCAAGGACGTCCTTACGCATTGCCTTAACGGTCTCACGCGCTATGATCTTAGAGCCGATGGCCGCCTGAATCGGAACCTCGAAGAGCTGACGGGGAATGTTCTCCTTAAGCTTCTCCGCAATTCTTCTCGCTCTCGCATACGCCTTTTCCTCGTGAACGATGAACGAAAGCGCGTCGACCTGATCTCCGTTAAGCAGGAAATCAAGCTTGACAAGATCGCTCTTATTGTATTCGGCAAGCTCGTAATCAAGGCTCGCATATCCTCTTGAACGGCTCTTGAGAGCATCGAAGAAATCGTATATTATTTCGTTAAGCGGCAGCTTATAATGAAGCTCGACACGAGTCGTGTCGATATATTTCATATCGATAAATATTCCTCTTCTGTCCTGGCAAAGATCCATAAGTCCGCCGACATATTCCGTGGGAGTTATGATGGAGGCCTTGACAAGAGGCTCATACGCCGCCTCTATCTCATCGGGAGAGGGATAATTTGAGGGGTTGTCCACCCTTACCTCCTCGCCGTTTCT
>CAZHPZ010000028.1:0-19588 GCA_964534905.1 uncultured Lachnospiraceae bacterium | reverse complement strand
AGGTGGCAAAAATCTCTGATTTTTGACGGAAGGAGCCTGCGTTACTTTGAGTTTGAGTGAATTTTATTGTTGCGCACTCTCCTTCAGTCACCTGCGGTGACAGCTCCCTCCCGGAGGGAGCCTTGCTCAGCGCCGTCATTCGCCAATCATCGGGAGTAAACCTCCACTCTACAGGGTTTGCGCAAACTCTTGCCTCCTTTGTGTAAAGGGAGGTGGCACGGCTGTGCCGTGACGGAGGGATTGACTTATAATTCGTGTATTCACATCCCTCAGTCGGCTTTGCCGACAGCTCCCGCGACACTTGGGAGCCTTAGCTCTGCGTGCCACAGATCCTTCGCTACGCTCGAGGATGACACATAAATGTGTCGGGCACTTTATTTGCACAAACTTTTGCCTTCTCCGGCGCGTTGGTTCCCGAAGTGAAAGTAATATAAGCCTTCTCCAGCGGGAGAAGGTGGCAGCCGTAGGCTGACGGATGAGGTGTTCTAAAACAAAACTTTTTCTATGATAAGCGGCGGGAGCAAAGCCCCCGCCCTACTGGGTTTGTTTGTAGTAGAGCGTTGGTGTGCTGTTTTGATGTTTGTTCTAACCGTTTATTCGCTTTTTCTTTTGAGAAAACAGCCCCAAAAGAAAAAGTTTAGCAAAAAGAAAACGGCGATATGCGCTCATGCCGCGCAGGCAGTCACTTTTAAAAAAGTGACACAAAACTTTTTTTGTTGCCAAAGCTTGTGCTAACAATGTGTGTAACCGCAAGGCTTGGCGAAACTTTTTATTGATTGGTTCGTGCGAACAAAGTGCCCGACCCACAGGGTCATCCTTGAGGGGCATCGTAGATGCGACCGAAGGATCTGGGCACTTGTCTGTGTATTACCTTCCGTAAAGCGTCGGGAGCCAAGCCCCCGCCTACAAGGTTTCTGGAAATAAAGTATGCAGTCGCAAAGCTACGCATTCATTTTTCACTCGCTATCATTTTTCTCAATTCCGTAATGGCGTCACTAAGTCCTCCCACTCTATCTATAAGTCCGCATTCGACCGCCTCTTGCGCTCCGAGCACAGTTCCGACATCCGTGGCAAGCATATCCGCCCTCATCATCATTTCATTGATCTCGTCCGCTCTTGCCCTTGAATTACGGCATATAAACCCGACTATTCTATCCTGCATATCACGAAAATAATTATAGGTCTGCGGTGCACCTACTACAAGTCCGTTAACTCTCACGGGATGTAGCGTCATTGTTGCGCTCGGCACAATAAACGATTTTGTTGCACTTACGGCAAGCGGCACGCCTATCGAATGAGATCCACCCATAACAAGAGAAATTGTCGGCTTACTCATTGAGGCTATCATCTCCGCAATTCCGAGCCCGGCTTCGACATCTCCGCCCATAGTATTGAGCACAACAAGCACACCTTTCACGTCCCTGCTCTGCTCAAGTGAGACAAGTGCCGGAATTATATGCTCATATTTCGTTGTTTTCTGCCCATCTCCGAGCGAATAATGTCCCTCTATCTGCCCAATCACCGAAATACATCTTATCCCGTCGTCACTTGCTTCAATGCCACCGACAACGCCGCTGCTACCGAGCTCCTTTATCTCTTCTATTTCCTTTATTCTCTCGTCCATCATCTTATTCTCCTTAAAGCTTTTTCATTATTTTTCCCCAAAAATCGCAAAAAATGCGAAAAATACATTTACAAGCGTAAAAAAATGTGTTATACTAATTATGTATGATAAAATACTAACAAAAAATATTTTTCGAAAAAGAGGTATAATAAAATGGATAATAAGGTTTTGGTTGAAACTTCCGCAAGACACATCCATCTGAGTGCCGAAACGGTCGAGGCTCTTTTCGGTGCGGGTCACACCCTCACAAAGAAAAAGGATCTCTCTCAGCCCGGTCAGTATGCATGTGAGGAAAAGGTTGAGGTCATCGGTCCTAAGGGCTCTCTTAAGATGAGCGTTCTCGGTCCCGTAAGATCCGCTAACCAGGTTGAAATTTCCTTGACAGATGCTCGTTCTATCGGTGTTGTCGCTCCCGTAAGAGAGAGCGGAGACATTGCAGGCTCCGCAGGATGCACTCTTCGCGGTCCCGCAGGAGAGGTTGTTATCGCAGAGGGCGTTATCGCCGCAAAGCGTCACATCCACCTCACTCCCGAGGATGCAGAGGCATTCGGCGTTTCCGACAAGCAGATCGTTAAGGTTAAGCTTGACACCGCACGTGCTCTTATATTCGACGATGTTGTCGTAAGAGTCAGCCCCAAGTTCTCCGCAGCTATGCACATCGACACAGACGAGTCCAATGCCGCAGGTGCTTCCGGCACGGTTTACGGCGAGATTCTCGCATAAGGCAAACAGAATACTAAAAAGTATATTTTTATAAAGGAGTACATAAAAATGAGCAATGAATTTTCTTGCGAATACGCAATGAGCCGTGAGGTTCAGAATATGTGCGTAGTTGCCAAGGGACCCAAGCACGGTCCTGCTCCCATTCCCGAAGAAGGTAAGTGGGTAGAGGCAAAACAAATCAGTGACATCTCCGCTTACACTCACGGTGTGGGCTGGTGTGCACCTCAGCAGGGAGCTTGCAAGCTTTCCCTTAACGTTAAGAACGGTATTATCGAAGAAGCTCTCGTTGAAACGATCGGCTGCTCCGGTATGACACACTCTGCGGCTATGGCTGCGGAAATTCTTCCCGGCAAGACTCTCCTTGAGGCTCTCAACACAGACCTTGTATGCGACGCTATCAACTGCGCTATGAGAGAGCTCTTCCTCCAGATAGTTTACGGTCGTAGCCAGTCCGCGTTCTCCGAAAACGGTCTTGTTATCGGTGCGGGCATGGAAGACCTCGGTAAGGGTGAGCGTTCCATGGTAGGTACTATGTACGGTACAAAGACAAAGGGCGTTCGTTACCTTGAAATGACAGAGGGCTACTGCACAAGAATGGCTCTTGACGAAAACAACGAGGTTATCGGCTATGAGTTCGTATCTCTCGGAAAAATGACCGATTTCATCAAGCAGGGACTTACTCCCAACGACGCTTATGAAAAGGCTAAAGGAACATACGGTAGATTCAATGATGCTGTTAAGTACATTGACCCCCGTAAGGAATAATAGGAGGTGTGCGTAATGGCTAAATTTGAAGGTTACGAAAGAAGAGAAGCGAAGATCCTCGCTACTCTTAAGGAATACGGAATCGGTTCCATCGACGAATGCAAGGAAATCTGCGATTCTTACGGTATCGATCCCTATAAGATTGTTGAAGAAACTCAGCCCATCTGCTTTGAAAACGCAAAGTGGGCATACACCGTAGGTGCGGCTATCGCACTTAAGAAGGGTTGCACAAAGGCATCCGAGGCAGCTGCCGCTATCGGCATCGGTCTTCAGTCTTTCTGTATCCCCGGCTCCGTTGCGGAAAACCGTAAGGTTGGTCTCGGACACGGAAATCTCGGTGCAATGCTCCTTTCCGAGGAAACAGAGTGCTTCTGCTTCCTTGCAGGTCACGAATCCTTTGCTGCGGCAGAGGGTGCTATTAAGATCGCTCTTAACGCAAACAAGGTAAGAACGAAGCCCCTCCGTGTTATCCTTAACGGTCTCGGTAAGGACGCGGCTTACATCATTTCGAGAATCAACGGATTCACATATGTTGAAACAAAGTTCGATCCCTACACCGAGGAGGTTCACGTTCTCGAAGAGAAGCCCTTCTCCAACGGTCCCCGTGCAGCTGTAAAGTGCTACGGCTCCGACAGCGTTCCCGAGGGTGTTGCTATCATGCGTCTTGAGAACGTAGGCGTTTCCATCACAGGTAACTCCACTAACCCCACAAGATTCCAGCACCCTGTTGCCGGAACATACAAGAAGTGGTGTAACGAAAACGGTGTTAAGTACTTCTCCGTTGCTTCCGGCGGCGGTACAGGACGTACACTTCACCCCGATAATATGGCGGCAGGTCCCGCTTCCTACGGTATGACAGATACTCTCGGAAGAATGCACGGCGACGCACAGTTCGCAGGATCCTCCTCCGTTCCCGCTCACGTTGAGATGATGGGACTTATCGGCGCAGGTAACAACCCCATGGTTGGTATGACCGTTGCTGTTGCGGTTGCTATTGAGGTAGCAGTTGCCGAAAAGAACGCAACAGAAGCTTAAATTAAAGCACAAAGGGACTCATATGAGTCCCTTTTTTGCTTATTCTATATCTATCTCAAACGGTGCGTCGATCTCGTCCGAGACATATTTGCCGTTCTTTTTTCTCTGCTTTACACATTCCGTGAGCAGATACTCTATCTGACCGTTAAGTGAGCGGAAGTCATCCTCTGCCCATGATGCAAGAGCCGCATACAGCTTTGGAGAAAGTCGGAGCGGTATCTGCTTTTTTTCATTGCTTCCGGACTGCGCCATATCAATAAATGCTTCCCGAATTTACGACAGGCTGGGCGTCACGGTTTCCGCAGAGAACGACCAAGAGATTTGACACCATAGCAGCCTTTCTTTCCTCGTCAAGCTCTACAGTTCCGTGCTCGGCAAGACGCTCCAGTGCCATTTCAACCATTCCCACGGCACCGTCGACGATCATCTTACGTGCGTCAATGATTGCGGACGCCTGCTGACGCTGAAGCATTACAGCCGCAATTTCGGTTGCGTATGCAAGATATGTTATTCTTGCTTCGATTATCTCTATTCCCGCAGTTTCAACTCTTGCCTGAATCTCATCGCGTATTCTTCCCGCAACGACCTCCGATGAACCGCGAAGGCTTCCGTCGTCGGCAAGTCCGTCTCCCGTTGTATCAACGCCGGGTGCCACATCATATGGATATATTCTGACAATATTTCTGAGTGCGCTGTCGCACTGAAGAGAAAGAAATTCCTTATAGTTATCAACATTAAATACAGCCTTTGCGGTATCAACGATTTTCCAGGTTACCGCAATACCGATCTCTATCGGATTTCCGAGGCAGTCGTTTATCTTCTGACGGTTATTATTAAGAGTCATTATTTTAAGGGATATCTTTTTGCTTCCCCCGACTCCCGATCCCACAGTGATATTTCCATTAGAATCAGTTGTAAACGCCGCAACGGGCGCCTTCTTAACGTCACCGCTCTGATTAAGCTCCGTATGCGCCGCGGGATTTACGGACGAGCAGAACGGATTTACAAAGTAAAAGCCGTCTCCGCGCAAGGTACCGATATATTTTCCGAACAGCGTAAGCACAAGCGCCTCCTGAGGCTTGAGGATACGAAGTCCTACATATGGGATCCATCCTATACACATTCCGACCATACCTATCACAAACAATGGAATGGCAAGCGCGTATCTTTCGAACTCAAGCAAAATGCATCCGACGACAAACAACGCAATGTATGCCGCATAAAATACCGATGTCGCAATTAGAGCCGTCATTCCGTTTTTCTTGTTACTTAACACCTTTTCAGTCATATTCAAAGTCCTCCTTTAACTGTTTTGTGTTTACATTAATATGATATCATTTTGATATCATATTGTCAAGAGGATTTTGAAATTTTTTTCATATTTTAAAAAAAGCAGGGCACACAAAAATGCCCTGCGTTTTTATACCGCTTTATTTGTCACTTTCTCCCGAATAGTAGATTACGGCCTCATCTATAACGTCATTCCCCGCTCCGATCTCGACTGCTCTCCAGGACGACTTTGTTCCGTGATAGGTTACCTGCTTCACATATGAGCATTTATAAAAAGCCATATTGGATATTTCGACAACGCCTCTGCCGATTATAACCGTGCTGTCGGTCTTTCCCGCAGGATAAGTAATAAGCGTATCGCCGTCCTTTGAATACAGCGCTCCCGATGATGACGAATAATTCGTATTGGCTCTGTCCACCTCTATCTCCGTAAGATATTTACATCCGACAAGTGCATATTTGCCTATCTCCCTTACGGTTGACGGGATCTCGATGCTTCTAAGCGTCGATCCGTAAAAGGCATAGCTGCCTATTCGACTGAGCGTTTCGGGAAATTCGATACCCTTTATATCCGTGCAATTTTTAAACGCACCGTCCGCAACCTCGGTCACGATATCTCCCTCGGGGCTTTCACTCGGAATAATGATGAATGCGTCGGTGCATTCCCCGATTCCTCCGAGAGCGCATGTGCCGTTTCCGTAGCTTATAAACAGCAGTCCCGAGCTTGACGGATTTTCAAGAGGCGGCTCCTTTACGGTCGTTGTGGTATCGCTCGGCGTCGTGCTTACATTGTCGCCGAGTGTCGGAACGTATTCTCCGCCCGACAGACGTATCGCAATTATCACCATCATCGCAAGTATTGCCACGAGCAAAATCGGCAGAGCGATTGTCACGCCCTTGAAAAGCTTTGATTTGAGTTCGTTTTTGTCCATATTTTTTCCTTCCTTTTCCGTAAATTTCGGTAAACTCATTATATCAACGCACCCTTTTTCCTGTCAATTAAATTCGCTCGTCCGAAATCTCTCGGAAATAACGCAAATATCCATTTTCGGACGGCGTTTTTAGTGCTTATGCACGAAATAATCACACGGTTGACGATTGGCTTCGTTTTTTGCGATGAAATTATCCCCTTGCATTTTGCATATTATCGTGATATAATGAAATAAATTCATATTTCGGAGATTTTTATGAGCGTAAATAAGAGAATAATAGCAATCGGAGGCGGTGAGCTGAAGAGCAAGGAAACGCTTGAGATAGACCGCTACATTGCGTCCCTGGCACGTGAGCATGCGGGAGAGAAGCGTCCGTACGGACTCTTTATAGGAACGGCAAGTCACGACAGTATGCCGTATTTTAACAGCTTCAGAAAAACATACACATCGGTATTTGATATCAAGGCAGACGTTGCGCTTACCGTATACGGCGAGATGAACATAGAAAAGATTAAAGAAAAATTCGAAAAGGCGGATTTCATTTATGTCGGCGGCGGAGACACGCTCTATATGCTCGGTCGTTGGAAGGATTTCGGACTTTTGGAGCTTGTGCGTAATGCCTACGAGCGAGGTGTGATAATCTGCGGACTTTCGGCAGGCGCGATATGCTGGTTTGAGGATATGTACACGGATTCCGAGCTTGTCGATAAAAACGGATCCTATTCCATGCAAAAAGGGCTCGGCTGGCTCGGCGGCACTATGTGTCCGCATTACAATGAGCGAGAGGCGGATTTCGACGCCGCATTCCGTTCTGCAGGCAAAGGCGCACGTGCATATGCCGTTGAAAATCTTGCCGCGATTGAGTTTTTAAACGGAGAGTTTTCGCGCTCGATTTCCTGCGGAGGTAATGCATATCTTTTGGAAAATGACGGTGAAACGGTAAAAAAGACCGTTTTGTAAGTCAAAAAGCAATTTAATATTTCAAGGTCAAGGCTTATTTTATTCAGCTTTGACCTTTTTGAATAAAACCTCGTATATTTTCATAAATTAAATAGAAACGAGGTATGCTTATGAAACGCAAAAACACTTATCCGATAAAATACGCTTTGAATTTTGTTATATTTTGTCTTATCGCCGCACTCTGTTCACTGCTTTTGATATTACCGATATTGAATTTCACCCTTCCGCCCAGGGACAACGAGGATACGGACAGCGAGACTCTTTCCGACACGGGAATAACATTCGTCATAGATGCCGGACACGGCGGTGAGGACGGCGGCACTGTCGGGAACGGACTCATAGAAAAGGATCTCAATCTCGATATCGCTCTGCGCCTTGCCGCACTTCTCAGGGAAGCCGGTGCACAGGTCGTGACAACACGTGAGAGCGATACCATGCTATACGACAAGAATTCAGATTATGCTGGCAAGAAAAAGGCACTTGACCTGCGAGCACGTCTTGAAATAACCGAAAAATGCGAAAATCCCGTTTTTATAAGTATTCATATGAACTATTTTCCGCAAACGCAGTATAGCGGACTGCAAGTCTACTATTCCAAAAACAATGCCCTCTCGCGCTCCCTTGCGGAATCTATACAGAACGAGTGCAAAAGCGGCTTGCAGCCCGACAACAACCGCACCGTAAAGGAGGCGACAAGTGCAATATTTCTTTTACACAATCTCCCCTGCCCTGCGGTGCTCGTTGAATGTGGATTTCTATCCAACTCAAACGAGGCGAAGCTTTTGTCCGACGAAAATTACAGAGAAAAGCTTGCCGAGACAATATTTATCGGCATCAAGGACTATATTTTGCACAATAGCACTTGATTTTTCCTCATTTTTTACTTATAATATAATCAGTAATACGATCGGAGAATAAAAATGAAAGGACTTAAAACCGTTTATATATGCTCGGAGTGCGGTTGCGTATCTCCGAAATGGCTCGGAAAATGTAATCAATGCGGTGCTTGGAACTCCTTTGTAGAGGATGTCATATCAACATCTCCCGAAAAGCCGACCGAGGTAAAGCACAGAACGCTCACATCGGGCAGAGAAAATGTTGCTCTTCGCTTTGACGAAGCGGAGCTTCCCGATTATATCCGTAGCAACACGGAGCTTTCGGAGCTCGACAGAGTGCTCGGAGGAGGCTTGGTGCACGGATCCGTCGTTCTTCTCTCGGGTGAGCCGGGAATAGGTAAATCGACGCTTCTTATGCAGATATCCGATGCACTCGGAGCGAACAAGAAAGTGCTCTACATATCCGGTGAGGAATCGTCCGGGCAGCTTAAGCTGCGCGCAAAACGTCTCAAAATCAAGGGAACAAATCTCTTTATCCTGACAGAAACGGAGCTTGAAAAAGCGCTTGCGCAGATTGAGCGTGTAAAGCCCGACGTTATCATCGTGGACTCCATTCAAACTCTTTACAGTGACAAGGTATCGAGTGCTCCGGGAACGATAACACAAATCAAGGAATGCTCGCTTGCCTTTATAGCTAAAGCGAAAAACGACGGAATTTCCGTAATACTCGTCGGACACGTCAACAAGGAGGGCTCCATCGCGGGTCCGAAGATACTTGAGCATATGGTGGATGCGGTACTGTATTTCGAGGGCGACCGTCAGCATTCATACAGAATCATACGCGCTATGAAAAACAGATACGGCTCCACTAACGAAATCGGCGTATTCGAAATGGGAGACGAGGGACTTATAGAGGTCTGCAATCCCTCGGAAATGCTTCTGGCGGACAGACCTAAGAATGCCTCGGGTAACTGTGCGGTATGCACAATGGAGGGCACTCGCCCGCTCATTGCCGAGATTCAGGCTCTCGTATCTCCGACCGCCTTTCCCGTTCCCCGCAGGACATCGAACGGAATAGATTACAACCGACTCAATCTTATACTTGCCGTGCTTGAAAAGCGCCTTGGCTTGCGTTTTTCCTCAAATGACGCTTATCTGAACGTAATCGGCGGACTTCGCATAGACGAGCCTGCAAGCGACCTTGCCGTGGCAATGGCTCTCATCTCATCACTGCGCGACAAGATCATTCCCGATGACCTCGTTGCCATAGGAGAGCTCGGACTTTCAGGTGAGATACGCGCGGTCTCAAACCTTGAGGGAAGAGTTAAGGAAGCGGCAAGACTCGGATTTTCAAGAGCCGCAGTTCCGGCACGCAATCTCGAAAAGAGAAAAATAGACGCAAATATCGAGCTTATCCCGATAACGTCAATATACGACACGCTAAAGCTGCTTTCCGATCCCCGTGATTGAAAAATCCGATAAATATAAGAGTTTTTTGATAAAATACTATTGAAAAAACGCGCAAAGTGCGGTATAATACTTAGGATAAAAATAAAATGCTGCCCCGCAGCGGAACGGAGTACAAAAAATGAGTACGTTACATATTATGGATCATCCCCTCATCGCCCACAAGCTTACTATAATGAGGGATAAGAACACAGGCTCAAAGGATTTTCGCCAGCTTCTCAACGAGATAGCAATGCTTATGGGATATGAGCTTACACGCGACCTTCCAACAGAAGATGTAGAGGTTGAAACACCCATCTGCATCTCAACGCAGAAAATGATTTCCGGCAAGAAGCTTGCAATCGTTCCGATCCTCCGTGCAGGTCTCGGCATGGTAGACGGACTTCTCTCCCTTATGCCCGTTGCTAAGGTAGGACATATAGGTATGTACCGCGATCCCGAAACGCATCAGCCCGTCGACTATTACAGTAAAATGCCCTCCGATATTGAGGAAAGAATAGTAATACTCGTCGACCCCATGCTCGCAACCGGAGGCTCCGCTTCCGATGCTATCACACAGCTTAAGAACAAGTACCATTGCAAGAGCATCAGATTCCTTTGCCTTGTTGCTTCTCCCGAGGGAGTTGCAAAGGTACAGGCCGATCACCCCGACGTTGATATATATACCGCAGCCCTTGACGAAAAGCTCAATGAACATGCGTATATCGTTCCCGGTCTTGGCGACGCAGGCGACAGAATTTTCGGAACACTTTGATTTTTACCGTCAGAGAGAGGGCTTCCTCTCTCTGATTTTAATTTGAGGACAAATGAAAGAGATAATTATAAAAAGAAACGACGCAGGACAGCGACTTGACAAATTTCTTGCGAAATGCGTAAAGGGACTTCCCACATCACTTATGTACAAATATATAAGAACAAAGAAAATAAAGGTAAACCGCGCCCGTTGTGAACAAAAATACATATTGCAGGAGGGCGACACCGTACAGCTATTCATAAAGGACGAATTTTTCGATTCTCCCGAACGTGACAACACAGCGCTTGCAAGCATTACGCCCAAGCTCACGGTGGTTTATGAGGACGACAATATTATTCTTTGCAACAAGCGTCCCGGAGTTCTCGTACACGAGGACGATGACGGCAAGGATAATACACTCATAATGCATATAAAAGCATACCTTTATCAAAAAGGCGAATACGATCCCGAAAGCGAGCAAAGCTTTGCCCCGGCGCTCTGTAACAGAATAGATCGAAACACCGGCGGAATAGTTATAGGCGCCAAAAACGCCGAGGCTCTGCGTATAATGAACGAAAAGATAAAAAATGACGAGATATCGAAATTTTATTATTGCGTGGTACACGGTAAAATGCCCAAGCGTTCGGATACTCTGACGGGATTTCTGCTTAAGGACGCCGACAAAAATCAAGTAAGAATATTCGACAGGCAAGTACGCGGCTCCAAAAATATCATAACAAAATATCGTGTCGTTGCCGAAAAGGACAATACTTCTCTGCTTGAGATTGAGCTTGTAACGGGAAGAACGCATCAAATCAGAGCGCACATGGCATATATCGGTCATCCTCTGCTCGGAGACGGAAAATACGGCGTCAACAAGGACGACCGTGCAAGAGGATATAAATATCAGGCGCTTTACGCATACAGACTGCGTTTTGATTTCAATAATTCCGATGGTGCACTCGGCTATCTCAAGGGCAAAGAGGTCAGACTCTCCGCGGACGATATCTGGTTCTTAAAGGAATTCAAGAAAAATGTATAAAATAAAAAAGCTCCTCAAAAAGCATCCGAGGATTATTATGGCTATGAGCGGATTTTTGCTCGGAGCGACGGTTGTGCTTTCCGAGATCGGATTTTTGGCATATATCGCTTTGATCCCGCTCGCGCTCGCCATTTTCAAATTCAGACTCGGAGAAAAATACGAGCTCCGAAAAGCATATCTTGACGGATTCGTTTTCTATATCTGCTATGATCTCGTCTGCTTCTATTGGCTTCTGTATTTTTATCCTCTTGATTTTTTGGGATTTACAAACCTGCAGTCTCTTGGAATCGTGCTTCTTGCATGGCTCGGTCTATCGCTTTTGCAAAGCGTGTTTTCAGCACTCGTTTTTGTGTTGATATCCCTCTTTTCCAAAACGTCTATCTTCAGATCTCACCCATTGACGCTCTCCGTATACACAGGCGCTGCCTTTGCCGTAAATGAATGGACGCAGACGCTTACATGGGCGGGAATTCCGTGGTCGAGAATATCAATATCTCAAACGGCTATACCGCCTCTTATGCAAACGGCGTCGCTTTTCGGAAGCTATTTCTTAACATTTATAATAGTACTTGTCAATTTCCTTCTGGCTTATGCTCTCATAAACACCGAAAAAAGACGGCTCGCCGCTCTTTTGGCGCTCGGCGTTTTTTCACTCAATGCAGTAGCAGGTACGATTCTTTATTTTGTACCAACCTGCAGCGACGAAGAAATCAAAATAGCCTGCATTCAGGGAAATCTGCCGTTGCAGGAATCTATGGATATGACTCCGAGCGATGTGTTCGAAATATACAACGTTCTGACACGCAAGGCGGCAGAGGACGGAGCTCAAATCATAATTTGGCCCGAAAACACCATTGCAACCTATCTTGACTTTCGTATACGCATCTCAAACAAGAGAATAGTCTCGCTCCAAGAAGCGCTTGTATCTCTCGCCTGTGACACGGGGACGACTCTTATCGTTGGGCATTTCAGCAAAGATGCAGACGGAAACAGATATAATTCGTTATCCGCATTCTATTCCGACGGTAGTATAGCCCTTGACGCTTACGCCAAAATAAGGATAGTACCGTTCGGAGAATATGTTCCGATGAGATCATTGATCGAAACCACCCTTCCCTTTCTCGAAAATTTAAATTTCTTTGGAACTGATTCGGTACCCGGCAAAGCCTCCACATCGTTTTCCGCATTTAATACGGAAGATTCGTGTCAAATAAGCGCACTGATATGCTTTGATTCGATATATGAAAATCTCGGAACGGATAGCACACGTGCCGGAGGACAAATCTTTGTGATACCGTCAAACGACTCTTGGTTCTTTGACTCACGCGCTCTTAATATGCATCACGCGCAAAACATTCTGCGTGCCGTCGAACAAGGAAGATATACAGTTAACTCGGGCAATACGGGTCTGACAAGTGTGGTCACGGATAAAGGCGTAATCAAGCGGCAAATGCCAATACTCACCGATGGATATATTGTTGAAACCGTATACCCCTCAAGCTTCAGAACACTTTATTCCTATATAGGCAATACCTTCGTCTATATATGCATAGCATTCGCCTTGACTCCGATTTTATCTGGAACGGTTAAGCATATCAAAGGTAAGAGAAATAGCAATTCAATTACATAAAAGCAAAAATGCACCTCGGAGAATATCTTCGAGGTGCATCGCCTATTTTATGCCTTTTTTATTATATCAAGTATCTCGCCGAAATGACTGATGCTGTTATCCGCATTTTCGTATCCGAATGCGTCTCCGAGAGCTACCGTCGTAAATCCTCCGCTCTTTCCAGCATCAATTCCCGCCTTGGCGTCCTCTACGACATAGCATTCCTCGGGCTTAAGCCCTAAGAAATCGGCCGCCTTCAGAAACACCTCAGGATCGGGCTTGCTGTGTGTTATGTTATTTCCGTCAGACACCGCATCGAAAAATTCGGCAAGACCGATATATTTAAGTATTGTCGGTGTGTTTTTGCTTGACGATCCTATCGCAAGCTTATATCCGCGTGCACGCAATTCTTCGAGCACCGGAATCACTTCGGGCAAAACATCATCACAAGTCAAGCTGCAGAGAAGCTCACGGTAAATATCGTTTTTATATTTTGCAAGATCTTGCTTTTCAGCCTCTGAATACTCTTTTTCCGAGCGTTCGAGTATAATCTCAAGGCTTGCCATTCTGCTGACACCTCGCAGGCGATTGTTAATTGCTTCATCAAAATATATTCCCTCTCTGTCAGCCATTTGCTTCCACGCAAGGTAATGAAGACCGTCCGTAGAAACTATAACTCCGTCAAGATCAAATATAAATCCTCTCATATCACACCTCACATCTGATAAGTCACAGCGCTATTAAGCGTTCTTTTTTCACCGCTCGAAAGTCTTATATCGACCCTTGCTCTGCCTCTTTTTTTCACAGTCAGTTCACCGTTCTTCATAGTGAGAGTTATCTTAGCTCCTCGATAGAACAGGTGTGCCTCAACTCCGTCAAACAGAGTTCTGACGGGGTTTACGGAAAGTGTACCGTCTTCCTCCACGCGAAGTCCGAAAATACCATAAATAATCGCAAGATATCCTCCCGCAAGGCAGCCGCTGTGAACACCCTGCCAAGCGACTCCGTGGATATCGTCAACGTCCATTTTAACTGTATTAAGCAGATTTTTTCTGAATGACAGCATCTGCTTGTTCTGCGCACAGGCTATTGCGTGCACTGGGAATGTCAAGGAAGAGCTTACCTCACACATATTCGAATAATAATCCCAGTTTTCCGCAAAATGCGATCTGTCGATTCCGACATCCACCATAGTATAAAGCAAAACAACGTCGGGCTGTTTAATTATCTGACTCTTGTGATAAAGTCCGCTCTTCTTCATTTGGAACTGCTTAAGTGTTCCCTTTCCCTGCTCCTCAAGTGAACGTGAAAGCTCGAAATATCCGTCAAACTGCGGAATGAGACCGTTCTCGCATATGGGAAGATAAAGTCTGTCGGCAACATCTCTCATTTTCTCGGCAAGCGAAGACTCTACCTTATATGAAAGCTCATCGCAAAGCGAAATAAAGCGTTCGAATATAAATTTTACGCAATAGTTAGTATATGCATCATTATCAACATAGGGATGATGCTCATCTGTACCGGTAACACGTAATATTTCATATCTTTCGCCCCTTAATGTAACACGGGAAATCCAGAATTTAAGGCATTCAAGAATCATTTCCATGCCATAGTTCATCATAAATTCCTTATCCGCCGTATAGCGATAATAATTTATTATGCCGTACGGAATATCCGAATTGATATGTATCTGCATAAAGGGGTGACGTGCATACTGCCATACTCTTTCATCACCGTTGACCGACGAGCAGAATGCAAACATTGCTCCGTCATAGCCGTTAGCCTTAGCATTTTCTTTTGCCTGCGGCAGCATTCTGTATCTGTACATAAGTGCATTCTTGGCTGTCTGAGGGGCAGTAAGCAAGAAAAACGGCATTTGATGTATCTCACAATCCCACCAAACAAATTGGTTATACCGCTCACCTGTAAGCCCCTTGGCGGAAATTCCGTGCACACTATCGTGCATAGGAGCGGAAATTGCGGTATGATAGCTTGCAAATCGAAGATATGCGTCCACCTCGTCATCACCGTCTATCGTCACATTCATTGCCGCAAAATATGCCTTATATGCGGATATATGCGCTTTCTTAAGGCTTAAGTATTCCAAATTACCCGATCCAACCATTTCATGTGCAAGAAGAGTAATATCACTATCCGTATCCCTGTCTGTAACAATATAGGATATTTTTTCAAACGTATAGCTCTTTGCCCTATTGCAAAGACAGCTTATGCCCACCGTGCCGTTTTCATTATATTCTCCGAGTATTTTTCCCTCGGGAAATACATTCTTTATTCCGTAGCAAGCGGAAAATCCGTACTTATTTACGGCATGATATCTGTGAATGATATCGGTACCCTCTATCTGCATAAGATCTGTGCGTGTGATAAACTGACCTCCCGTTTTGACCGATGTATCGATTCCCGACATTATTGTGATCGGAAGATCGTGATTGATCGGCTTTACGGTTATTTTTTGGCAATAAAGATGCTCATCGGCGAAGGACGCAAATCGCTCGAACACAAGCTCCGTTTTGTTTCCGTCACCGTCATCCCAAACAAGCTCTCTGGTATAAATTGCGGTGTTGGAGTTTATATAGCGGTGCCATTTAAGTATTTTTCCCTCCCAAGGAAAGAACGTTTTCTCCCCGACAGTTATTTTAACCGTCAGAAAATCGTGCATATTAACACAGCTATCCTCTCTTTCAAAGGTCTTAAGCTTTTCTTCGTCAAGATAGTATTTCTTCATATATTCGTTATCGGCAAACGGCTCGGTAACCTCAACTATCTCATCGATAAATCCTCGAACGAATGCTCCTTGAATTCGCAATGAGCCGAATTCCTCAAAGCTTCCGCGAACGCCCATATATCCGTTACCGGTAGTAAAAAGCGTCGCAAGATTCGGTTCGTCCGCTATATCATAAATATTCTCACAAAAGTTTTTGTTTTTATCTAATCCGTACATAATTTTATTTCCTATTGTAAATCAACCTCCGAACAAATCAGAAAAGAATTTTCCGATAGAGGCAAAAATAGATCTGAAAAATTCCGCAATAAGTTCGAAAATATTCATATCCGCATGCGGATTTTCGTTGTCAGGCTCTTTCGGCGCATTCGGCTCCGCTATTTCTTCACTGTGAAGTGCCGATACATCAACGCTCATAGTGGTCTTTGTCGCCCAAGGGGAGATGGACACATAGCGTCCTGTCTGAAAAGATAGCATGCGTCGTAATAATCCTTGTTCATCGTAGCGCCTGCCGTTGCACAAGACCAAGCAACAGAATTTTCATTTGCAATATCACTCTTATATGCGTCCGCCAAGGTCTTGAAGTAGCTGTTTGTTGTATTTCCCGAAAGAGGAATTGCAAATCCGAGATCATTTACCATCTTGTCATTGTTTTCGAAGCACGTAAGATACATAAGCATATCTACGCATGCATCTACACAATTCGAATTACCTGACGATGTGTCTTTATTCATAGCGGAATTTGTGATTGCCCATCCGGTTGTATATCCCGAAGAGCCTCTTCTAACAAATTTATCAACGTTAAACGTTGTGTAATAAGGATTGCTCTCTTCTCCCTCAGGCTGCTGTGTAAGCACGGGATAAGGCATAATACCTATTTCAAAGTCACCGTCAACGGTATCAACAAGTTCGCGAATGCTTCCGCCTGTAACCTCAAGCATCGCAAGATTTCCTACAAGGAACTGTTGTTCGGCGTAATATGAGTTGTAATTTGTGGGATAATACTTCGTCATTTGCTTTATCAAACGGAAAAGCTCTACATATTTTTCATCTTCAGGAGAAAAAAGTCTTTCTCCGTCGGCGTTTTTCTGCATATACGCTCTCGCATATTCCTCGGCGTCAACGCGTCCGTCAACAGTAATAACGTCCATAAATTCAAGCTGACTTGCCCAAAGCGTGGATTCAAGATAAGAATCATACCAAGGATACATATGATAATAAGGGCAAATGTAAGAAGCATCATTGCTCGGATCCGCTCTTCCGATCGTCTGAGCATAAGCGTTAAGCTTATCCTGTGCTTCCATAAATTCCTTATATGTAGTAGGAGTCTCGGTAATTCCCGCAGCCGTGAAAAGAGTCTTGTTGTAAATAATACCTATGGGATTCTGCTCCATTTCCGCAGTATACTTTGCACCGTTGGGAGCAAATGTGGTAGCGTAAGATGTGCTATCGTAAATATCCTTCCACATCACACTTCCCGCTTCTCCGGACTTTGAATACTTATTGGGAGTTTCCATAACGGAAGAGAGGTCGTAGAACCAGCCCTTGCTCTGATCCTCGGCTATCGTTGTTCCGAGATAATAAAGGATTTCGGGAGCTGAACCGTTTGAAAGCATAGGCGCCATAGTTTCCCTGTCCATATTAATGGAGTTATCCGCAACAACGAAGTAATATCCGTACTTCTGTGCGTTTGCTTCATTCCAAGCGTCAACCAAGGTTTCAAGTGTATTATATGGATATGGATTAAGATATTTGTCATATTCCATCGAAGATGTCGTATTGTACTGCGCATTTTGACCGCCGGCATCAATAGTAAGCTTTATAAGTCCGTCATACTTATTATCGTCGGGCTTATCAATGATGCACGAAAACAAGCAGGAAGCGATCATAGAAACGCATACCGCAAGCAAAGCCAATCTTGCGGTTTTGTTGAATAATTTTTTCATTATCAATTCTCCTTATTTGTATTTTTGTTATATTTATATAACATATTTCAAGTAAGTATAACACTTGCTGATTACATATTACCACATTTCTTTTTTCAAGTCAATATTTTTTATGCAATATAAACAGTTATATCCAAATTTCGTGCAATTTTAATAACAAACAGTCACAAGTTTTGGCTATTGTGTTTATAATAATGTTTTATAACAATAACATTATTTTGACCTTTCTCACTAAGCACATAAAATCAATCCGTAAATATAAGACCGCATCGACGTACTTATCCGCTTTTGATTTAAGCGGGTTCAATTAATTCGCTTCCATAATATTCATTAAATCCTATAATTTGACAGATAACTATTGACAAAACACGAATAATGATATATAATTATTAAAAACAATACATTAAGGCAGTATAATCATATGCAAAAAGAAACATTTTTATATAAAAAGGTAATTGAATATCTCGCCAGGCTAATAAACGAACACTACGGCGAGTCCGGATATAAACTCCCGACAGAAGCGGAAGCCGGAGCTGCAGTCGGAGTGAGCCGCATAACCGTCAGAAAGGCTTATGCTATACTTGAAGAGCACAATCTCGTAATACGTGCAAAGCGAGGCGGTACAAGAATAAATAACGATCTGTCTCGCCAAACGATACTCTCGATATTGCACTCTCACAGCTATATGCCGAATTCATCACCTCAAAAAAGTAAAACCGTGGCAGTAATTCTCCCCGTCATAGCAGGAAGCTATCATATAACAAGTATTCTATCCGCGATCATTGACAATCATGCCAACGAAACCATAATAATCGATACCTCATCAATGTCTCTTAAAAAGGAGCAGGAACTAATCGACAAATATATAGCCATGTGCGTGGACGGAATTATACTTTATCCTGTTGATAATGAAATATACAATCCTACGATTCTTCAACTTTCGACGGTAAAATTCCCTCTGATACTTGTAGACCGCTTTCTTCCCGGGCTTTCATTACCATACGTAGCCGCAGATCATGATAATATGGTGCGTCTTGCAGCAAACCATTTGCTTGAGGCAGGTCATAAATACATTTTATATTTCAATGCAAACATAAAAACAAATTCTTCTCTTTCTATGCGTAAGGAAAGCTTTATAAATACGCTTTACAGCGCACATAATTACAGACCTTACTTCTATTCATTTGAGGGAGACGCCGATCCGACCTCGCTCTCCTTCTGTGATCAATTTCGTGAATTTCTCGATGCAAACTCCAAAATCAGTGCAATCATAGCCGCAGACTATGCAAGCGGACTGCACCTTATTAAGATGCTGAGCGTTCTCGGCGAATCGTATGAGCATAAATTTGAGACCGTTTATCTTGATTTCAACCCCATGCAATTCGAAACAATAAATCCCGGATGCCACCCAACCTATATTATGCAGGACAGCTATAAAATAGGAGCCGACGCCATCAGATTAATGCAGAATGCTTTAAACGGAACCGATATTTCAAACGCAAAAATAATAGTTCCCGCAAATATTGTTCCAAAAAATAATAACCCCAAATCGTCTCACATCATCTCAACAGTTTAATAAAAACAGAGCGTCGTACTCATTCCGAGTTGCGACGCTCTTGATGTTCTTGCTGATTTTAACAAATTATCCATAAATATACCCCCAACGCTTAACTCAAAACCGCAGGATCGGCAAATCACCTACATCAAACAAGTGAATTGTGGTGTCACTCATTGAATTCAATATAAAATATAAGCCTTGCGGTGTATGATTTTGAGAACAATTAAAAGGTTTAGTCAAAGAAAAAAAAAGCACCGCATGCGCGGTGCTTTTTTGGCTCCCCTTTTTGGACTTGAACCAAAGACCCCCTGATTAACAGTCAGGT
>CAZHPZ010000027.1:0-20884 GCA_964534905.1 uncultured Lachnospiraceae bacterium | reverse complement strand
TAAGCCGGGTTCTGTCTTAAACGGTCATCTATCTTCGCTTACCGTCACCGATAAGCTTCGGAGCTTACGCTCCGTGCCACCCTGCAGATATATGTCGGGCAAACAATCTGCTTACGGTGTTGCTTCGAGTAGGGTTTACAGCGGATCTATGTTACCATAGAAACGGGTGAGCTCTTACCTCGCCTTTCCATCCTTACCCACAAGTGGGCGGTTTATTTCTGTTGCACTTTCCCGGCAGTCGCCTGCGGCTGACGTTATCAGCTACTCTGCCCTATGAAGCCCGGACTTTCCTCACGATAACACCTTTCGGCAACATATCGCGCGACCGTTCGGCTCGGTTGCATATATATTATAATATAAGATATCCGAAAAGTCAAGATATTTTTCAAGTGCAGGCAAAAATCGGTCAGAGTAATTCACTCGCATATGGTATTGATTTTTGTGCTCCCTCTCTTGTAACAGTAATTGCAGACGCACGTGATGCATAATCCATCGCATCCGGGAAGGAAGAGCCATTGCTTAATTTTGCGACAAACGCTCCTATATATGTATCGCCTGCTGCAGTTGTATCAATCGCATTTACGGATTGTCCGTCGACCTTATAATATTTTCCGTCCGTTACCGCGCATGAGCCCTGTGCTCCCAATGTTATCAAGACAGACGAAACACCCATTCTTTCAAGCTTTATTGCCGCTTGCCTCTGAGTGTCCTCATCAGTCGGATATATTCCCGTATAAAAACGAGTTTCGGTTTGATTTAAATTAATGATATCGACATTTTCCCAAATACCGTCCATTAATTCCGCTGCCGGTGCCGGATTAAGCACGGTAACCATTTTCAATGATTTTGCTTTTTGCAACGCATATCTTACGGTTTCCTGAGGAATTTCCAATTGGCATAAAAGATAATCTCCCTCGCTTGCACAAGAGAGGGCTTTATCTATCAAATCTGTATTTACGCATTCATTTACACCTCGGCTCAGAATAATCCGGTTATCTCCGTCAACAACGACAATAACCGCTATTCCACTTGACATATCATTACATTCTTTCACAAATTCCGTATTAACGCCGTAATTATTCAATGCCTTTTTCAGTTCATTTCCAAAAGAATCTCCGACTGCACCAACCATATAACTTTCACCGCCGAGCTTTGATACAGCCACAGCTTGATTGCCTCCCTTACCACCCGGATTTGTCATAAATCTTCCGCCGTTAATCGTCATACCATTTTCAGGCATGAACGGTGCTTCTATAACAAGATCCATATTGATGCTTCCAACTGTAAATATCTTCATATTATCACCTTAACGCAAAATATTATCTATTTTATCAACTATATAATCAACATCATTTTTTATTCGCAAATAATAGTGATGTCCTCGCTCCGACACGGAAAAAGAAGTTTCTCCGTCATCTGATATCTCAACTCTTCCAGGTTTTGAAATCTCGAATATATCGTCACATCCGAGCGCCGCATACCAAACTGTAAGCAAATCCCACGACTCCCTCGGACTGTTTTGAAATACTGTATAAGAAAACGTAACGGGGTTATTCATATCGTTTAACGCAAGCAAATGTCCGCCTGTTCGTATCTGATATCCTACCTTAAAATCACTGAACACTATTGTTACAGGGCATTTATTTACAACGTTCTGAGCAGATTTTATATCACAAACTATATTATATTCCGCTCCGTATTCTGCGCCTCCGAACATAATCTTCTCGTTCTTTTCTCTGAACAATCCACCCATTATAACAAATTTTTTAACCTTTTTTCTGACAAGCTCCACACCCGTCAGCTCGCTTATATCATCGGCGGAAGAGTCTAAAAGATCACTTGCGTTTCCGAGCTGACCTATAAATGTCATAACTATGCTCCCGTTATCCGCATCTGTCAAGGCTCTTCTCATAATTCTTACCGCATCAGGATAGATCTCGCGTGTATTTTTTGGATCTCCCAAGGTATTAAGCATTTTTTTGGCATATTTATTGGTGTCGAATTCACAATATCCTTCGCGCTTCGTAGCACCGATACATATATTACCGTTCCCGTAATACCTGTTTATAAGCTCAACACATCCGGCACCGTATCTCATTGATGTTGTATGAGTCATTCCGACGATATCTATAACACCGTTGTTTTTGAATATATTAGCCAACGCTATGGCTCCGACATCGTCGCAATCTCCGCCAAGATCGGTATCGATAAATAATTTTTCTTTCATAAATCCAATAATTTTTCTATTCTGTATTTTGCATAAGCCCCCAATAATAATTTATCGTGGGCTTTCTCATATTTTACATACTATTTCAAAAATTCGAAAATTTTCCTAAAGAAAGCAATAATTGCCTCGATAATTCTTTGATACCAGGGGATCTCGGGCAGCTCTCTTTCATATCCGCAGATATTGCATACCGTATCCTTATCGTCGTCGTAATCGTGTCCGAGTGCTTCGCCCTCTGTTTTGTGACATACAGTACAGGTTTTGGGATCTGTGCAGGTAGCATCTGTCCATTTATGAACCGCCGGTATTTCCGTTTGAGCTACGATAACAGTTCCGCATTCGGAGCAATGGCTTCCCTCGGTCTTACCGGGAGTTGTACATGTAGGCTCTACCGCTTTGTCTATCACCTCGATATGATTAAGTGTTCCGATTTCTATATGCTCTCTGCTAAGCTCTTCATGGCAATCGGTGCAATAAAATACCTTATCATACGAACCGGAAACTGTACAAGAGGGCTCTATCTCATTTTCCTTTACCATATCTCCGTAAATATGCTTATGGACGGTGATTTTATATGAGGTTTTAAGTTCATTACCGAAATTATCCGTCGTCTTAATAAATATCTCATATTCTCCGCTCTCATTCATATCGGCTGCGGAATAATCTATTGTATACTCATCCTTACTCAATACGCGAGATGTACCGTCCTTTAGCGTAGCGCTTACCTTTATACCGTCAAAGTCCAGCTCTTCTTCCGCAATGTATGCGATTTTGGAATTTGATGTATCAACTGTAATTTCATTTACCAATTGATCATATGCGCAAATGCTGATATTGTCAAGCTGAAGCTTCATATCTCCATTATGCTTGATAACTATACATATTTGTGCCCAAAAATTAGCGTCGGCACTCGTATCGGGCTTAAAATCAAACGTAAGATGTGAACCGTCGAATGAGCCTCCGATGATATATGGCGAATCCGATTGACTTACATATCCGCTTTGAGAATAGGTAACGTTAGGAGAAGTGTTATGAGGATAGCAAAGATAAATTTCAGCATATTCGGAGCACAAAACATCCATACTGAGTCTGTAATTCTGACCGGAGATAAGATTCCACAAATTGTTGATATATATTACCTGCCATGCATCAGAGCCCGTGGAGTTATGTGTAATCTCCAAGAATTTATTCCCGTTATTCTCTGCAATCTTGACGCTTGAATCTCCGCCGTTCCAAATATTCGAAATATTTGAGCCTGAGCTTGTTGCGCTTGTTCCTACCTCATAATTTTCAAAGTCAATGTCATATTCGTTTTGACGTGCTATTTTAAAATTATCAAGATAGATCTTATCATCGACATCAAATCCCGCACCCGTAAATGTAATATAAGAAGCGCCGCCGTCTACACTGTTACCCGCTACAAAGCTGAATTCCAATTTGCCGTTTTCATACTTTAAGTCGAATGTAGAATTTTCATTCAATACGGTAGCATTTTTTCCGCCGACGATTTTAACGCCTGTCCAATCGGATTTCTTGTATTCGATATAGAGCTCGGACGTTTCATTGGTAAGTACCTCTATATCCATGCTTACCGTATATGTAGCTCCGACAACAAGCCTGGAAAGATTTCCGCCGTCACCTGTTCCGAGTCCGCCGAATTTTGTATATCCGTAGCCGTCGTCACCGATAACCGAATATTCAAGCACGTGACTTCCGTTACGTTCGACTATGCTTGTATCATGGTGTGCGGATTCAAACCACATAAGCTTATTTGCGTATATTTCTTCGTTCTTGTCAGCACCGACAGTATACGATTCGAAATCCTCGTAATATACGCTGTCATTGAGTGTGGGGATGTCCTTTGCACCTACTGTAATTCCGATGCTGAGTCCGCATAAAGAGAGGATGAGCACCGAAGAGATTAAGATCGATAATGCTTTTTTCATAAGGTTTCCTCCTGATTTTATTATTATTTTTATAGTCTAAGCTATTAAAATTTTACTTTTCGGTTACAGAGATATTATCTATAATAATATTTCCGCGTCCGTAGCAACCGATAATTATCGTGTAATCATCGGAATTGCCCGTAGTAAAATCATATACCATGGTATATTTTTTGCCTAGAGTAACATTTTGAGCAAAATTCTTGGACTCTGTATCGCTATCCGCTCCGCTTTCGCTTCGCGCCATTATATATCCGTATCCTGATATCTGCTCATCGTCGACCAAAACTATATCCTCAAGAACTACATATTCAAATCTGACACGATAAGTTTTATTTGCTTCAAGCTTGATATATTTGGAATTGGAATACATAAATTCAGTCCAGTTTTCACGAAAATACGTATACGTTTCATCATCAAGCTTACTTGACATTGAGTATTTACCCGAAATAACCTCATATTCATCGGCTGTCAGATGTCCCCAGCGATTAAAGCCGTATGTAAAAGTACAATCATTCAAGATCATATTTTCAAATCCCTCAACATATCCGAGTCCTTTTTCCTCGTCATAGGGTCTTACATTGTTAACGTTTTCAACATCGTTGCCCTCTACAATAATTCCCTTCGGGTTTTGTGTGACATTGATGCTTTCAATCAGATATCCGCCGATGTTATTATATCCGAATACAAGGTATTGATCATCAGCGCCCGTTGTCGTAAATGTATAGCTTTTTACGGATGTGGACTCGTCCGGTCTGTCATACCACTCACCTATTGTCTTAAGCGTTTCGTTACCTGATTTTAATTTCAGATAAGAATATGAAGCGTTTCCGCCTATTTGCTCTCCCTTGGTTGAAAACGTAATCGTATAGGAGGTATTCGGCTTGAGCTGCAAAAGTGATGGGTCACTTATAAGTCCATCGCTCTGTGCATGAGGTATCTCTCCGAACACAAGAATTCCGCCCTTGTTGCCCAAAACATCATAGCTATCGGCAATGGCGTTTTCCGTATCGGAATACCATGCGTTTTTAGTTGAGAGAAGATTATAAT
This sequence comes from uncultured Lachnospiraceae bacterium, assembly GCA_964534905.1. Classification (GTDB taxonomy): domain Bacteria; phylum Bacillota; class Clostridia; order Oscillospirales; family CAG-272; genus RGIG4608. The sequence goes on along the minus strand of CAZHPZ010000027.1, from coordinate 15,664 downwards.
CCTCGCCAAAGCTCTGCAAATATCCGCTTTTTTTCTCAATTATAACCTTTCCGACTCTTATATTATTTTCGTAAATACCGGTACCGTAAATATCAAGCTTATAGCTAAAGCCTCCGCCTGTCAAAACACTTACGGTCTTCATTTTACCGTGTCCGCTTACATCCTGGAAATTACATACCGTTCTTGTTTGCGTAAGATTAGATACGGTAACGTTAAATCCGTCATCATCACCCATAATATAATCTGAAAGAGACACGCTCGGCTCGTAAGCAAAGGTAACCTCATAAAGACTATTCGCCTTAAACTTGTATTTACTGAGCTTTTCGTAGGTCATCTCCTCGAAAAATGGCTCCAACTGACTTCCGCTTCCGATTTCAATCTCGCCGAGAGGATAGATCTTACTCTCATAATTTCCAACCTGAGCCATTCGAACATCCGGGTTTCCGTTCTTGTCCACAATAGCAATTGCAAGTGTATATTTACCGCTTGCAAGAGAATTATTTACTGCAAATGATGTATAGATATTTAGTGTTTCTCCGTTAAGCAAAACCCTGAGGTCATAATCCTTATTGTCTACCTCCTGCTTTACTGCTCCGTCCTGATCTATCAGATAGAGTCTGACATGGTGATCCGCCAGAGAAAAGCGTCCTACACCGGAATTTGAAATTTTGGTTAATACATATGCTGTATTTCCCTGCTTTACCTGCATAGGATATTTAGCAAGATCCACCTTGAGTCTATATCCCATCTTTTCGTTTCCGCGGTTAAATACCTCTTCATATCCGGCCTCAACAATATTTGCTACCTCTGTATTTACCCAACCCATAACGGTTGCATAGTTACATCTGGATTTGAAGATGAGCTCATCTACCGCTTCAATCGGATCCATACCGTACAGCCCGTTGATATAAGACTCGAAGCCTGTAAAAAATTCTCCGCAGTTGACAGCTTCCTTTCCGCTTCTGATAAGATCGGACAGTGCCTTTTCATCTGTCGAATATTTTGTTACACCGTTACCTGACATACCGTCACGGCGATATCCGATATAATCGATTTTCATTGCATGATCAATCGCAGACCATGCCAAATAATCTTCGTATGCACAATTTCCGTTTGTGGAAGCGCTGCTTCCATCATCGTTAACACCCTGATAATCCCAAGAATTAGAAAGAAACAGGGTCTTTCCCTCCATAGCAAACGCTTCCGCATATTTATCTACTATGTATGCGAGAGTAAACATTCTTTCTTCCATATCGGAGAAGCTGTGTCCGCTATGCCATTCTCCGAACATACCGTATCCGCGTATATCTATTGTATCGATATAGGGATTGGAGGCATATCTTTCCGAAAGCTTCTGCATAAATCTTTCAAAATACAACTGATACGTTGGATCGGTAAGATCATTAACTCTTGCCATAACAGAACCGGAATACGAAAAGTTCTCATAAGAAACATTATAAGGCTCCTCGTTTAACCAACTCGGTGCACCGAAGAACACCTCGGGAAGCGATAGTGAGTCGGTACAGATTCTGAGATTTATTCTCTTTCCGAGAGATGTCCAATATTCGATAGTTTTATCTATCAGAGACCAGTCAAAAACCCCCTCTTCCTTTTCAATAAGAGCCCAAGACGTTTGAATACCTATATTATCCACCTCGGGCAGTGTTCCGTTGGCACCGAGGTCAAGCTTACCGAGCTCAGTCTGCTCCTCAAGCGATATCCAACCCATTCCTTTATTATGAAGAGCGCCTGAAACAGATTCGGGATACGAGGTAACATATCCCTTATCTTCCTTAACGTTCTCCATTTTGCTACTAACCGATCCGAGAGCGAATAAGGAGCAACCGCTCATCGTTCCCATAGATATCAGCAGCAACAATGCTATAACTTTAATATTCTTTTTCATAATCATCCTCACTTACATAGGAGTATATCGAACGCCTGAAAAATCCACGCTGTTCGCGGGCAAAACTGTTACGGTAAAGGACTCGGTCAGCTCACCGAATGTCACTTTGACGGTGTATGTACCGGGTGTGTGACTGTCAAATCCGCCGAGGCATGCACTGTATCCACCGCAAATCGGATCGTCAGAGAGCTGCTTTTCCTCGCCGTTTAAATATACGGCGTATACCTCAAGTGCCGACATATCAAATTTCTCACCGTAACGGTATTCCGTTTTGACTGACGATGTATCAAGTATCAAGGATGTGCTTTGACGCACTACATTGATAATAATCTTTTCGCTTACGCCTTCATATGAGAACGTAAGCACTTGATATCCTTCCTTTGCCTTATCGTATCCCTTGATCTCGCAAAGTGAAGCGTCAACTTCCCTTTTCGTTCCGTCGGAATATATTGCATTGACTTTGAAGTCCGAGGTATTCAAGCTCGCTCCCCACACAAATTTAGAAGACAAGCAGCTTATCTCGATTTTTGTAACAATCGGAACCTGTACAAATGATATATTATCCACATTTATTACGATTGGGCTATCCGTATTGACAGGCTCGGCTATAAATTGAAATTGTCCGTACTCGGAATATTTAGTGCTTGCCTTGAAATCAAAGCTAAGCTTGCCATCCTTATATATGGCATTGCTCAACACTTCTCCGTTTACAAGCACATCGGATCCTGTAATATTTATTTCCATATATTCCGCAGGATCATTCCATGTTCCGACATTATAAATATAAAGTTTTTTAACGTTCTCGGTATTCAAATCAATTGAAACCTTGTATTCACGTCCGCGGTTGAGAACCGAAAGACGGTTCAAAAAGAACATTTCGGTTGCCTCGCTACCCGTAGGATTCTTAGAGACCTTAAGATACTTATTACCCGCACTCTCCACTATCTCGGTGTTGCACGTCGAATAGAATTTTCCGAAATATTCGGAATCCAGCGTGTTAAGAACACCGACGCTGTGCTTTGAAAAATCCTCGCTATATGTACTTTCGGATTTTACTATCGAAATATCATCCATGTATACATATGCATTACTGCAATTATAACCGGTGAATTTTATATATCCGTTAATGGTATTACCGCCGTCATTGAAAGGCTCGCCCATTGTGAATTTAAACCTTAAGATATTGCTGTCATATGAGACCTCACAAATATTATCTCCGCTTCCGTTATTTGTAACGGTACCGTCGGGATATATAATTACAGAGCCCCATTTTTCATCTCCACCTACATATTCAACGAACATATAATCAAGTCCGTGCATTTCCATATAGAGCGTTACCTCATATGATTCACCGGGAATGCAAAGAGCGAGATTAGATCTTGACGCAATGCCGAGTCCACCTAAAACGGAATAATCGACGCTGTCGTAAAGAGGTGCCTTGAGCATATGGGAGCCGTTATGTCTTTCTGTTGAGGCGTCCTGCCATCTGTTTACCCAAACAAATCCCGTTGCGTTATCGGCGGTATTGGATGAGCTGATGCTTACGCCCTCAAAATCGGCTTTGTAAACTACTTGTGAAGCGTCATAAACGGATATGGCCGCACCACTGAGTGAAAGTGTGCAAAATGCCATTACTGCCAACAATAAGACCGATATTTTTCTCATATTTACCTCCTATTTTATAGCACTGTCCACTGCTCCGCGTACAAAAGCCTTTTGGCAGGATATATATACAATTACCATAGGCAATGCATAGAGAACGCATCCCGCCAGCAATATATGCCACGGAGGAGCCACAAAGTTTGAAGTCTTTAAAAATTGCAAGCCAAGCGCCAATGTATAGTTTTCCTTATCCAAAATATAAATGCTCGGACCGACGTAATCACTCCATATTCCGATAAACGAGAATATAACCATAGTTGCTATTATCGGACCGCAATTCGGAAGCAAAATTTTAGTAAGGATCTGGAAGGAATTACATCCGTCTATTTTAGCTGCATCATCAAGCTCACGCGGTATACTTCTGAAAAACTGCTGAAGCAGAAATATATTATATGCACTACCACCTATCGATGGCAATATCAAGGGCCACATAGTACCGACAAGCTCGAATTTTGCAAACAAAATATATGCCGGAACCATAGTAACTACCCAAGGAAGCATCATAGTAGCAAGTAAAATTGTAAAGCAGAGTTTCTTTCCCTTTGCTCTGAATCTTGCAAATCCATATGCAATCAAAATTGACGAGCCGATACCTATCACCATATTAGATATGACCAATATCAAGGTATTTTTAAGCTGATTAAAGAAATCGACCTCAGGATCCGTAAGATAATAAATAAAATTTTTAAAATTCGTAAAATCCGGAATTACGGGAGGAAATGAATAAACGTCACTCGATGATTCCTGAAAAGCACAAAATATCATCCAAATGAACGGCATTGCCATAACAAGTCCGATAACAATGCCCACAACGCTTCTCACACCGCTGAGAGCCTTATTCTTTTGCTTTTTCGTTAATCTGCGCATCATTTATCACCTCCGTCATTATAATATACAAACTTATTGCTGACTTTAAAATAAATACCAGTAAAGATAATTATTATAACAAAGAGTACCCATGCCTGCGCACATGCATAGCCCATGGTCTTTGTTCCGTCAAGCGAGAATGCGTTCAATATTACGTTCCAAGCCATCGTAAGCGTTTTATCCGTTGCACCTACCAAAAGCTGCATTTCCGCATAAGCTTGCAATCCGCCGATAATTCCCGTTATTGAAATAAAAAACAATGTTGGAGAAATAGTAGGAATTGTAATAGCAAATATCTTTCTTATTTTTCCCGCGCCGTCAAGCTCCGCAGCCTCCATCATTTCATTGGGAACACCCTGAAGTGCCGCTAAGCATATAAGCATATTTGGACCGATATTCGTCCATATTCCCATTAACAATACAGAGCTCATCGAATTCTGATAGCTCATCCAGTCTATTGCCTCAACTCCGAAAAAAGAGAGGAAATAATTTATAAGCGAGAAATCCTTACTGAAAAGCTGCGACCACACCATAACAGACGCAACAGTCGGAATAATAGCAGGAAGATATACAAGAATTCTCGTTATTTTGTTTCCTCTGAATTTCTGATTGAGCAAAAGAGAAAACATTAAAGCAATCGCTAACGAAATAAATGTTTTGGCAAATGCATAAAAGAATGTATTACCTATTGAAGCAAGAAAAAGATCATCGTGAAATATATCAATATAGTTTTGCAGTCCGACGAAAACTCCTCCGTTCCCGAGATCAAGAACCGATATATTCTGCAAGCTGTATATCAGCGAGGATATCATAGGAACCACAGTAAACAACGAAAAGCCTATCAACCACGGTGTAATATACAGATAAAAATTTCTGGTTTCACGATGAGATGCTTTTGTGTGCTTGCGCTTTTTATTAAAAAACGTCATTATAATCACTCGTAATTAAATCACAAATCAATGCAATCAAATTACAGCTCCTCTCCAATCAACTTATTTGGTTACAGCATTCGGTTGATATGCAAATGCCATATTACGCTTGTGCCGTGCAGTCGGCTGATATATTGCGCTCTTGTTTACTGCACGGCAATTTTTTTATTTTAGGTAGAGCCCTTAACCGATTCGTTAATCTTGGTCAACAGCTCGTCAAAGCTCAACTGACCGTCAAAATATTTTGACATATGGATAGTAAAGCAGGTCTGTATTCTCGAGAAAGCAACATTGGGATTGTATTCGGTAGCGTGTACCGCACCGCTCGAAACATAATTGTAGAAATAATTTGTTATTTCCGAAATTTTGGGATCATCGTTCTTCAAGAAGTAATCACTTCCCGCGATAGTCTTATTTCCGGGAATATTGAATGCTATACCCGCAAAGCGCTTGAGTCCCTCCGTCTGATAGTATTCAAGCCATCTCCATGCGATATCCTTATATTTACTGTTGGCACTAATTGCGTGAGATACCATAGCGGAAGCCGTTGAATAACATTCGTCCCCATCATTCATTACGGGAGATGGTGCAACTCCGACCTCAAAGGAAGCATTGTAAAAATCGTATGCCGCAAAGGAATATAGTCCGTTAAAAATAGAGAATGTTCTCTGATGCTTGAAAAGCTCCTGTTCACTTGTATTGGAACCGGATGTGTAGCTTGCGGGAGCCTTTCCTGAATTTTGATTAAGCTTAAAATAGTTAGAGAATTCGGTTGCGTTATCCTTTTGAAGTGCGCAATAAAACGCAAACGCTTCTCTTACATTGGAATCGGTTATATTTATTCCCTTATAATCGGATGTGTACATACTTGATCCCGTCATCTGTACAAGCTCGTGAAGATGCTTAACACCCTCAAATCCGAGAGACGTTCCGTATTCTATGCCTGCCCATTTGCTTATTGTGGACGTAATCTCGTAAAACTCTTCCCAAGTCAGAGGCTCCGTGTCGGAGATTTCAATTGTATTATCGGGATTAGCCTTATTGTAATTATTAAGCATCGTCTTGTTATATATGAGCATAAAGTCGGGAGAAAAATCCTTTATGAGCGCTTTAATCTGACCGTTATCGCTGAATACGTCGTTCAAATCCCACAAATCACTCTTATTTAGAACCTCGGACTCTTCGAGATAAGAATCAAGAGGCAAAAGATATTTCGAATAAGCATTGAAATATCCGCTTTCCATCATAAAGATGTCGGGAGCTCGTCCTGCGGCAAACTTATTGCCGAGCGACTGATAATATTCTCCGCCGGGGATCTCGATTTGGATACGGTATCCCTCATCCTTGATTTGCTCATTGAATTCATCTACGAGCTGATAAAGAATTTCATTATAAGCCGATGATTCTGCAGAAACGAGGTATGTAAGAACCTTTTCCTTTCCCGTTGTTCCTCTGTTATCATCGCAGGAAACCAATGTAGCGAGCAGAATGGCAACCATTGTTAACAATACAACTACTTTTTTCATATTCTTCTCCTTTTTCGTTTATTTATATTCGGGCAACCAATCTTTATGCGCCTCAAAGAGATCATCGCAAAGCGATTTGATATCATCAAGTGAAAGCTCGGACTGTGTATGAGGATCAAGATATGCTGCCATATATACAAGCTCCTTGCTTCTTTCGTGCGCAGCAAGTATTGTCATATTTTGAACATTTATACAGCATCTGTTCATAGCCGCGCACTGCTCGGGAAGATTTCCTACATATGTTGGGTGAATTCCCGTGCGGTCAACCAAGCACTTAACCTCTACGCAGCAATCATCGGGAAGATTGGTGATAAACCCGTGATTCTGAACGTTTCCGTGTATAACATACGGTACATTGTTGACAACCGCATTAATAATTCCGGCTGCAAACTCCTTGCTTTTAACGTGCTCGATGTCACTCGAAACAAGCGATTCACGCATCTGCTTCCAGTCTGCGATCTGCTTTACGCATCGACGAGGATATTCATCAAGCGGAATTTGGTATCTGTCGATAAGCTCCGGATAGCGCTGCTTTATATACCAAGGGTTATACTCGGCGTTGTGCTCGCTACTTTCGGTAATGTAATATCCGAATCTGTGCATCATATCATGACGGACAAGATCCCATTTCATTGTTTCGTAATAATCTCCCGAAAGGCTTCTGCGCTTTATCTCGGGATAAAGATCCTTGCCGTCCATATCTGTAACCTTCAGAAGCCATGCCTGATGGTTTATACCTGCAATTTCCCAGCGACAGTTGTCTATGTACTCATTCATTTTAAGAGACTCGAAAAGTCCAAGTGTACAGGACTGTACGGAATGGCACAGGCCTACGGTATTCGGCCAGAGATACTTTTGAATATATCCCGTGAGTATTGCCATTGGATTGGCGTAATTAATAAACATCGCATTAGGGCAAACGTCCTTCATATCGGCGCATATCTCCTCCAGCACGGGAATAGTTCTCAGTGCTCTGAATATTCCGCCTATACCGAGAGTATCTGCGATAGTTTGTCTTAAATTATACTTTTTCGGGATTTCGAAATCCGTTACGGTGCAAGGCTCATACCCTCCGACCTGAATAGCGTTAACAACAAACGAAGCATCCTTAAGTGCTTCTCTACGATTTAATGTCGCACCGATCGCCGCCTTTCCGTGATACTTCTTATTAATGTTTTCAAGCATCAATCTCGAATCCTCCAACCTCACGGGATCGATGTCGTAAAGCGATATTTCAAACTCGCCGAGCTCCTCGGCCAAAACGCAATCGCCTAAAACATTTTTTGCAAATATAGTACTGCCCGCACCCACAAAACAAATTTTAATCATTTTTTGTCACTCCTCTATACTTTATTTTTATTACGGTATTCATTAGGTGAGAGTTTACATTTATTTTTAAACGATCTCACAAATGACGTGTAGCTTGAATAGCCTAAAAGCTGAGATATTTCTTTTATAGGCTTATTTGTATTGATCAGCATAAGCTTTGCCTTTTCTATTCTCAGATTGATCAAATAATCTATCGGAGATACATTAATCTCCTTTTTGAAAAGCCTGAAAAGATATGTTCTGTCAATACCCAAATGATCTGCAATATCCTGAACAGTTGTAAACTCCTGATAATTATCCTTGATAAATCTCAGCGCTTCCTCCATATACGCAGCTTCGTTGTCACCCCTTGCGGAAGCGTTTATCATATCCGCAAATATCAAATACAATTCGCCTATCAAAACATATTCCGCGGTTCCGTCGGTCGAATTTACATTTGTTACATTAATGAGACGCTTTAAAATCGTGCTGTAATGGACAGGATGAATTACATAAGTATCATTACTCAAAAATCCTGCCTTGATCAAAAGTTCAAGTGCATCTATTCCGCCGAATCCAATCCAATAATACGAAAACGGATCCACGGAGTCTGCGGTATATGAGGTCATCAGATCAGGTGGGACTATAAAACAGTCGCCCTCACGAACATCATACACCTTTTTATCTATTATCAGCTTTCCCCGTCCGCGCGTCACAAGATGCATTATATAATATTCTCTTATGCTCGGACCGTATCGGCTGCTTTTTTTCTTATGCTCCCAGCCGGTTTCATACACTGAAAGAAAAACATTGTTTCGACGTAGCGGATAGATCAATTTATACTTGTTTTCTATTTCCATTATTCTGACGTCAAGATTGACCTCTCTTCTCGTGCATATCTGTTCGCTTGAATATTGCTCCATAATACCGCGCTTATGAATTCCGAGAGCCACAAGTATCTTCTTTCCGTGATCCGCGATGACGGTTTTTCCGTCATCTGTAATATCAAGCTGTAAATACTTAATATCGAAATTTTGCGGAAATGTCAGATACCAAAAAGGAATCATATCGTATATTATGGAGGTTGACGTATCCGGATTGAGCTTGATAGCTCCGCCGACATAATCCTTTTGCCAAATCAGATAATTTTCGATTGCTATTCTTGCGCAAATATTATTGCTGTTTTTTATAAGCTGATAATTATCGTCCTTGATTATCAAATCCCGACACACATCAAGCGGAAGAAGTATCATATCCACACTGCTTGCAAAAATTTTACGTGCCGCGGAGATATCGCTTGCTATATTACATTCGGCTTCCGGATAATCGTGCCCGATATAGCCCTTATAAATAGAGCCGCCCATAGAGGCAACCGTACATTTGTGCTCCTCTAAAAGCTCTATCACATCGACAAGCGACGTATAGGGAGCCAATGAAACTACGGTATACTCATTCATACTGTTATTTAATATTTTGCGGTATGCCTCGTCGTAAGTCTCATAAACCGCTCCGTCATATGCGGCCATATCGAATTCTTCAAGCCATCTGCCCTGCGGATAGATAAGCTCATCATAGCCATCGGTTTTTATTCCCTTTGCTATCGGAATATGCGTCATGTTCAGTTCCTTGAGAATTTTTGCGACAAGTGTCGCTTTATAATCTACGTCCCCGTTTGTTACGGAAATTAAGGATACATCATACAGCGTACTTGTCAAAAACAGGAGCAACGCCCATGTATCGTCTATATCCATACCTATATCGGTATCAATTATTATCTTTTTCATTTGAAATCGCCACCTCTTATGATAACGCTTTTACGATTTTATTATAAATCATACAATATAAAAATTCAATAACGCTATGTTGTTCAAAGATATCATTTTGTTGTTTTTTTAGTGTTTTATGACAACATTTTGTTAATAAATTATCATCATTTGTAAACTCTGCACAAAAATCTATTTAGCGTTTTGTATATTTTGAAATTAGTCCTTATAATCAAAAAAATCCCTCACGACAAACTCGAAGAGGAATTTTAATGAATCACGCAAATTACCGTGAACATATTATTTTATGACAGTCAAGATTTCAGATTTTTATCGTAATACTCGGTACCGATAAGTGCAATTTGTGAAAATCTGCTTGGCTCTTTTCTTATAATGTAATCAATATATGAAGCAATCATCTTTGCCGTTAGTATATACCCCATAGGGTTCATATGACCGTATAAATAAAAGTTCTTTTTGAACTCCTCGTCATACACAGGAGCATATTTATAAAGATCTATAACATAAGTATTTTCAAAGGCATCCGACATCTTATATAAAAGCTCATTAAAGCGAGGTTTTATGCCGTCTCCGTCGCAGCTCTCGTTTTCTCTCGGCATCGTTACAAGAAAGAAATCTGCATTCGGTTGAATTTGCTTATATCTTTGAATTATTTTTGCATAATATCCCGCAAAAGTAGGCTTATTTTCTTCATAATTGTCAAAAGAGATATCGTCAAGAGAGCCGAGCTCCATATGCAAGCCGAGCAAATCGTTCACTCCAAGCGCTATAATATAGCATCCGCATCTTTTGCTCTCGTTCCAAAATCCGTTCTCCTCAGCAAAGCTTTCGCAATATTCTTTTGCCGTCATACCGCCGCGAGAAAAATTATATACGCGTGAGCCTGTCATTCTTGCGATATATTGTCCCCATGAGTAATCATACATATCGTGATATCTGTATTCTCCGTCGGTTCTGTCAAGAGTTTGAAACTCTCCGGACGAAAGGCTGTCGCCTATGCAGGCAATACTGCGGTATGCCGCACAAAACCCTCCGTCTTCGGCTATTCTTTCGAGAGGCTTTTCATCCTCACAAAGCATATATTTTCTTACATCCATAATTGAACCCCCTATCCGTTTATTTGATTATAGCAAGTATCCAAATGCTTGTCAAGTCGCTTTTTGTTGCCATTTTTTCATTAAAATGCCAAATAAAAACCGTTTGACGGAAATTTAATCTTTCCAATCAAACGGTTAATTTCAATTAATTCAAGTTACTCGGAGAGGCTGCCGAGCTTTTTCTTTATTGCTTCAAAGGATTCATCGCTGATATGATGCTCTATCTTGCAGGCATCGTCACTGGCTACCTCGGGATTTACTCCGATAGCCACAAGTACCTCCGTAAGAATTTTATGTCTTTCATATATTTTCTCCGCAACATTTCTGCCCTCATCGGTAAGGGAAAGGTGACCGTTTTTGTCAACTGTAACATGACCGCTTTTTTTAAGAATACCGAGTGCACGGCTGACGCTGGGCTTAGAATACCCCATATATTCGCACACGTCTATTGCGCGGACATCCCTTCCCGCCTTGGTCAATACCAAAATCGTTTCAAGATACATCTCACCTGATTCATACAACGTCATTTTAGGCTCTCCTTTACATTTTTTCTATTATTGTAACGATGCTCTCTGCATCAAGTCCGAATGATTTATAAATATCCTTGCCGTAGGTTTCGGCAAGAGTTTCATCGAGTGCAACGGCTCTCGCTTTTTTGTTTTGCATAACCGTATATGCCGAAAGCTTATCGAGAAGCATCATTCCGAAGCCGCCCGCCTTTATTCCCTCTTCAAGCGTCAATATTTTTATACTCTTTTCGGGAATGAGCTTTAAGACATCGGAAGCAAGATCTCCATAAGGCATAATGCGCTCCGCAAGGATTATTCCGAGCCTCAATCCTCTTTCGGAAAGCATTCTCTGCGCCTCTATTGCAGAGAGGGCTATCGATCCGTGAGTGATGATAATTACGTCAAGCTCATCTGCAACCGAGAAATCCGCTCTTACGCCGAGGCTATATTTTTTTTCATTATAAAAATGCTTTTTTATTATCTCGTTCTCCGCACCTCTCGAATACCGTACGGCACAAGGAGTATTGAGAGCATTCATTTTTTCAAGCGACGCTCTGAGACCCTCATAGGTAGTCGGTGCAAAAAGAGTTATATTCGGAATATGAGAAAGCATTGCCACATCGTATATACCGTGATGTGTGGCACCGTCAGATGCGTTAAGCCCGGCGCGGTCGATACAAAGCTTAACCGGTAACTTTTGCAACGCCATATCATGTATCATATTATCATAGGAACGCTGAAGAAACGTTGAGTACACGGCAAAATATGGCTTCATTCCCTCCGCTGCAAGTCCGCAGGCAAATGTGAGTGCGTGCTCCTCCGCTATTCCGACATCAAAAAATCTGTTGGGGTACTTATTCGCAAATTCGCAAAGTCCCGTTCCGTCGGGCATAGCAGCTGTAATGGCACATACTCTGCTGTCGCTTTCCGCGAGATTTATCATATATTTACCGAATTCATCCGAAAATGTGGTATCGTAACTCGGAGCTGCCGCGGGAGATATTCCGTGATATTTTGAAGGATTCTGCTCCGCAGGTGCATATCCCTTTCCCTTTACTGTCTTTACATGAACTATTGCACTTTCATTGCATGATTTTGCTATTTTCAAAGCATCCTCAACCTGCTTTTCATCGTTACCGTCAACAGGGCCAACATAAAACAATCCGAGATTCTCAAAATAATTCGATCCGTAGAAAATATCCTTAATACGCATTTTCAAGGCTTGAACCGCCTTAAAAAGAGGCTTTCCTATCAGCGGTATATGAGATACTATCTTTTTTGTAATATGCTTCACACGAACATATCCGGGACGAAGTCTGAGCCTTGTAAGAATTTTTGCAAAGCTTCCTATATTTTTAGATATGGACATCTCATTTTCATTAAGGACTATTACAAGCTTAAGATCTCTTTTTACGTTATTGAGTGCCTCGTGTATCATACCGCCGGTAAAAGCTCCGTCTCCGAGAACCACTACGGTATAAGAGTCACTGCCGATAAGCTTATCCGCTTCCGCAAAGCCAAGTCCTGCGGAAATCGACGTAGAGCTATGACCTGCACCGAAGCAATCGCTTTCGCTCTCCGACCTTTTTGTAAAGCCTCCGAGTCCGCCACCTTGACGCAACGTATCAAAGTACTCGCGTCTTCCGGTGATAATTTTATGAACATAGGATTGATGACCCACGTCGAAAATAAGATGATCGTGAGGTATATCAAACACTCTGTGAAGTGCAAGCGTCAGTTCGACCGCTCCGAGATTTGAGGCAAGATGCCCGCCGTTCTTCGTAACCTTTTCAACTAAGAAATCACGAATCTCGTCTGCAAGCGGTGATAATTCATCCTCCTGCATAGCCTTAAGATCCGCAGGAGAATTTATTCTGTTCAGATATCTATATTCGGACATATAATTCTCCTATCAAACGTGTATCTATATTATTATATCATTTATTTGCTTTTTTTCAAGACCTTTAAGGAAAAATATTCGATTTGTATTGTTAAACATTATTGAATGAAAATATCAAACAACTGTTACCTTGTTGATTATGCACAACTGCAAATAATTTAAATAATAATAAAACGGCTCGGCGATATCACCGAGCCTTATTCTTTATTCCGGTTGAGATCCCGTAGGATTTACTATACTGTATCCTATATTGACAAGGTGATCCGCAACTCTCTCAAGTCCCAAAACAAGAGATGAGAAATACGGGCTGACGTCAACGTGACAATTTCCCTCCGCAAGACGTGAAAAATGACTTGATATAAGCTTATTTTTCATACCGTCTGCATTATCCTCAAGTTCAGAGAGATACAAAAGATTTTCCCTGTTCCCTGTCTCAAATGCGTCCTTTGAAATGTTGAGCATCTGCATTATATTTTCCCGCATTTGTCCGATCTCTTCTATTGCCGCAGAAGAAAATTCAAGCTTTTTTTCGAGCATTTCAACACCTATTTCATTAAAATTATCTGCATGGTCTCCAATACGTTCAAGGTCATTCAGCACGTGAAAATACGAACCGACAACCTGCTCCGAGGTGCGTTCAAGGTCAGGGGAAAGCTTTATAAGAAACTCCGTAAGGGCGTCGTTTATAAAGTCTATCGTTCTCTCATTCTCTGCAATTTTTTCGTTGTACTTATCAGATCTTTCGTTTATTGTATCAAAAGACATCGTTATACTTTCTTCAACAAGAGAAAACATATATTCTATTTCCTTCTTTACCTGTGCAAGAGCAACATAAGGAGTTGAAAGAAGTCTTTCGTCAACATATTTGAGTGTAAGAGAAGCACTTTCCTCGGTCTTATCCTTAATAATAACGCAAGACAGATCAACAAGCTGCTTTACAAACGGCAAGAGTAATGCGGTCGTTATAACATTAAATACAATATGAAACAGCGATACACGCATTTGAAGAGACATTGTATCATTTGCGGGGAAAGCAAGCGTCAAAAGTTCAACTATCGGTTCCTTGGCAACAAGAAGCAAAGCAGTAAACACCAATGTACCGAAGCAGTTAAACAAGAAATGTATCAATGCAACTCTTTTTGAATTTGCGTTCGCACCTATCGAGGCAAGCAAAGCCGTAACGCAGGTTCCGATATTAGCGCCGAGCACTATAAAAAGCGCAAGCTCAAGCGGTAAAATACCTGTTCCGACCATTGTTATAACAATACCTGTAGAGGCTGACGAGCTTTGCATCAATGCGGTCAGTATAACTCCAACCAAAATGAGCAACGGAGGAAAATCTATGTTATTAAATATGCTTGCAAAAAGCGCTCCCATTTCGGCATTACCGAACGCTTGCTCACTGCTCATTATACTGAGACCGACAAAAATCAGTCCGAGTCCGGAGCAAAGAGAGCCTATGATCTTAATTCGCTCCTTTTTGGCAAATCCCATCATTACTCCCGCAAACGCAAGGAAATACATTAGCATATTAAAATAATCGTTTTTCAGCGCAACGAGAACTCCAGTAACGGTAGTTCCTATATTTGCGCCGATAATTATCGGCGTTGCCTGCATAAGCGTCATAACGCCCGCATTTACAAGACCGATTACCATCACCGAGGTTGCAGCCGAGCTTTGTATTATAGCGGTTACCGTAGCACCGATTCCTACACCCGAGAAGCGATTATTACTGATTTTTTCAAGCAAACGCTTCATGCTGCCGCCCGCACTCTTTTCAAGTGCACCGCTCATACAGTTCATTCCGACCATAAAAACGCCTACACCCGCAAGCATCCAAACAAGACTTTGAATAAGTTGCATATATAAACTCCTTTTCGAGTGGTTATCGGATACAAGCCGCCACACTCTTTAAGCACATTATATCACAAAAGAAAATTCAAGTAAATAAGGAAAAATTACAAATTTACGCAAAAATAAATTTTTATATACTGCGTTTTTGCTAAACATGGCAATTCACGGCAGAGGTGCTCCTACCAATGGGATTATACCGCCGATGAACACTTGAACGGCGGATAAGAGGTTACCGGCAGCCCATAAAAACGGTAGGCAGGTAAAGTATAAACGGCTCTACCTGCCTTTTTCTATTCGACTACATAAAGATTGTTGTTTGAGT
>CAZHPZ010000026.1:0-21189 GCA_964534905.1 uncultured Lachnospiraceae bacterium | reverse complement strand
TGAAAGGACAGAACCGAGCAGGTTTCAAGACCGCCTCGTTATGACCGCTTCGATATCTCTCCGTATATTAAGTTGTGCAAATTTTAGGGTAAAGCTATCGAAAACCAAGGGCTTTCAAGACTCGTGCCCTTCCGAAAATATAGTCGAAATGCACGCCGAATAATTCGGCTCCATTTCTCATTATTTTCGTGACACGCTCACAAAAACGACACACTGTGTCCTTTTTGAGTCGCTCACCCATTACCATCATTACACGACTCAAATATAATAACATATTTTGTTCGAATTGTCAAGGGATTTTTGAGGATTTGATGAAAAATGTTTATCTAACAAGACTAAAATCGGACGGAGCATTGCTCCGTCCGATTTTGATCTTATTTATCTTTTTTGCTCTTTTTGCGAATTGCTCCGAATATCTGTGCTCTGAAAAGTATGATATTCATTATCACGAGCAGAGCAAAGAATATTATAAAAGAGAGCAGGGGCTTTTTCGGTGCAAGCGTTGCAAGGAACATTATCGGAAATCCGAAAACTATTGCGGGAAGATTTTGATAAACGAGGTTATCGGACGCGGGAGTTTTGAAATCCTTATCAATCTCGCGCAAAAGAATAACGCCCGTGCTTGCCGTTCCCGTGAGCATTCCGTACATAGTAAGAAATTGCTCCTCATAGTAATCGGGGAACAGCTTCTTTGCGACAAAACGGTTATACGCGTATGTAATAACCGCACCTGCCACGCCGAGAATTATGAGTATGCCCCAATAGTCCTCAAGTGTATCGAGGCTGATAGCGGCTATGCCCGAAACTATCATAAGATCAAAGAAGAAGTTGCTGAGTCTTGTCATCAAAAAGTTATTGGTATACTTTTTCTTGATAATGCCCTTTTTCTGAAACAGGCCGAGGAGCGACTTGACAAGGATTGCCGAGATAACGCCGAGAAGAAAGTTAAAACCGTAAATAACCGCTTTCATACTCGGAACGATGAGAGATATCACCCACATAAGCACGTATGCTATCATATATGCGAGAAATATGAGTGCGATCTGAACGGTCATTTTATCAACGCTCTCCTGCATCGGAATTTCGTTATCCGATTCTATGGAATCCGTGTGCAGGCTGCCGTCGTTTCTTTCCGACAGCTTAAGCTTGCCCTTCTTTTTCATTATATTGAGGTGGAGAACTCCGCCGATGCTTGCGGATATAAATCCGAGTGCGGCAACGGTAAGTCCGAAGCTCTTACCGCCGACAAAGCCGAACTGAGTTTCATATATTGAGCCGTAATTCATTGCTTGACCTGTGCCCTGACCGTATCCAAAGGGAAGAAGAACGCCCGCCGCCGAGAAAAATCCGGGAATTATGAGAGCCGCCACGAGAGTTATACCGAATCCGACAACGCCTTGAAGAAGATAGGTGGAAACGGTGGTGAGCCCCGTGTTGAATATTTCGGTCTGCCTTTTCTTTGTGAGCTTTCCGCCCGTGGTTTTAAGAGTCGAAGCGATAAATCCGAGAGCCAAGGTGTGGTAGGTTATCATTTCGAATTTCGATCTTGCCTCGTCGCCGAATATTGCAAGCACCACGTCGCCCTGCTCGAGCATACTTACTCCGAACACCGTCTTATAAACATATCCGACGATAAGAAGTATCGCACCGCCGAGAACGGACGTCGGAATCAGAGAATCACGAAGCACGGGTATGCTCTTTTTTATGATATTGCCCGCAAGCAAGCTTCCGAGCAGAACTGCGAAAATGAATATCCATTCCCACACGTTATAGTCCCAAAAATTTTCCATTTTCATTTCCTCGCTTTATGTTTTTGTACCTGTAAAAAACGTGAACGTATTTAAGGGCGTTAAAACGCTTTGAACCCTTGAACTGATATACTTGACCGCCGCAGTAAGCATTGAGCTTATTTCTGCCGAGCACTGTAAGGGTTGAGCAGCGGTCAAAGGGCAGGGTAAGAGAATATCCGTTTCCCGAAACCTCTGCTCTGTCGCCGTATAGTCTCGCAGACAAGCCCTTTGCGATCAGTTTTTTCTTTTTACAGGGAATTACCTCGTAAACGTCGGATACGTCCTCAAAAAGAGGCTTTTGTGTAAGCTGTGTCACGTCAAGGGCGTTCATATGCTCAGCCTGTGCGTCGTACCATTCGGCAACTGAATTGTACGGAAAATCAAATCCAATTCCGCAAAGCTTCTTTTTTTCGGTATATCTGATCATCTTTCCGCATTTTTTGCAGGTGATCGTGTCGCCGTGACTTTCAAACTCCGAAAGACCGCAGAACGGGCAGAAATATATTGCACGCTCAAGATGCTCCGCAAGCCTTTTGTGGCGATATTCGCCGCCGTTTGCCGCCTCGTTGACGTAAAGCTCATTTCTTATCGTATCGAAAAGCTCATCGTCGGACATTTGAGAGTATTCGGACGTCTCTATGACACGCGTAACTCCCGCGCTCATTTTGCCCTTGCGTATAACGTCGCTCCAACGCGGCTGAGTGCCGTATCCGCCCTCTATTCTGAAGAGTGCAACGGGAATATTAAGCTTTCTTACAAGTGCTGTTATCGACGGATTTATATATTCCGTGCGTCCGCTGTATGTTCTGTTGCCCTCGGGAAATATTGCGATGCTTCCGCCCTCGGCTGCAACTCTCATACAGGCTATTATCGCATGTAGATCGAGCGTTTGCTTCTTGATCGGTATCGGAGCTACAAGGTAGCGTATTACAGATGAGACAAAGCCCTTTGAAAAAATATCCTCTGTCGCAAGATAATATACGGGCTGCTTGAATGCCATACCGCAGAAGAATTGATCAAACGGCGTTTGATGGTTTGAAAGTATCAGATACTGCCCGTCCCCGTCCTCAAACGGTTTGACCGTTATTCCGTATCGCAGCCTGCAATACGGCGACACGAGGGTACGAGCAATCGACGTTATGACCTTGTGACGTGATTTTGTCCATTTTTTAGACTTATTATTGCTTTTCATATTACTTCCTTAAGTGTGCACAAAAGCGGTCGGAGGAGAATTTCCGTGCCGACAAAAAGCGCATATTCTTTAATATTATATCACCTAAAAATGTATATTTTGTGAATAAGAACAAAATAATACAGGAAAATGCATAAAAAATCCCGACTGCATTGCAGTCGGGATGAATTTTAAATCATTATTCCGGTTGAGATTTGGATTCGAGGTATTGAGAAATGTCGTTTGCAATTTCCGCTTCAAGCTCCTCATCGCTAAGATATCCGAAGTAATCGAGAACAAGTGAGCCGTCGCGGTATCGGTGGGTAATATAATCGTCATATTCCGCAGTGCTCGGGTCTACACGTGTGCCGTCAAACTTATAATAAAATTTTGAGCCGTCCTCAACGACAGAAAGCTTGAAATTCCTGTGAACCGCCTCTTCGTCCTCCTTGAGCATATACCAAGCTTCTCCCAAAGACTTTTGCGGATCGAATCTGACATAGTAATAGACAAAATTGTCCGAGCCCGTCCCGCCGCTTTTCAAATATCCGAGCTTATAGATGCCTCCGAAATCGAGTGAACCGAACGGATAAAAGGGAATGTCTCCGAAATCCTTTTTTAAGGACGTGAGGTCGGTATCTTTGCTTATTTTGGTGAAATCGACATCAATATAGTAGTCAATCGTGAGGTTGCCGTCAAAAAGGCTACCTTTCCAAACCGCTGTTTGAGAGTTCAGGTTTTTGTTTTTTGCGTCGATAGCAAGTCTGTGCTTGGTGCTGTCTTTAGAGAATGTTAGAGTAACGTAGGAATATTTTCCCGGGTTTTCCTCATCAGCCTCAAATTCGCATTTTATGGGCGAGATGTACGCATCCGTATCGTTCGATTTGTAGGCATAATATCCCGTTCCGTCGGATCTGATAACTATTGAAAGCTCAATTCCGCGAGCTTCCTTAAGATCCTCCTTGCCGAGGTATCCCGTGAGCCTGTACGTGCCCTCAATATCCGAAAGAGAACCGCTGTTTACGTGATAGCAGGCGGTGAGGGGCGTACATATGGCAAAAATCAAAATTAGCACAAGGCTTGCCGAAATGGTTTTCTTTATAAAGGATTTCATTAAGATCCCTCCTTAGGCTATATTAATTTTTGGATTTTTTGCTCTGTCTGCGATTACATTATACAATATTACGGAAATTTTGTCAATAATTTTTAAATGCGAACGACTTGGAGCTGTGATATGCACCTTTGCTTATCCCCAATACTTTTTATCGAGCGTGCGGAGCTGTATAGCCTCGGCGATGTGCTCTGCGAGTATGATGTCGCTTGAATCGAGATCGGCTATTGTCCTTGCGACTCTCAGTATTCTGTCGTATCCGCGAGCCGAAAGACCGAGTGCGTCATATGCCGATTTGAGAAGCTCGTTCGCTCCGTCGTCAAGCGGGCAAAATTTTCTTACCTCTGCCGCGTCAAGATTTGCATTGCTCTTAGTTTTGTATCCCGCAGCGAGCATTCTTTTCTCGGAAAAGGTTCTTGCCCTTACAACTCTCTCCCTTACGTCCGCACTTGTTTCCGAGGCTTCCGCGTCGGATGATATTTCGGTATACGTCAGAGAGGGAAGCTCTATCTGAATATCTATTCTGTCAAGCAGAGGACCGCTTATTCTCGAAATATAGCGTTTAACGTCCTCGGGCTTGCACGTGCACGGCTTTGTCGGATGACCGTAATATCCGCATCGGCATGGATTCATTGCCGCAACAAGCATAAAATTGCAGGGGAATGTGACCTTTGCGGCGGCACGCGTTATAGTAACCCTTCCATCCTCAAGAGGCTGACGGAGAGTGTCCGTGACCTGCTTTGGAAATTCGGGAAGCTCGTCAAGAAAGAGAACTCCGTTGTGCGAGAGGGAAACCTCTCCGGGCATTGGATTTGCTCCTCCGCCCACAAGGCTTACCGCGCTCATGGTGTGGTGAGGAGAACGGAACGGGCGTGTACGGAGCAGGGACTGTCCGCCCTTGAGTGAGCCCGAAACGGAATATATCTTCGTTGTTTCTATTGCCTCGTCAAAGGTGAGAGGCGGAAGTATCGTCGGCAAACGCTTTGCAAGCATTGATTTGCCTGTTCCCGGAGGGCCTATCAGCAGAATATTGTGGCCGCCTGCCGCGGCTATCTCCATAGCACGCTTTGCGAGCGCTTGCCCTTTAACGTCGGAGAAGTCTATGTCGTACGGACTTGCACTGCCTCCGAATTTTTCGGGATCGAACTTAACGGGACTGATGTCAAGCGTGCCGTTCAGATGAAGAACAAGCTCCGTAACATTCGATACGGGAATTATTTCTATCCCCTCAACGGCGGACGCCTCATCGGCATTGACTGCGGGCACGTAAAATTGCTTAAGTCCCGCGTTTTTTGCCGCAACGCACATAGAAAGCACACCGCGCACTCCGCGTACCTCACCCGAGAGAGAAAGCTCACCGACAAAGCATTTATTCGACAAATCCTTGTCGGGAGAAATGATCGCTCCTGCATGCAGAATTGAAAGAAGTATCGGCAGATCGAGTGCTGAGCCCTCCTTCTTTTTGTCGGCGGGGGCAAGGTTTACAGTTATGGCAGCCGTGGGAAACGGTAATCCGCAGTTTGCGCAGGCGTTTCTGACACGTTCCTTTGCTTCCTTGACGGCAAGGTCGGGAAGTCCTACAAGCTCAAAGCTCGGAATTTTGTTTCTGGCACTGCATTCGACGGTAACTATGAAGCCGTCTATGCCCGAAAGCCCCGCACTGAATATTTTAGAATACATTGCTTTTCTCCAATCGCTGTTTATTTTCTGCCGACCGCCTCAAGATATTCCTCGTATGTGGCAATAACACGCAATGCCTCAAGAAGTGCTCCGGCACTCATTTTCGGCGGAAGCCCGAAGCGAGAAGCGATTTCGTCTCTTTTAAGAGACGAATCCTTGCCGCCCGTCAGTCCGTCCGTAAAAAGGTCTACCTTGGAAAGCGGATTTTCGGATATTAGTTTAAGCCTTTCTCCCGCCTCGGCGTGCTCCGATTCGTCGGAGAATGGCAGGAGAAGATTGTAGATGACCTCGTCGCTCATTCCCTCAACTCCGAGCGTGCCCTCACGCGATGGCTCCGTTTTGCGCTTTTCCTTGCCCTCTATTCTCGGAATATAGAGCTGTATGAGCTTGTCTCTCGGCACGAGCGACGATATGTGAGAGCGGATAACACGCCCTCCTCCGTCGCTGTCGGTGAGAACTATTAGCGGCGAATTCTTTGCAAGCGTGCGAATGAGAGCTGCGGTTTCGCTCTTTTTAAAGACACCGAAGCCGTCGGTTTTGATTATCAGTCCGTCGCACACGGAGCCGATCTTCATTTTATCGTATTTACCCTCAACTATTATCGGGTAAGGTATTTTAAGCTTTTTCATACATTTATACAGCCTTTATCGCAAAATAAGCGAGCACCGCGGAGCCGAGTATTATACGGTAGACGCCGAACGGAGCAAAGGAATGCTTTTTTACGAAATTCATCAAAAATTTTATTGATATCATTGAGACGGCAAAGGCAACTGCGGTCGATACGGCAAGTATTATCCAAGCCTCGCTCGGCACAGACAGCGGAGCGCCGTATGAATTTTCTCCGCCGATGAATTCAATAAATCCCAAAGCCTTGACAAGGCTTCCTCCCGCCATTGCGGGTATCGCCATAAAGAAAGAAAATTCGGCACCGACTGTGCGTGAAAATCCCATAAGCATGGAGCCGAGGATTGTCGAGCCGGAGCGTGACGTACCGGGAACAATGGCAAGCGCTTGAAAGGCACCGAGTGCCAATGCTTGGGTATAGCTTATTTCGTCAACGGACGTGATCTGGGGCTTTTTGCTTTTGTTTCTGTGCTCTATCAGAATGAAAAGAACTCCGTAAAGTATCAGCATAATCGAGACAACCGTGGCGTTGTATAGCCAGCCGTCGATGTCCTTTCCGCTTATTTTTTCTATTATCTTGTCAAGCACTATGCCGACTGCGGCTGCGGGGATGCTTGCTACGCACACCTTTAGCCACATTTTCAGAATACCGACACGCTCCGCCTTGCTCTTCGACGGCGAAAAAGGGAAGAGTCTGCTCCAAAACAGAACGACAACCGCCATTATAGCACCGAGCTGTATTACAACCTCAAGCATCGAAACAAATTCCGATGTGAAGTCGGGGTGTATGTCCGAACCGACTCTCAAGGGGAAAAATTCATCAAAAAGAATGATATGTCCCGTGGAGCTCACCGGGAGCCACTCCGTTATGCCCTCTACGATCCCCAAAAATATAGCCTTTATCAGTTCAATAATAAACATTCGAGCCTCCGTGCCAGCCTAAGTATTGTTCATTCTCCCGCGCGAAGAATATCTCCGACTCTTACCTCAAAGGGGACCTTGAGAAAAAAGTGCATAAATGGGTGGGGAGCGCTTTCAATCGCCTCACCGTCGGTGTTGTACATCTGTGTGAGCGTAATCGGGGTGCCTACCTTGTTCGGAGAGATGATTTCCGCATCGTCTCCGACGCATGCTTTGTTCTTTTGCATAAAGAGGTAGAATTTGCCGTCGTCGCAGCCCTCGTCAAGACGTGATTTGAGAGTCTTCTCCTCCTCGTTCATCTCACACGCTATCGCATAATAAGCCTTTTCTCTGATGTATCCCGTGTTGCTCGTCAGCTGAGCGTTTTCTATCGGATAATCAAAGTAAAAGCCGGTGCAGTATTCTCTGTGACTTACCGATTCGAGCTCGCGCATCCAGAGAGGATCGAATTTGTAATTTTCCTTGTCCCTGTAATAGGCATCGATAGCCATTCTGTAAGCGTTTGTTACAACTGCGGTGTAATATGCGCTCTTCATTCTGCCCTCTATTTTAAAGGACTTTATGCCTGCCTCTATAAGCTCCGGAATATGCTCTATTGTGCACATATCCTTGGAGGACATAATGAATGTTCCGAGCTCGTTTTGCTCTATCGGCAGGGGCATATCGGGACGCTTTTCCTCAACGAGCGTGAAATTCCAACGGCACGGCTGTGCACAAGCGCCGCGATTGGCGTCTCTTCCGGTTATATGGTGGGAAAGCATACATCTGCCGCTGTACGATACGCACATGGAGCCGTGTACAAATGCTTCAAGCTCAATATCCTCGGGAATGCCCGCTCTTATTTTTTTGATCTCGCCGAGAGTAAGCTCACGTGCGAGCACGAGCCTTTTCGCGCCGAGGGCAATATAAGCCCTTGCGGCGGCAACGCTGACTATGCTTGCCTGTGTAGATACGTGTATCTCCATGCTCGGAAGTATTTCCTTTATTGTTGCCATAACCCCGAGATCGGCTACTATCATAGCGTCGATGGGACAGTTGGAGAGTGCGCTGAGATAATCACGCAGAGTGGAATATTCGTGCTCGTGGGGCATAGTGTTTACGGTGAGGTACACCTTTTTGCCTCTTGCGTGAGCATAGCTTACCGCCTCGTGAAGCTCATCGTTTGTAAAATTGTCTGCGGCGGAACGCATACCGAAAACATTTCCCGCCAAATATACCGCGTCTGCGCCGTAGAGCAAAGCGGATTTCATTTTTTCGAAATTTCCCGCAGGGGATAAAAGTTCAACCATTTTTTTAATATCCTTGTTTTTACATACTTTTTCATACTAATTATAATATATATATTCACACCTGTCAAGGATTATTTGCCAATAAAAAATAAAGAACCCGAATATCGTTTTCGATATTCGGGTACGTCGGAAATGTTAGAGTCAATAATAAAAGTCGTGATTTCCGACGGTAAAGGCGTATTTTCTCGTGTTGCTTATCCAAAAGCTTGTCGCTATTCTCGGATTGAAGAAAAACAGCGCACCGTCCGAGACGTCGTAGCCGTCAAGACATATTTTCGCCGCAATCACGCTCTCTGCACTCGGGGTGTTGTATACGGTGCCCGTATATGCGGGCGTAAACTGTATTCCGTGCTTGAAATCAAAGATTACTCCGTATATCGTGTTCGGATAATCGGGGCTTTTGACTCTGTTCAGAACAACGTTTCCGACGGCTATTTTTCCCTTGAGTATTTCGCCTCCCGCTTCGGCTTCGATTATGCGTGAGAGCCAGTATATCTCGTCGTTTTTGTAGAAGCTGCCGCCGTCAGTCAAGGACTTGCCAGTCGGGATTAGATCCACGGAGCGTGTCTTGCCGTTCCATATAACATCAAGACCGAGTGCACGTGCAAGAGGGCGAACGGGTACGTAAAGAGATCCGCCTATGTTTTTGACCTCTCCTATGCCGTAAAAATATCTGCCGTTGACCGATATGTATTCACGTCCCGTTGTTACGCTCAGCGTGTACGAGCCGAAGATCAGCGTTGCGGTTTTTGTCCTGTCGTCGTAGCTTATCGAGGCGTTTGGATAAACCGATTCGGTAAGCGTACGCAGAGGAGCATAGGTGATAGAATTTATAAGAAGAGCCTCGCGTTCGTTTATCGGCTCACCCGAGAGGGAGAGGGGAATTCTTTCGTATTCCGAGGCTTGAGCGTTAAGTGTGACTGTCGGAATCAGGACAACACCTATCATAAATAGCGCAAGGAATGTGAAAAGCTTGGTTCTTTTGAGCATATTTATATCCTTTCTTTTTTATTTCAAACGGATAAGCTCTTTTCCGTCTGCTTATATATTTTACCAAAGCACAAAAACGATTTCAACCCACAATATAAGGTAAAAATGGCTTATCGTGGCGGCAGCGGATAAAAGCGGAGAGAAAAAGAGAATGCTTTGCTTTGCTTCATTTACAAAAATCACTTGACAAGAGGGAGAAAGAATTGTAAAATATACAGTGCTGGGGTAGTGCTTGACTGCGCACGAGAACGGCACGCAGATGTGCGTGAACGCCGAACAGGCGTTATTCTGCGTTTATCCTACAAACCGTCTTCGATTGACTGCCGAGGACGAAAAACAAAAATAAGGAGAAAACACAATGAAAAAAACTCAAAAAGGCTTTACACTTGTAGAATTGCTTGTTGTTATCGCAATCCTTGCAATTCTCGCAACCGTTTCTGTTGTCGGATATACGTCTTTCATTGAAAAGGCTGAACTTTCCAATGCTCAGACGGAAGCACATCAGATCGCTACGCTTATCGAATCTGCTTTGATGACCGAAAATAAGGATATTGTTTCAACAAAAACAATATCAACAGAAGGAACATCTGCAACTACATATATTGTAGCAACAAAGACTAATGTAACAATTACATTTGCAAACGTAACTAATGAGGAAGACGTGTCCGGTATAAAAACAGATCTTTCAAACGATCTTAAAGATTTTACACTTGCGGTATCGGATACTGAGCTTCACTATACAAGTTCAGATGATATTACAGTTAATGTTTTAACTGGTGACAAGATAAAATAATCATTTAGTAACTAACTTGCAGAAGCAAGATAAACGGCTCTCGCGGTTTACGCACACCGAAGAGTCGATATGGGCAAGACTTTTTAAGTCTTGCCCTTTTTGCGTTTTTCTATTGAATAAAAACAAGAGAAATGGCGGAGAGTGCGGCGGATATCACGCCCTGCAAAAGCTTTATTATAAAATATTTTCCGAATTTCAGCCTTTTTCCGTCACATACGGAAATTACCTGAAAGTGTACACAAAGCCCCGACCACCCCGTATATGCTGAGCAGAGGATTAAGCGCTCCGCGCGTGAGGTGATCGCTGCGCAGTCTCCGACGCCTCTTGTTATTTCGAGCAAGCCGAGAAATATTCTTGAAAACCATGTCGGAATGCCGAGTGTGACGAAGACCTCTCCGAGTATTTCGATAAGTACGGAAAAGAATACAACGCAGGCGCATATCATAAGCATAGATTGTGCTGTGTGGGAGACAGAGCTAACAATAGCTCTTGATAATCCTTGCGAAGCAATCTGCTTGCTTTTTCTGGACACGGAATGCCGATTGCTTAGATTTCCGAATATAGCTCGGCACAAAAATCCCGAGATGACGCTTGCCCCGACGCTTGAAAACCATATTATCCAACCGTCGGTTGTACTTCCGCATATTTTTGCGCCCGCGAATCCCGTTATAAAAGCAAGGCTCGGAATATTGGAAACGGCTATTATCCTTTCGCATTCGTCTCTGCTTATTCGCTTCTCGTTAAGCAGGAGTATCGCACTGCGGCATGATGCGGTGTATCCGCCGACAAGCCCCAGAAAATACGGCGATGCTGCGGAATCGGATATTCCGAACAGACGTGAGAGGGGCGGAGTAAGATGCTCGGTAAGGGCTTCAAGAGCGCCGCTCGCCGTTGCTATCTCTCCTGCGACCGTGAGCGAAAAAAGAGAGGGAATGAGCATTTGCCCGCAAAGAGTCAGAGCGTTCTTGGCTTGCATGCTTGCCTCGTCGGAGTATTTTATCAGCAGAAATATCAGAAGCACGGCGAATATCGGCGTAAGAGAGTGAGAGAAAAATCCGTACCGTCTGCGTTTTGCGACGCTTTGAGTCATTTTGATAGACGACCTTTCATAAATTATACTGAATTATATTATCGGGGAGTGCTGAAATATGAGGGAAAAATTCGGTATCGGTAAAAGGCTTGGCGATATGCTCGGCGTAAACGAAATATGCGGTACGGAGGACAGCCTCACGGCACGCGGAAAAAGAGAGCTTACCATTTGCGGCTGCCGCGGCATATTGCTTTACAGCACCGAAAAAATAAGACTTTTGATGCACGGCTTCGTTCTCGTAATATGCGGACAGGATATGTATTGCGCCTCATATTATAACGGTGCGGTCAGAGTTGACGGGGAAATACGGTCGATAGAATTTGAGGGAGATAAATGAAATGAGTGTAAAAAATGTCTTTTTGCGTATCGGCGGATATTGTGTGGTGAGTATTTTTCGCAGAGATTGCGAGAGATTTATGAATATTTGTATGAAATACGGCTTCGTTTATTACGGCTTGAAGGACGACGGAGACGGACGTATTCTGATAACCGTTCCGCTTGCCTCATACAAGAACGTGCTGTGTGCCTGTCGAGCAAGAAAAATTGCGATACGTACCGTCAGCCGACACGGGCTTCTTCCCACGCTCTCCGCAAACAGGGAGCGGAGCGTCGGGATCCTTGTCGGCGCTCTTTTGTCTTTGCTTATCTTTTTTCTTTCTCAGGGCGTTGTATGGCGGATCGACGTCAGCGGTAATGAGAATATGACCGCCGACGAGATAGTAGAATTGCTTGAGAACAGCGGACTTTCTGTCGGCTCACGGATATCTGCGCTTGAAACGGACGTTGTCGAGCAGAGGGTGATGATAGGGGACGAGAGAATAGCGTGGATATCGGTAAATATGACGGGAACCGTCGCATCCGTTCAAGTGCGCGAGGCATTGCTGCAGGACACGGCGGACGGGGCTGCAAAGCCCGCAAATCTTGTGGCGAGACTGGACGGGGAGATAGTCGGGCTTGAGGTTTATTCCGGATTTTGCGCAGTCAAGGAGGGAGATACGGTGCGTGCGGGTCAGCTTTTGGTAAGCGGAATTTCGGAAAGCGCGAATGCTCCGCTTCGGTACACGAGGGCTTACGGCAAGGTTTTCGCAAGGGTTACACGTGATTTTGAAGTGAAAATTCCGCTCACTCAAACGGTCAAGGTGCCTACGGGAGTCAAAAAAGAGCGAAAAACGCTGAATTTTTTCGGAAAATCGATAAAACTTTTCATAAACTGTGGAAATTTACCCTCAAGTTGTGATATAATGAATTATGAATATACTTTTGATCCCTTTTCACTCGGCGAGCTTCCCGTGTCAGTCAGCACACAGGTGTATCTTCCTTACGTTGAGGTTGAAACGGAGATCGGCGCAGACGAGGCGGAGCAGATGGCTTATGAAGTCCTGAGAGATAAAATGGACGCAGAGCTCGGAGAGGCGCAAATACTTAAGAAAACGCTTTACGGAAAGATCTCCGACGGCAAATATATTCTCGTTTGCCGTGTTGTTGCGATATGCGATATCGCAAGGACATCGGAATTCGAAATATTGAAAAGCATTGAGAGGTAGTATGAGTCAAACGGTAATAAACGTTGAAAACAATGAAATAACGAGCCGTGTTTTCGGTTGCTTTGACGCAAACGTCAGGGCGGTGGAGAACGCCTTTTCCGTTCGCATATCGAATAGGCGAGCCGATGAGGGCGACGCTATCGTTATCGACGGTCACGAGGGTGATGTCGCAATGGCGGCAAGAGTGATAGAGCACCTTGTTTCGCTTGCGGGAACCGACGCGGAGATAAGCGAGCATACCGTTAATTATGCGATAAGCATGGTGGGCGACGGAAACGGTGATGCACTTACGCAAAGCTACGGAGACGACTGTGTATTCGTTACGAGCAAGGGAAAGCCGATAAAGGCAAAAACGGTCGGTCAGAGGCAGTATGTCGAAGCGATAAAAAAGAATACGATAGTTTTCGGCGTGGGTCCTGCGGGAACGGGAAAGACCTATCTTGCCGTCGCTATGGCGGTAAAGGCGTTGCGTGACAGACAGGTGAGCCGAATAATACTTACCCGACCGGCGATAGAGGCGGGAGAAAAGCTCGGATTTTTGCCGGGTGACCTTCAGAGCAAGATAGATCCCTATCTTCGTCCGCTTTACGATGCACTTTACGATATGATGGGAGTCGAAAATTATCAGCGTCAGCTTGAAAAGCAGGTGATAGAAATAGCGCCATTGGCTTATATGAGGGGAAGAACGCTTGACGATTCGTTCATTATTCTCGACGAGGCGCAAAATGCCACTCCCGAGCAGATGAAAATGTTTCTGACGCGTCTCGGATTTAATTCCAAGGCGGTAATTACGGGAGATCTGACACAGACAGATTTACCTTACGGACAGAAAAGCGGACTTGCGACTGCGGTTCATATCCTTGAGGGTATTGACGATATACACGTGCATCGCTTCTCGGATAAGGATGTAGTTCGTCACAGACTTGTTCAGCAGATAATACTCGCATATGATAAATTTGAAAAGACGGCGAGGGAAAACGCCGAAAAACGCAAGAGCGAAGCCAAATCATATAAAAGAAAATAGAGGTTGAAAATTATGAAGCTTAAAATTTATTTTGAAAATAATCAGACAAAGCACGCTATTCACTATAAGCTCAAGATGCTTATTCGCCGTACTATCGAGGAAACTCTCGATTATGAGGGCATGGAGAACGATACCGAGGTCAGCGTTACCTTTACCGACAACGATGGCATTCGTGAGCTGAATGCGAAATTCAGAGGTAAGGACGCACCCACGGACGTGCTTTCCTTTCCGCTTCTCGACTATGAGGGTGAGAGCGAGGAACCGTTTTTCGACGATCTCTCCTGCAATCTCGGAGATATAGTTATCTCTCTTGAGCGTGCTATGGAGCAGGCTAACGAATACGGTCATTCGTTTGAGAGGGAGGTTGCGTTCCTTACTGCACATTCAATGCTTCATCTGCTCGGATACGATCACGAGCTCAGCGATGAGGACGACGCCGATATGAGAAGACGTCAGAGCGACATTATGGAAAGACTCGGACTTTCCGTCGGATAAGTACAGAGGTGGATATGAAAAGAACAGGATTTATAGCAATAGTAGGAAGACCCAATGTCGGAAAATCAACGCTTATGAACAGAATTCTCGGAGAAAAGGTGGCTATCGTTTCAAGCAAGCCTCAAACGACGAGAAATAAGATAATAGGCATACACACGGTTGGCGACGATCAGTACGTTTTCCTTGACACTCCCGGTATACATCAGCCCAAGAACAGTCTCGGCGATTTTATGGTCAAGGAAGCAAACGATTCTATGCACGACGCCGATGCAATAGTGCTTGTCGCTGACGCGGGCAAGGAGATAAGCAGAGTTGAGGAGGATATAATGGGATACGTCAAGAAGAGCGGCATTCCGGCAATTCTCGCACTCAACAAGGTTGATCTTTACCGACGTGAGCAGATAGCAGAGACGATATCCAAATATGCCGAAATGTGCGATTTCGACGCATTTGTGCCGATCTGTGCAAAGAAGGGCGAGCAAGTGGACGCACTTCTCTCTGAAATATCGAAATTTCTTTCGGAGGGAGATTGGTTCTTCCCGGACGATATGATAACGGATCAGCCGCTTCGCCAGATGGCGGCGGAAATAATCCGTGAAAAGATACTCAGAACCTTGAATAAGGAGATTCCGCACGGAGTTGCGGTTGTAATAGAGGAATTCCGCGATGAGGGCACGCTTGTTCGTATTCGTGCGGAAATATTCTGCGAGAAGGCAAGTCATAAGGGTATAATTGTCGGAAAAGGAGGCAAGGAGCTTAAAATGGTAGGCACCTATGCCCGCGACGACCTTGAAAAGCTTCTCGGTAAGAAGGTATACCTCAATCTTTGGGTAAAGGTTAAGGAAAATTGGCGTGAAAGCGCAAGAACCGTCGGAAACTTCGGTTATCACGACGAGGAATAAGATAAATTCGGGAGTTTGGTTATGATTTACACGACGGACGGGCTTGTAATACGTGCGCAGAACAGCGGTGATAATGACAGACTTATCACCGTACTGACGCCCGACGGGCAGGTGAATGCCGTCGTTAAGGGCGCACGCTCGATGAAGAGCAAGCTTGTGGGTATTGCTCAGCCATATGTTTACGGAAATTTTGAAATAAACCGCAGAGAAAATTATTCTTGGGTGAGGAGCGGCTCGTCCTATGAGATGTTTTACAGGCTTCGTGACGACGTGCAAAAGCTTTTTCTTGCTTCGTACATATGCGACGTGGCATATGAGC
This sequence comes from uncultured Lachnospiraceae bacterium, assembly GCA_964534905.1. Lineage (GTDB taxonomy): Bacteria > Bacillota > Clostridia > Oscillospirales > CAG-272 > RGIG4608. The sequence continues at coordinate 5,446 of CAZHPZ010000026.1, read as the reverse complement.
TTACGGGAGAGGATACCGATTGCTCTCAGATGCTGAAGCTGACTTTGAATACGCTTTTTGCCGTAATGACCGATATGCGACCGCTCTCACAGATAAAGGCGGTGTTCGAGCTTCGTGCGGCGGCAGTGTCGGGATATATGCCCGATGTGTCGGTGTGTGAGGAGTGCGGCAGATCCGATATGTCAACGCCGTATTTCGATGTAATGAACGGAGCACTCATCTGCTCGGAATGCCTTGATAAAAGGGCAAGCTCGGCAGTCGGACGAGCACGCTCGGCGTATGACGACCTAAGGGAGAGCAGTGTGCTATCACCGCTCACGCCTGCGTCGCTTGCCGCAGTCAGATATGTGCTCGGGGCGGGAGCCGAAAGGATTTTTTCATTCAATATGTCAAGTGCATCCGATCTTGAAGCATTTGCAGGGGCGTGTGAGAGCTATCTGCTTAATCATCTCGGCAGAGGATTTGATTCGCTTGATTTGTATTATTCGATTTTATAGGAAAGATAATGAGATATTCTGAAAATTTATTTACCACGCTTGAATTCGACAAGGTAAGGGCATTGCTTGCCGAGTGTGCCGCAACAGACGGTGCACGTGCGCTTTGCTTGTCTCTTGAGCCGAGTGAACGGGCGGACATTATAATAAGACGTCAGAGAAGAACGACAGACGCACGCAGACTGCTCGGTGCAAAGGGGCTTCCGACATTTGATAATATTAAGGATATTTCGGCGTCGTGCGAGAGAGCCGAAAAGGGAGCCGTGCTTTCCATGCGAGAGCTGCTTGACGTAGGCGCTGTTCTCAGAACATCGAGGATGCTTCTTGATTACATTAACGGAAACAAGCTTTTCGATACGGTGCTTGACGAGCTTTTTGAACGACTTATACCCGACCGTCGGCTTGAGGAGAGAATATTCCGTTCCATAATCTCTGAGGAGATTATGGCGGATGAGGCAAGCCCGGCTCTTGCGGATATAAGACGCAAAATAAGAAACGAAAACAACAGAATAAAGGATATTCTTCAGCAATATGTGAGTGTTGGCTCGCATTCGAAATATCTTCAGGAAAATATAGTTACGATGCGAAACGGCAGATACGTCGTTCCTGTCAAGGCTGAGTGCAAAAACGAGATAAGAGGACTCGTTCACGATACATCCGCATCCGGAGCAACCATATTCGTGGAGCCGTCCCAGGTGGTTGACGCAAATAACGAGCTTAACATTTTGCGCTCACGCGAGGAACATGAGATAGAACGTATACTTGCGGAGCTGTCGGCGGCTGTGAGCGATACCTCACGTGCGTTGTGGCTGAACTGCAGAAATATTTCGGAGATAGCGTTCTGCTTTGCCTGTGCTACACTCTCCGAGAGAATGAGAGGCGTCTCACCCTCAATTCCGAGAGAAAGAACGGTGAATCTGAAGCACGCAAGGCATCCGCTTATAGATAAGGACAGGGTAGTGCCGATAGATCTTCGCATAGACGGCGGAAACGATACACTCATAATAACAGGTCCCAATACCGGAGGAAAAACGGTTACGCTTAAAACTCTCGGCTTGCTTGCGCTTATGGCACAGTCGGGACTTCACATTCCTGCTGATGAGGGAAGCGAGATATGCATTTTCGATAATATTTTCGCCGATATAGGAGATCAGCAAAGCATAGAACAGTCTCTTTCAACGTTCAGCTCGCATATGGTAAGCATAGTTAAGATGCTTGACGGAATAACTCCGTCCTCTCTTGTGCTTTTCGATGAGCTTTGCGCGGGTACGGACCCCGTTGAGGGTGCGGCGCTTGCGCATTCGATTATAGAGGCGGTCAGAGAGTCGGGCGCTATGTGTATGGCGACAACACACTATGCCGAGCTTAAGGCTTATGCACTTCAAACAGAGGGCGTTTGCAACGCGTCGTGTGAATTCGACGTTTCCACGCTTAAGCCGACATATAGGCTTATAATAGGAGCGCCGGGCAAATCGAATGCGTTTGCGATTTCCGAAAAGCTCGGGCTTGATGTGAAGATCGTCGAGCGCGCAAGAGGCTTTATAGAAACGGACGACAGAAGCTTTGAGAGCGTTATAGAGCGCCTTGAGGAGAGCCGTATCCAAATGGAAAAGGAAAGAGCGGAGGCAGAGCGTCTTCGCACGGAGTATGAAAAATTCAAGGCGGAGAATGAGAAGCTTATAAAAGCAAGACTCGGCGAGGCGGAGCGTGAGCTTGAAAGCGCACATTCAAAGGCGAACGCCATTGTGCAAAGTGCAAAGGCGTCGAGCGATTACATTCTTTCCGAGCTTGATAAGGTAAGAAAGCTTAAGGACAGCGAAAGACTCGGCGACGAGCTTGACGGTACAAGACGCAGAGTGCGCGCTTATATTCGTGAAAACGAGAATAAATATAATCCCGTTGAAGAAAAGACGGATGAGAAGTACGTTCTGCCAAGAGACCTTAAGGTCGGCGACGAGGTATATATCATAAACATCGACAAGACGGGCTTTGTTGTGGAAAAGCCCGATAAGAACGGCAATGTTACCGTTCAGGCGGGAATTATAAAGACGAAAACCAAAATCAAAAATCTGAAGCTGATTGAAAATTCTCCGTCATTTACCGACAGATCGGGCAAGAAAACGGCTGCCGGAGACTATAAGGCAACCGTCAGCAGAAATTGCCGTGATGAGATAGATCTTCGCGGAATGATGGGCGACGAGGCGTGGCTTGCAGTCGATAAATATTTTGACGAGGCTATGCTTGTCGGATATAATTCGGTAAGACTGATACACGGAAAGGGAACGGGTGCGCTGAAAAAAGCTCTTTGGGAGCATCTTAAGCGTGACGGACGAATAAAGTCGTTCAGAATAGGTCAGTACGGAGAGGGAGACGGCGGAGTCACCGTTGTCGAGCTTAAATAATTGGTCAAATTCGAGCAAATTATGAAAATAAATCGCCTTTTTTCGACAAAATGACAAAATATTTCGAAAAGGCGAAAAAGATATTGCAAAAACGGTGCGATATATGTTATAATATGCCGTAATTTGAATATTTTCGGGGGATTTCACTATTATGAAAAAAGAACTCTACGGCGAGCTGCGCATTATAGGAATGAAGGGCTGTGAGCAATTCGTTTCGCAGGTTGACAGCTACCTTAAGGAATGGCGTAAATCACAGGATGATGAGACGTTTGTCGTTGACCACGACTGTCCGCGATTCAGCACGGGTGAGGCAAAATGCATTCTTCATGAAACATTGCGAGGTGATGACGTTTATATCATCACGGACGTCTTTAATTACAGCATAACCTACGATATGTACGGAATGCGTGTGCCTATGAGCCCTGACGATCACTATTGCGATCTTAAGCGTGCCATTGCCGCGGTTGCGGGAAAGGCAAGACGTATCACGGTAATAATGCTTATGCTTTATGAGGGACGTCAGCACAAGAGAAGCGCACGTGAGTCGCTTGATTGCGCACTTATGCTTCAGGAGCTTGTTTCGATGGGCGTTACCAACATTTTGACCTTTGACGCGCACGACCCTCGAATTAACAATGCAGTTCCGCTCTCGGGATTTGATAATGTTCAGCCCACATACCAGATGATAAAGGCTCTTATTAAGAACATTCCCGATATAAAGATAGATAAGGATCATCTTGTTATGATATCTCCCGATGAGGGCGCAATGCAAAGATGTATGTACTATTCATCCGTGCTCGGTATAGATATCGGTATGTTCTACAAGAGAAGAAACTATTCGGTGATAGTTAACGGTCATAACCCCATAGAGGCGCACGAGTATCTCGGCTCCGACCTTACGGGCAAGGACGTTATCATCGTAGACGATATGATATCCTCCGGCGAGAGCTTGCTTGACGTTGCAAGACAGCTTAAGATGAAGGGCGCAAAGCGTATATTTAACTTTGCCACGTTCGGACTCTTCACCGACGGATTTGATAAGTTTGACGCCGCATATGAGCAGGGACTTATCGACAAGGTCTTTACGACGAATCTTGTCTACCGCAAGCCCGAGCTTTTGGACAAGCCCTGGTATTGTGAAGTAAATATGTGCAAATACGTGGCGTATATCATTGATACGCTCAATCACGACGATACTATCAGCAAGCTTCTTGAGCCTGTTGACAGAATCAACAATATCCTTGCTAAATATAATAAGGTTTGATACAAAAAATCCTCTGCGGCGCAGAGGATTTTTTAACAAATGTGTTTTGTTCACGAACCGTTAACAATTATATATTATACTGTCTTATTAGTAGATTATTTTGCCTGTCGGCAGAACGGAGTATATATGTCGGAAAACAATAAGATAAAAGCCGCCAAAAAGACCTCGATAGGCGGTCAGGCGCTTATAGAAGGAATTATGATGCGCGGACCGAAGAAGAGCGCAATGGCGGTCAGAGGTACAAACGGAGAGATAGTTGTCGAAAAGTGGGATAACAGCAGCTCGGATAAGGACGGAATGCTCGAAAAGCTCAAAAAAATTCCGGTTGTTCGCGGAGTGTTCAATTTTGCGGACTCTATGATAAGCGGATATAAATCGCTTATGAGGAGCGCGGAGATATCGGGACTTGAAGAGGACGAAAAGGAAGAGAGTAAGGGCGTTATGGCGGTGGTAGGCGTCGTTTCCGGCGTTCTTGCGGTTTGTCTCTCGATAGGACTTTTCATAGCGCTGCCCACATTTCTTTACAGTCTTATTTCACTCATAAATCCCGAATTTTTCGCAAACAGATTTCTTAAATCTTTGTTTGAGGGTGTGCTTAAAATAGCGATACTTGTCGGATATATGGCGGCGGTTTCTCAAATGCCCGATATCAAGAGGACGTTCAGATATCACGGCGCCGAGCACAAAACGATATTCTGCTACGAGGCGGGCCTTGACCTTACAGTTGAAAACGTAAGAGTGCAGGGAAGATTTCATCCGAGATGCGGAACGAGCTTCCTCGTCCTTATGGTGCTTGTCGGCATTTTCATCGGAATGCTCATTCCTCCGCAGATAGGTACAGTTCTTCGCACACTTATTAAGATATTGCTTCTCCCCTTGACTATGGGAATAGGCTACGAGCTTATCAAGCTTGCGGGCAGACACGATAATGCTTTTACGAGAATTATTTCGGCTCCCGGACTTTGGCTTCAGAGAATAACGGTGCTTGAACCGGACGATTCGATGATAGAATGTGCAATAGCGGCAATAGAGGAAGTCATTCCCGAAGACGGCTCCGATATCATCGGATAAAATCTTGTGCAGTCGTCAGGCTTCAAATACAATACTGAAAAGGATACTCGATTTTGTGTTGAGCATCCTTTTTTGTTTTTATAAAATGGCACAAAAATCTTCTTCATATTTGTGAAAAAATTAATAGATTTTTCTCAAAAAAACTATTGCAATTTATAACGATTTGTGATAAAATTAACACATTGAAAAATTCGATGTATAATGCATTATAAAAT
>CAZHPZ010000025.1:0-21294 GCA_964534905.1 uncultured Lachnospiraceae bacterium | reverse complement strand
TTCATGCAACCTCGGGAAGCTTATCCTTATCGTAAAACACAAGCGTTCCGTTTTCATATGCTTCTATATCCTCTTCCGCAAGGACTATGATTCCGTTAGGAAGAATGTAAGAGCCGTTCGGCGTTACCTTGCCCGCATTCGAGCCGGGTGTTGATACTATCGTATCGTCAAGGTTTATAAGCTGACCGCAGTACATACAATTGGCAAGCTTTCCGCTTGAGCTTCCGAGCTTGACTACGTGAGGTGAAACTACCGTTCCCTCAGCACCGCACGCACACGCCTGTATGTGATGTGTCTTTGAATACTTTGCATGGCAGGTATATGAATGGGTGTGAGGTGATGTAACGTTAACGTTTATCGTTCCCTCTTTACTTTCGTCAAGATAATTAACTCTTAAATAATATGCGCCTGACGATACAGAATACTCAAATTCAACCTTATTATTCGTACTTGACACGGTTTTGACAGCATTCAAATTCGAATCGTAAAATGTAGCCCTAAAAGGATAATCCGCACTAACAGTAACAGTTGTTGTACCGGATTCACCAAATGTAAGCTTTCTCATTGAGGTATTATCGCAAAAATACGAAGCGTCTGCGTCTATGCTATCAGTATATTTTATATCATAATAGCTTACTGTGCTTTTAGAATCGATATAATTATCCATCAAATATTTAAACGCTCCCCAAGCGTTTAGCTTTCTAACGTTCTGCTTTTCTCCGTCTCCTGTTGTTATCTCTATAATATCCGCTCCCTCAAGAATGCACTCCTTAAGCTGTGCGGCTGTCAAATCGGGATTTACGGACAGCAAAAGTGCCGCGGTACCGGTGACATACGGCGTTGACATTGAACTGCCCGAATATATGTGGTATCCGTATGTGGCGTGAGAAGTCTCGGAACCAAGCGTACAAAAGTCATCATATCGAGAACAGAGTAAACAAGGCACCGTACTTAATATATACTCTCCCGGAGCATATATATCTATGGTATTAGCTCCCCAATTTGCTTCCGATGGCAAGTTATTGTTTTCATCTATATTTCCGACTGTGATAATATTTTCTATTTTGTTGCTATATAAATCGGATCCATAGAAGCCGGGATATTTATGTATTTTATCGCTGTTTGCTTCTTCATTTCCGATCGAGCATACCAAAAGTCCGCTTTTTGCAACATATTGTCTTATAAGCGCTTCTATATCGGTGATTTCCCTATCCCAACTTATTGACATATTTATTATCGGAATTCTATTCTCGGTTTCCATATTATCACGAACCCATTTCCAAGCTTTCTCTGTGGTATCATTTAACATCATACCATAGGAAATTCCCAACTGTACTAACGAAACACTCCAATTAACACCGGATATTCCTATGCCGTTATTTCCGACTGCACCTATAATACCCGCGACGTGAGTACCGTGGCTAATGCTGTCATTCTTTTTGTTTTCTATGTAATCTTCAATCTTATGGTTAAAATACCAAGCGTTTTTCAACAAGTAGTTAGAATCAAGATCCTCGTGAGATGCTATTCCGGTGTCAATAACACCTACTCTGACGGCATCAGTTCCCGTTGTAAAATCCCACACCTTTTCAATCTCTATATTGTCAAGCGCCCATTGACCGTAATTTTCGGTATCTGTATAATATGGATCGTTTGCCGAATAATCAAGGTGTCCCATATACTGCGGATATACAGCACAAATTCCGTCCACCGTGTATAACATATTGAATAGTTCTAACATTTCTTCCGGTGAAATTTCCTCAAAATATATCCAAATGTTCTGTCTATCAAGCCAGAAATAATTATGTATTTCTATAATTTCAAGATTTTGAATACCGTAGAAGAAATCCTCATCAAATTTTTTTCCTTCACGGCTCAAACTTTTATCAATATCAATAGAAACAGCAGAAAGAATTAAACTTTGGGCTTCTATATCCGGATAATAATATTTCTTCTCCTCATAGATAAACAACGGTTCTTCCACATCAACAAACAAATGCTTAAGGTATATGCTGAAGATATCGGATCCTTTGAGAAGCTTTTTCTCATAAGCTTCGCTTAATTTGTAAAATTTTCCGTCGTTCCAAACTCTTATCACGCGCGAATCGGGATATTTAAATCTATATCCCGCAACTCTCTCATCTGTCGGTGTTTCATATGCACCGGCGCTTTGAAAGAAAACAACGACGCTGTCTCCGTATGTACCGTAATACTCATAATCCACCTCTTCCGGCTCCATATCGCTTTGAATACCGCTCCAAATGAGATAATCCTCTATCAACTCAAGCGGTGCTCCGTTATCACTCGTCGTTTCACATCCGACAAGCAATCCGCACGGCAGAAGCATACATAAAATAAGGCAAATACTCAAAAATCTTTTCATAGCTTTCTCCTTTCAAAAAGTCCTAAGTTTTCAAACAAACTACCATTATTCACATATTTGAAGTTAAACCATAATACTCTCCGAAATAATATTCATCATCGGGCAAATATGAATCAAGGTCAAAATAATAATCCAAAGTAACATGATGAACACCATCTATTCTCTCTATACTTGTTTTTAGTTTTATTGCATTTTCGCGTGATGGTTCAAGCAAAGTCAAGTATAAACACAATCTTTCAAACCATTTATCATAGTAACAAGCAGATATGTAGCATTTAATCTCATTATCGAAAAATCTGATGTCAATTTCTTTATCTGGATCACTGATATTCTTATCAAGTTCAACTATAATTGTTTCTCCCGCAAAATCAGCGTCCGGATCAAAGCGGAAGTTGCCCTTCTCCTCATAGATAAACAACGGTTCTTCCACTTCAACAAATAAATGCTTAAGGTATATGCTGAAGATATCGGATCCTTTGAGAAGCTTTTTCTCATAAGCTTCGCTTAATTTGTAAAATTTTCCGTCGTTCCAAACTCTTATCACGCGCGAATCGGGATATTTAAATCTATATCCCGCAACTCTCTCATCTGTCGGTGTTTCATATGCACCGGCGCTTTGAAAGAAAACAACGACGCTGTCTCCGTATGTACCGTAATACTCATAATCCACCTCTTCCGGCTCCATATCGCTTTGAATACCGCTCCAAATGAGATAATCCTCTATCAACTCAAGCGGTGCTCCGTTATCACTCGTCGTTTCACATCCGACAAGCAATCCGCACGGCAGAAGCATACATAAAATAAGGCAAATACTCAAAAATCTTTTCATAGCTTTCTCCTTTCAAAGCAAAAAAACGCAGGATAAGGAAAGCCCTCATTCTGCGCTTTTTCGAGGGCTGTTGTCCCTGTCTAACACTATATTACCATAAAAGAAATTTAATGTCAATCTTTTTATTGGATTTATTTACTCGGGGAGAAAAATACAAAAGGAGCATCGGAATGTTCCGATGCTCCGATTTTTAATTAAAATTAAGCAAGCTCTGCGAAGTACTTGATTGTACGAACCATCTGGCTTGTGTAGCTGTTCTCGTTATCGTACCAAGAAACAACCTGTACCTGATATGTGTCGTCGTCAATCTTTGCAACCATTGTCTGAGTAGCATCAAAGAGAGAGCCGTAACGCATACCGATGATGTCGGAAGAAACGATCTCGTCTGTGTTGTAGCCGAAGGACTCGCTGGAAGCTGCCTTCATAGCTGCATTGATGCCTTCCTTAGTGATATCGTGTCCCTTAACAACCGCAACAAGGATAGTTGTGGAGCCTGTGCATGTAGGAACTCTCTGAGCGGAACCGATAAGCTTACCGTTGAGCTCGGGGATAACAAGACCGATAGCCTTTGCAGCACCTGTGGAGTTGGGAACGATGTTCTGTGCACCTGCACGAGCACGTCTAAGGTCACCCTTTCTGTGAGGACCGTCAAGGATCATCTGGTCACCTGTGTAAGCGTGTACAGTTGTCATGATACCGCTCTGGATAGGTGCATAATCGTTAAGAGCCTTAGCCATGGGAGCGAGGCAGTTTGTTGTGCAGGAAGCAGCGGAGATGATTGTATCATCTGCTGTAAGTGTTTCGTTGTTAACACCGAAAACGATTGTCTTAAGGTCATTGCCTGCGGGAGCGGAGATAACTACCTTCTTAGCGCCTGCATCAATGTGAGCCTGTGATTTAGCCTTGGATGTATAGAAGCCTGTGCATTCAAGAACAACGTCTACGCCAAGCTCGCCCCAAGGGCAATCAGCTGCGTTCTTTTCAGCATAGATCTTAAGTGTTTTTCCGTCAACGGTGATTGTGCCTGCCTCGTCATCGGACTCAACAGTGTGACCGAGTGCAAGGTAGTTACCCTGAGCTGTGTCATACTTGAGAAGGTGAGCGAGCATCTTGGGGCTTGTAAGGTCGTTGATAGCAACGATTTCGTAACCCTCTGCACCGAACATCTGACGGAATGCAAGACGACCGATACGGCCGAATCCGTTAATTGCAACTTTTACTGACATTTTAATGTCCTCCGTATTAAAAAATATTTTTTAACTTGATTGGAATAACGTTTCCATACATATCTATTTTATCGCATTTTCGGAAAATATACAATACCTTTGTCAAAAAAATCTCAATTTTGGTAATTCGCCACAATTATATAATTTTTATTCGACATTTTTGTGCACTTTTTATAATGCTTTTTAGGAAAAGTTTACTATATTCCATAAAATTATATTGAAAATAGGGAAACAATAATGTATAATATAAATATAGTATGTTTTTTCTCGGGAGGCAGACGTGAAAACACAAATCACACGCAAAAATATATCGGAGCATTTGAAAAATTGGCTCTTAATATTACTCGGCACCGCTATACTCGCATTCGGAACGGCAGTCTTTATCGTGCCGTTTGACCTCGTAACGGGCGGGGTTTCGGGACTCGCCATAGTACTTGAAAAAATTATTCCCTTAGAGCTTTCCGTCGATTTTTATATCACGGCGCTGACGTGGATACTCTTTTTTATCGGACTTATTTTTCTCGGAAAGGATTTCGCGCTTAAAACTCTTTTGTCGACAATATTCTACCCTGCTCTTTTCAGCCTTTTTTATAAGCTCGTGAATCCAAGCGTTCTCGGCGGAATTTTCGTGCTTTCCGCTTCAAGCTACAAGGACATTGCCGTGCTTTTGGCTGCGGTATTCGGAGGCGCATTTGTCGGCGCGGGCTGTGCACTCACCTTTATATCGGGAGGTTCAACCGGCGGAGTCGACGTTCTTGCACTGATACTTTGCAAAACGTTCAAGAAAATAAAAAGCTCTTATATAATTTTCGGAGTTGACGCCGTCATAGTCACGCTCGGTATATTCATCATCAACGACATCGTGCTCTCTCTCCTCGGCATAACAAGTGCATTCGTATGCGCCGCGGCTATAGACAGAATATTCCTCGGCAGTTCACAGGCATATGTTGCTCAAATCGTTTCGGAAAAGAGTGAGACAATCTGCCGTCGCGTCATAGATGAGCTTGACAGAACCGCAACCGTTGTAAATGCAAGGGGTGCATATTCCGGCAAGGAAAAGCAGATGGTGATAGTTTCGTTCAGCATGCGCGAATACTCCGAGCTTATGAACATCATCAAAAGCGAAGATCCCTATGTATTTATGACAATATCACGTGCTCACGAAATAAACGGCGAGGGATGGACTCACGAAAAAACCTAAAAAAATCGGTGCTCGGGTGAGCACCGATTTTTTATTTTGTTCCGGTGGAACCGAATCCGCCCTCACCGCGAGCGGTGTCGGAAAGCTCATCCGCTTCCTCAAACACGGCACTCACATATGGAGTGATAATTATCTGTGCGATACGCTCTCCCGCCGCAACCGTCTGCGGCACATCCGAATGATTGTGGAGAGCAACCATTATTTCTCCTCTGTAATCGGAATCAATAACTCCCACCTTATTTGCCGGAGCAAGAGAGCGCTTTGTCGCAAGTCCGCTTCTCGCATATATAAGACCTGCAAATCCCTCGGGGATCTCCATTGCTATTCCGGTTTTCACAAGAAATGTCTCGTGAGGAGCGACAGTTACCTCATCCATAGCGGAATAAAGATCCGCCCCGGCGGCACACTCGGAGCCGTATGTTGGGATTATCGCTTTTTCGTTCAGTTTTTTTATCTTAACATTATATTTCATTTTTTGCCTCCGCAACTCTCCGATATAGAACTATGATATCATAATTTCTTCAAAAAATCAACAAAAACTTTCATACACTTTGACAAAACATAAAATATGTGCTATTATAAGATTAGAAATATATAACGGAGAGAAAAAATGGACAGATCTGAGGCTTATCACAAGCAAATGACAGAGGGCTCGGTGGCGAAAATAATCATCTCGCTCGGAATACCGACCACAATTTCTATGCTGATCACAAATATATACAATATGGCAGACACGTATTTCGTCGGCGGACTCGGAGACAGCGCACAGGGTGCTACCGGCATTCTTTTCACCCTGCAATGTATAATTCAGGCAGTGGCATTTATGCTCGGTCACGGCGCCGGAACCTTTGTGGCGAAATATCTTGCTCAGAAAAGAATAGACAAGGCATCCGAATACATCTCGACTGCATTTTTTTCGGGAGGTATCGCAGGGCTTTTAATGACCGTACTCGGACTTGCATTTATAGAACCGTTCTTGCGTTTTTTGGGAAGCACGGAAACAATTCTTCCCTACGCCAAGGACTACGGAATGTGGATACTCATCTCCTGCCCGTTTCTGATCTGCTCGCTCGTTTTAAATAACGTTCTGCGCTATGAGGGCAACGCCTTTTACGCAATGTTCGGAATAGGTGCGGGCGGTATTATAAATATATTCGGCGACTACATTCTTATAAGAATATTCAATATGGGCGTATACGGTGCCGGACTTTCGACCGCCCTCTCACAGATAGTAAGCTTTTCGATTCTTCTTATAATGTATCTTACCCGTGCGCAAAGCAAGCTTTCAATCAAATATATATCCAAAAGCCTCGGAGTATATCTGAACATCTTTAAAATGGGTTTGCCGTCGCTGATACGTCAGGGACTCACATCCATATCGAACGGATTGCTCAACAATCTCATCAAGCCGTTCGGAGATGCCCCGATAGCCGCTATGAGCATAGTACAGAAGTATTCTTCGTTTGTTATGTGCGTCGGTCTCGGCATCGGTCAGGGATTTCAGCCGTTCAGCTCATTCAATTACGAGCTTAAGGAATACGACAGAGTCAAAAAGGGCATTAAATTTCTTATGGCATTCGGCATTTTGTCAGTCGGTGCACTTGCAAGCATAGGATTCATTCTCGCACCGGAAATCGTATCCATATTCCAAAAGGACCCCGCAGTTATTGAAATCGGAGTTCCTGCCCTGAGATACGTATCAATCGGACTTTGGTTTCTGCCTATATCCGTTTCGGTAAATATGCTGTATCAAAGCATACGCCGTGCGGCAATGGCTTCATTTATGGCTATAATGCGCTCGGGAGCGGTGCTCATTCCCGTACTCCTGATTATGGGAACATTTTTCGGGCTTGACGGCATAATAATGGCACAGCCCATATCCGATATAATCACAGGACTTATATCATTCCCGTTCTTTATTATGTTTTTGAAAAAGACTCCCTCCACGGCACAGGCAAAGGAAGAAATATGTCAAAATTGAATTTTTCCAAAGTAAAGCAATATTTGCCCGTAAGCATTATGGGACTTTGCGTCCTTGCATTTCTCATATTCAAAATCACTCACGGCGGATTCAGCATAGCGGATTTCATAAAAATCACAAAGGATAATTACATTCTCACTTCGATAGCTGTAATAGCCGCATTCGTTATCAAGGGATTTGTGGTGTTCGTACCATATGCCGTCATAGCGATAAGCGCTATGGCTCTTCTTCCCTTTCCCGCGGCACTCGTTACGGTAATTCTCGGAACCGTCGTCAACATCTCCGTGCCCTATTTCACCGGAAGACTCACAAAGGACGACTGGATTCAAAGAATACTCAACAAATTTCCGAAAGCACGTCCCTATTACGAAATGACCGATAATCTATTCTTACTGAGCTTTACCCTGCGTGCAATGAATCTTTCAAACGAAGCTCTCGGACTTCTTTTCGGATCTGCCGGACTTTCTTACTTTCCTTATCTCATAAGCAGTCTCATCGCACTTGCTCCGAGCGCCGTAAGCTATATCATTCTCGGCAAGGATCTTGACCTTATAGAATCCGTAAAATCTCCGATATTTTGGGGTGCAATAGTCATCGACTGCATAATGGTAGCCGTTATGACGCTGTATTTCAAGAAAAAACGTGCAAAGAGGGACGGTAACAAATCGGAAAGCCCGACAAACAAATAAAAGATCTCCCACCCACGGGAGATTTTTTAAAAAATCGTATTTTATTTTACACTTTTGCAAATAAATTCTGACTTATATTAATGAAAGGACAAGGAGAGGACCTATGATATTTTTAAAAAAAGAGAGAGAACCCCTCTCCGACGATGGTATAATCGAGCTATTTTGGAAACGAGACGAAAAAGCTATAGATGAAACCGATATAAAATACCGAAAATACCTGATGAGCGTGGCATACAACATTCTGTCCGACAGAAAGGACTGCGAGGAATGCCTCAATGACACATACCTCGGTGCATGGAATGCAATTCCGCCCGAGCGTCCGAATGTTTTCAAAGCATTTCTCACAACGATTATCCGAAGAAGTGCAATTAACAAATACACATTTCGCTCTGCCGCCAAAAGAGTGCCGTCAAATATGACGCAATCACTCGACGAAATTGAGGGCGCAATAGGAGCAAACGGTTACGATGAGAGCACATCCGAGGAATTGGCACGTATCATCAGCGATTACATACGCTCCCTCTCTCGCAGAAGAAGATATATTTTTATGAGCAGATACTATGTTTCAAAGCCCATCGACAAAATAGCAGAGGAGCTCGGTGTGAGCCGTTCAACGGTAAACAAGGATATAGAAGCTATAAAGTCGGGGCTTTCGGAAACTCTTAAAGATGCGGGGTATAAAATATGAACAAGGAACAATTTGTCAAGGCTCTCAATCTCGTAGATTCGGATATAATAGATGAATTTATATCAGAGGAAGATCGACTGCGAAGAAATGTTAAAAAGCGCCGCACGCTCGTAAAATACGCAAGAGGAGCTGCATGCATCTGTGTCCTTGTCATCATATTCACGGCGGCAATCAACCTATACACTCCGCCATCTGACGACGGCAATGGCAACGACTCTGCTATCCCACCCGGAATGGGAACAGTAACAACGGAAAAGGAGCCTCAAAACGGCACTATGTGCCCGGGAACCGATTTATCCTACACCTTTGTATATGACGGAGAAAGCTATACCGTCTATGCAAATGACAAAATTCCGATCAAGCAGGATGCGGTATATCTTGGCATTGTAATGCTCACTGAGGACGGACAATCCGCACCTACAATCGAATCGAATGTATTCTCTTTGCCCGACGGCTCGCTCGCAGTAGAAATAGACGGCGGATATTACAAGGCGACAAAAAATTCAGAATAAAAAGGAGATACCCAAATGAAAAGAATTATCTGTATAGCTCTGGTATTCGTGCTCTGCGCACTTACCTGCTCATGCACCGCTTTTACGCTGAATAACAATCAAATAGGAAAAGCGGCGGAGAAAATGAGCGTTAAATACTCCGACTATTACCAAAACGATTCCTACAAGGAATTTCTCTCCAAGGTCAGAATTTTTTCGTCAGAGCTCAGTGAAAAGCTGATAGCTAAATACGGCGAAAGCGAAAACACCGTAATATCTCCGATATCGGTATATATGGCTCTTGCCCTCGCTTGCGAATGTGCGAGCGGAGATACCAGATCCGAGATTCTTGACGCAGTAGGAGTGACATACGAGGAGGTAAGCCTCTATACAAAACAGCTCTATGCCTTTTGCAACCGGGAATTCAAATCTCTCAGTGCCGTAGGTCTTGAGCAAACCGATGCATATGAAAATCTTACAAATTCTCTTTGGATAGATAAAAATCTGAAATACGTTCAGTCGGGCATTGACACTCTTGCAAACAACTATAATTGCGACAGCTTCAAGACCTCCTTTGCGAATGATGAAGCGTCAAGGCTCATAAACAGTTATATAAAAGATAAGACCAACGACCTTATCAAGGGCGATTTCAATTTTGATCCCGATACGGTTTTCGTCCTGATGAACACATTTTATCTTAAGGAAATTTGGAACGAAACCGGCAAAAATCTCGAATTCACCGCGGAATCCTATAAATTCAAGGCAGCAGACGGTTCCGAAAGCTCAACAAAACTGCTTCAGGGCTATTACAGCTGTGGAAAAGCACACGTAGCCGATGATCACACAAGCTTTTTCACAACCACCGAGCACGGCTTTAAAATCTATTTTTTGGTTCCCGACGATAATCATACCGCCTCGGAAATTATGACGAGCGACAATATTAAAAGCACATTGGAACGTAGCGATTGGAATTTCAGAGACGATGAAAAGCTTGAGGAATATTACACTCGCGTTTTATTTCCCGAGTTTAAAGCGGAATTCAACAAGGATATTAAATCCACACTTACCGAGGATTTCGGCATAAATCTCTTCTTTAACCCCGACAAATGTGATGTTTCAAATGTTTTTGAGGGTGACGCATACTGTCAAAGCGTTATTCACCGTACCAGCCTGACAGTAGATAAAAAAGGCATTGAGGGGGCGGCAATTACCGTTATGCCGGTGTGTGGCACTGCAGGTCCCGGTGAATACGTCTCGGTTTACGAGGATTTCACAGTCGATAAAGCATTCGGCTTTATTCTTGCCGATTCGTACGGCACAATTCTCTTCTCCGGTGTTATAAACAACATAAAGTAATACATTAAAAGCTCCCCGAGGGGAGCTTTTTGCATAATGAAAAAGTCAATAAATATTTCAGATTTTTTAGAATGATAATAAAATTTGTGATTAAATCATAAACGAGATTGAAAATTTGTGATATAATTCCTTTAGTAAGAAATTGAATAATGATAAACAAATGCAGTGCATGTACACAAAAAGAACAAAGCGTTCTAATCTTATTGATAAAACGCTCTGTGTATTTTTGATGAATTGTTTTCTATAATGTTATCAATCGAATTTTATTGTACCGTTTAAAAATCGAATGGTATGCGTAAAGCCCAGATCACTCGGGGCATTGTGATCGATTACAAATATTATTTTTTCAGCGCTTTCCGCAATCCTTTTTAACTGTGCATATACTTGCTCGATTGTTTCCACATCCAATCCCGCGGTTATTTCATCCAATATCAGAACCGATGCCGTTTCTAAGCCCAAAAGGAACTTTAACAGTAACAACTTTTTTCGTTGTCCTGCGGATAAAGATTTACCGTTTCTTTGAATGGTACGACCGTCGTCAACAAGGGATATTTGTGCACATAAATCCGAATATTTTGCCGGATCAATATTCTTAGATGTTATAAGTTCAAGATAATATTTGAAGCTTTCATCTAAGAGTTGCTCATCTTGATCGATGTATAAGATTTGATTATTAATGCTTTCTTTAGATAAGTTCTCGATTGTTGCTCCGTTAAGAAGAATTTTTCCGTCAGAGCAACGATAGATTCCCATTAACAATTTAATAAATGTTGATTTGCCGCTTCCGTTTGCTCCAACCAATCGAACAAAATCGCCTTTTTCAATTTTACAGGATACATTATTCAGTGCTGTAAGTCCATTACTGTATGTATAGTCAACGTCAACAAAATCGATTTTATCAATGCGATTTACTGTGGATGTACCTGTGCGATATGTTAAATTCAGTAGTTTATCAACGTGAACAAAGCTAATCCTTTGCTTCATAATTTGCTGTATCATCATTTCTATTTTTTGAGATTGTTCCATTACTATATCTGCAACCATTGTATAGAAAATCAAATCCGGAATAGAGTTTCCGGAAATAGGAAGAGCCAACATTGCAGACAGCGAGAGAGAAAACAATGTATGATAGGCACCTGAAAGTCCTGACCAAAAAATTGACTTTTGATCTTCGGCAACGGCGGTTTCTACAAATTCGTTTAAATTAGTGCTTGTTTTGGATTTATAATAATTTATAATGTTATGATTTTGAATCAATGGAAGCAATTCCACGAATTGTGCGCACCAGCTGTCGTGCTGTTTTAATTTTGCGTTCGTATTGCCGGCATATTTTGCGATGATTTTTCTGCTAAACCAAGAGATGGCAAAACCCATCAGCGCCGCACAAAAGATATATATGCTTGTCGTAATACTATGAACAGATGTGACAGCGATGCAAGCAATGATTACGATAATTGCACTTAACATTGACGGAACATGGTGACCGATTACGCGGAACATATTAAGAACGTCGGAAAAAAGAATATTTCTCGTTATGGAAGGACCGACTTTTTCTATTTCCGAATAGTAAGTGATTGCCAAGGAATCCTCTAATTGTAACGACAACTTTTCGATATATTTCCCGCCAAAACGGTCAAGTGATACATACCACCTTGTTTTTACCAAGACTTTGACTAATAGATATAGCGCAAAGAATGCTATTCCAATCGCAAGAAAATAATAACTGTTCAGTTCCGTAAGAATATTTAAATAAATACGGAGCAACCATGGCATTATTACGTCCAAGCCTGTTAAAAATATTGCCATGAACATGGATATTGCAAAAAGCTTTGGAAGCGAACGAACCGCCCTGCGAAAATATTGAAGAATCAATCTCATTTTTCTACCTCCCGCATCATTTTATAGAATAGCACAAATTGTTTATTTTTTCAATAGACAAAGAAAAAATTTATATTCTTTCCGTAAAAATAATTTAATAGAGTTATATTTTTATGCACAATTAGTTAAATGACATAAAAATTATATAATAAAAAGTGCCAAACGAACTTAATAATTGTCATATCGGTATTTTTTGCATAGGTATAACTATGCTCTGTCACCTTCGAATGAAAACCGTTTGTTTAAAATGCGGTGCAAAAAATCCCAACAATGCGGATTATTGCATAAATTGTTGCGAAGAAAAAGATAATTAAAAAAAGCGCCGTATGGCGCTTTTTTATTATCACTTATCCGTGCTTGCACTTTCCTCGTATGCGGTATCCTTACGGAGCGTTTCCACATCCTTAGCGGTGAAATATTCAAGAGGATCGACCGAAAGGCCGCCTACGGTCATCTCAAAATGAAGATGAGGCTCCTCTCCTATCTCAACCATCGCACTTGAGCCGACGGTAGCTATCTGCTGACCGCGTTTTACCGTAGCACCCTCGATTATACCCTCGGGGAAGTCCGCAGACACGTTTTT
Organism: uncultured Lachnospiraceae bacterium; assembly: GCA_964534905.1. Lineage (GTDB taxonomy): Bacteria > Bacillota > Clostridia > Oscillospirales > CAG-272 > RGIG4608. The sequence continues at coordinate 7,989 of CAZHPZ010000025.1, read as the reverse complement.
ATAAATGCTGACCGCGTCTCCGCTGTGCTTAATGGCAATACACTGCCCCATTCTAACATCTTCCCAAATCTGCGCTACCGTTCCGTCTGCCGCGGCGTAAACGGGAGCGTCCTCCGTTGCAAGAACATCTATTCCGAGATGCACACGGTAATCTCCCATTGTGGGCGAAAATACCTGAAGTTCACTGTCGTGGACGGCAGAAAGCTTACCTGACACAGGCAGAGAGAAGCTCGGAAGCTTCGTTCCAACGTCGCTCGTCGGATCATCCTTTGGCTTCGTCGTCGTTGTCGTGGCATTAGGCGTCGGCTCGGTGGTTGTCGGCTGTTGCTTGTTTCTGTTGGTTGCGGCAACTGCTGCGACGATCATAATCATCACAAGGAGAATTGAGATTGCCGTAATGTATACGGCTTTGTTGGCTTTGAGATTAGCTAAAAGCTTTTCTTTATCAAACATAATTTTATCCTTTCTGAATGTAAATTTTGCTTTGACAGTAGTATTTTTACCTCTTTTTCGTTCTTTATACAGACTTTATATATAAAATAGTCCGTATTGACAAAAATACTTTTTTTTGATATAATCATAGCAGTTATTGGAAAGGTGATTTTTAATTATGGATAGAATTTTCAAGACGAGAGGAGCACTTCTCGGTATAGATTTCGGCGACAAGCGCACGGGACTTGCTGTTTCCGACCCATCAAGAATACTTGCCTCGGGCATCGGATACATTTCCCCGGGCGGAATAGTTAAAACCGCAGATGCAATAGCCGATGTCGCGCGTGAGCGTAAGGTCGTCGGCATAGTTCTCGGATTACCGAAAAATATGGACGGCTCGGAGGGATTCAGAGCGGACAGAATAAAGGAGCTGGCTTCTCTTCTTGAGGAAAGGCTGCCCTCTGTTCCCGTTGCACTCTTTGACGAGCGTCTTTCAACCGTTGCCGCTTCAAGATTTCTTAACGAAACCAACACACGCGGCGCCAAGCGTAAGGTCGTCGTTGATACACTCTCCGCTCAAATAATACTGCAAAACGCACTCGATAGACTTAAATATATGTCTGCCGAATAAAAAACGAATAAAAAAACAAGCAATGCCGAACAAAGTCTGCATTGCTTGCTTTTTAATATCAAAGCTTATGCGATAACATAGAGCACGAGTACAAGTACAACAAGAATTGCCGAAAGTACTGCTGTTATCTTGAATAAAAGCTTATCTTTATCATTGGTCTTGGAATTGCCGTACGAGCCGTTTCCGCCTGCAAGGGTGCTGGAAAGCTCCTTACCCTTACCGGACTGCATAAGAACGAGCGCAGATACCGCAATACTGAGAAGAATGATGATAATACCCAAAGCGAGTGTCATTATAATTTCCTCCAAATATTACTTCGTTATGCGTGTGTGCACAATGTAGAGGGATTAACCAAGCTTAGCCTGATTGATCTTGATGCCGGGGCCCATCGTAGATGCGATTACGCAGCTCTTGATGTACTGACCCTTAGCGGCAGCGGGCTTTGCTTTGATAACTGCACCAACGAGAGTATTGAAGTTCTCGGTAAGCTTTTCGGGACCGAAGGAAGCCTTACCGATGGGGCAGTGAATGATGTTTGTCTTATCAAGACGGTATTCGATCTTACCTGCCTTAGCCTCTGTAACTGCACGAGCAACGTCGGGAGTAACAGTTCCGGCCTTGGGGTTGGGCATAAGTCCCTTAGGACCGAGGATCTTACCAAGACGTCCTACAACACCCATCATATCGGGGCTTGCGATAACAACGTCGAAGTCGAACCAGTTTTCCTTTGTAATCTTTTCAACCATATCGAGATCGCCAACGTAATCAGCGCCTGCTGCACGAGCAGCATCAGCCTTGTCACCCTTAGCGAAAACGAGAGTTCTTACAGTCTTACCTGTTCCGTTGGGAAGCACTACTGCACCACGAACCTGCTGGTCAGCGTGACGGGAGTCAACACCGAGACGGATGTGGATTTCGATAGTTTCGTCGAACTTTGCCTTAGATGTCTGGCAAACGAGTGCGAGAGCCTCGGAAGGATCATAAACCTTGTTCTTTTCAAGAAGCTTTACGCTATCTGAATATTTCTTACCAAATTTAGCCATTTATTTCTCCTCCTTAGTCCTCTACAACGATACCCATGCTTCTTGCAGTACCTGCAACCATGCTCATAGCAGCCTCGATGGAGCCTGCGTTGAGGTCGGGCATCTTTGTTTCAGCGATTTTTCTAACCTGCTCGGTTGTGATCTTTGCTACCTTATTCTTGTTGGGCTTATCGGAACCGGATTCGATACCGCATGCCTTCTTAATAAGAACGGGAGCGGGGGGAGTCTTTGTGATAAACGTAAACGAACGGTCAGCGTAAACTGTGATAACGACGGGAATGATAAGTCCCATGTCGTTCTTTGTTCTTTCATTAAATTCTTTTGTGAATACGGGAATTGCAACGCCGTACTGACCAAGTGCAGGACCAACGGGGGGCTGGGGTGTAGCTTTACCTGCAGGCAATTGCAACTTAATGTAACCCATTACTTTCTTTGCCATTTTAAAATACCTCCATTGTGGTAATTATACGGGAGAATTGACATAAAATTTTTCTCCCTCCCACGTTTGCGACTTGACAATGTCGCCAGTGCTTGACTCAGATGTTTTCTTTCTTCTTGATGATACCCGTGTCAAGCTCAACGGGCATATCTCTGCGTCCTCTGTTTATAAGGACGGTAACCTTGTTTGAATCGTCGGAAATTGACTGAACTGTACCGTTATAGCCTTCGAAAAGACCGCTTGTAACAATAACGCTGTCGCCGACCGCAAAATTAAGCTTAACTCTCTTTTCCTCGATATTAAGCGCCGCAACCTCATCGTCAGACAAGGGAGAGGGACGTGATCCCGGGCCTACAAAGCCTGTAATACCCGTGATGGATCTGATAGCATGCCAGCTTTCATCATTCATCGTCATCTTGATATAAACGTAGCCGGGGAAAAGCTTTTCCTCAACCTCGATCTCCTGATCGCCCTTCTTTTCGATAACGATCTGAACGGGAATCTTTACGTCGTAAATCAAATGTTCAAGTCCAAGGTTTTCAATTCTTTTTTCAAGGCTTGCTTTTACCTTGTTTTCATAACCTGAGTAGGTGTGCGCCACATACCATCTCGGTCCGACATTCATTTCATTAAAATCGCTCATTTCTTTCTCCTTTAATTAGAAGAGATTTCCGAGCAGTGTAATTCCCTGAGCAAATACGTAGTCAACTATCGCAAGTGCAACTGCACATGCAGCGATAACAACAACTACTACGAAAGTATTTTTACGAACGTCTGTCCAGGGAGACCAAGAAATTTTTTTGATCTCGCTCTTTATGCTTCTTGCGTATGCCGCAATTCTGCTCCAGAGAGAAGGCTTGTCGCTTTTTTTCTTCACTTTTTTCGTTGCTTCGGGGTTATTTGCTTTTTTGTTTTCCAAATCTGCCATAACAATCTCCTTTACAATTACTTGGATTCTTTGTGAAGAGTGTGCTTGCGGCAGAATTTGCAGTACTTGTTCATTTCAAGTCTGTCGGGATCATTCTTCTTGTTTTTCTTTGTCTCGTAGTTTCTCTGCTTGCACTCTGTGCAAACGAGAGTAATCTTGACTCTTGCATCATTAGCCATTTTTTCGGCACCTCCCATTAATATTTTTTTGACCTATCGGTCAGTGTACCTCCCTCTGAGACGGCGTTCTGCCCTGCCCGAGTGGGCGGCGCAAAGCGGGCACAACGAAAAAAGCCCATTTACAGAGGTAATAAGATTATACCACCTTGCAAGGGGCTTGTCAATAGTTTTTTAGAAATTTATTTATTATAGTAGAGAATCCGCCGAGCGAAAAAATTCGTCCGACGGATTTTTAAAATATTGTTAATCAATTTATTGTTTTTAATAGCTTTTCAACGCTTGCAAGCTTCACGCAAGTACACAAAACTCTCATAGCCGTGCGCAGCTCATCATTTTCGGGATATGTCGGTGCGATACGGATATTACGGTCATGCGGATCCCTTCCATACGGATACGTCGCGCCCGCGCGGGTCAGCTTAACGCCTGCCGTCTCGGCAAACTCATAGGCTCTGCGTGCGCATCCGTCCATAGTATAGAGACTTACAAAATATCCGCCGAGCGGCTTTGTCCACGTTGCTATACCAAGCTCACCCATCTCCGCCGTAAGAATCTCGTCAACAGTCTCGAACTTCGGTCTTATCAGATCGGAAAGGAGCATCATATGCTTTCTTATATTTTCGGCGTTACCGAAATATTTTACGTGTCTTATCTGATTTATTTTATCAAATCCTATCGTTTGAACGGAGAGAATCGGACGTATCTGCTCAAGATTTTCTTTACTTGCCGCAAACATAGCCACTCCCGAGCCCGGAAATGAAATTTTAGATGTCGAAGCAAAATAAAAAACTCTGTCGACCGTACCGTATTCAATACATTTGCCGAATATATCGTCAAGCGTATCGGCTTTGTCTGGATAGAGGTCGTGCACGGCATATGCATTATCCCAGAATATTCTGAAATCCTTAGCCGCCGTAGGCATAGAAGCAAGTCTTCTAACAGCTTCGGAAGAATAGGTTATACCGTCCGGATTTGAATATTTCGGGCAGCACCATATACCCTTTACGGCTTCGTCCGACACCGCTATTTTCTCCACAGTATCCATATCAGGACCGCTCGGCGTCATATCGACGCTTATCATTTCGATTCCGAGAGACTCACATATTGCAAAATGACGGTCATATCCGGGAGACGGACAAATAAATTTAACCCTCTCAAGCTTACACCACGGCTTATCGCTTCCGAGCACGCCGTAAAGCATCGCACGACTGACGGTATCGTACATCAAATTAAGCGATGAATTACCTGCAACGAATATATTTTCCGCTGGAATCGAAAGAAGATCCGAAAAAAGCCTTTTAGCCTCGGGGATGCCCTCAAGTATACCGTAGTTTCGGTAATCGACCCCGTCCTCTCCGATACAGTCCTCACCGCTTTTTATACAATTGAGCATTCCCTCCATAACATCAAGCTGCTCCCTACCCGGCTTACCGCGGGAAAGGTCGAGAGAAAGACCGAGGGAGCATATTCTCTCATATTCTTTTTTGAGCTCGGAATAAAATATTCCGAGCTCATTTTTGTTCATTTCGGTGTATTTCATAAAATAGCACCTCCGAGTATTTAATTAGAAATCAGCGTTACCCGTGGTTCTCGGGAAAGCTTCAACGTCACGTATATTGCTTACGCCAGTGATATACATAATGAGACGCTCAAATCCGAGGCCGAATCCGGCGTGACGGCATCCGCCGTACTTACGAAGCTCAAGATACCACCAATAATCCTCGGGATTAAGGTTGAATTTATCCATAGCCTCAAGGAGCTTATCCATTCTCTCCTCACGCTGTGATCCTCCGATAAGCTCTCCGACTCCAGGAACAAGCATATCCGCAGCCGCTACTGTCTTACCGTCGTCGTTCTGGCGCATATAGAACGCCTTTATATCCTTAGGATAATCGGTTACGAAAACGGGCTTCTTGAATATCTCCTCTGTGAGATATCTCTCGTGCTCGGTCTGAAGATCCATTCCCCAATAAACGGGATATTCGAACTTATGACCGCAATTTTGAAGCTTTTCTACCGCTTCGGTATAGGTAATTCTTCCGAATTCGCTGTTTACAAGTGCAGTAAGGCGCTCTATAAGTGTCTTATCGAAGAACTTGTTAAAGAACTCCATCTCCGCCGCACAGTTTTCCATAACGTATGAGAGGACGAACTTCATCATATCCTCTGCCGTATCCATATAATCAGTAAGATCCGCAAATGCAAGTTCAGGCTCAACCATCCAGAACTCTGCAGCATGGCGCTGTGTGTTGGAACGCTCCGCGCGGAATGTGGGACCGAACGTATAAACATTCGAAAACGCCATAGCGTATGTTTCAACGTTAAGCTGACCGGAAACAGTAAGTCCCGTTCTCTTGCCGAAGAAGTCCTGAGAATAATCTATTTCACCCAACTCGGTTCTCGGAGGGTTCTCAAGGTCAAGCGTAGTTACCTGGAACATCTCGCCGGCGCCCTCACAGTCGGAGCCTGTGATAAGAGGAGTATGAACGTAAACGAATCCGCGTTCTTGGAAGAACTTATGGATAGCATAAGCCGCAACGCTCCTTACACGGAACACCGCGTTGAACGTATTGGAGCGGGGGCGCAAATGCGCAATGGTACGCAGATATTCAAGGGTATGTCTCTTCTTCTGAAGCGGATAATCGGGAGTTGATGTACCCTCAATATCTATTTTGTCAGCCTTAAGCTCAAACGGCTGCTGTGCTTCGGGAGTGAGCTCAAGAGTGCCCTCAATAACAAAAGATGCTCCTACATTCTGCTTTGCTACCGTTTTATAGTTATCAAGCTTAGAATCCTCGAAAACTATCTGAAGATTCTTGAAATAGCTTCCGTCATTCAATTCTATAAATCCAAACACGTTGCTTGCGCGTATCGTTCTCGCCCAGCCTGCAACGGTGATACTCTGTCCCGCAAATTTTTCGGGGCAGGCAAATATTTCTTTGACAGTAATTCTTTTCATTTGTCTACCTTCTTTACTTTATAATAAAAGCACTATTTTATTAATGATATCATATTTTTCGCCGAAATTCAATACCCTGTACACATTTTTTAGTGCTCGTGCCAGAATTTTTTGACCGTTTCGGAAAGCTCGCTCGCACTGTGAACGTATTTTATATGGCTCCACTGTGACGGAAGCATTGCCCTGTATTGCTCTGTGGCATATCTATCGTCAAGCAAGACAACAACTCCCCTGTCGTTCTCCGTCCGTATTACTCTTCCCGCAGCCTGAAGGACTCTGTTCATTCCGGGATATGTGTAAGCGTAATCGTATCCGTTTTCTCTCGTATTTTCAAAATATTCACGCATAATATTACGTTCGCTTGAAATAGCGGGAATACCGACTCCGACGATTACGGTTCCGATAAGCCTTGTACCCGGGAGATCTATTCCCTCCGAAAAGCTTCCGCCGAGAACGCAAAATCCGACTCGAAGCACGCCCGTATCCTCCTTAAATTCGGATATAAATCGTTCACGCTCCTCCCGGCTCATATCAACGCTCTGCTCTATAAGCGTCACCCTCGGATATTTTTTCGCAAATTCAAGGCTGACCCTTTGCATATATTGATATGACGGAAAGAAGACTATATAATTTCCCGCCTTTCCCGAGACCGCACCGGCAATGCAGGATGCGATTTTTTTATAGGATTTTTCTCTCTCCTCAAAGCGTGTATTTACGGTATCAACACACACAAGCCCCAAATTACTCTGTTCAAACGGCGACAGAAGCTTAAGCTTCAATCCGTTTTTTTGTGCACCAAGCATGTCGGAAAAATAATCAAGAGGCTCAAGAGTTGCTGAAAACATAATGCTCGAAACAGCCCTCTGTCTACACAATCCGAGCTGATATGAGGGATCAATGCACGACAGCCTTACTTTGACATCACCCGCGCAAACCTCTACAAAAAATCTGTAATGCTCGTCGTAAAGCTCGGATATTTTTTTATATTCCGATATTTCGGAATACAAAGTTCTGATTCTCGTATATTCGGGAGAAAGTCTGTTTTTGCGAAGCCACGAATTCATTGCCGCACAAAGGCGCTCCACGTTACCGTCAAGTGAACCGTAAGGCTCCTTACTTATATAAAAGCCGTATTCTTCTCCCTTTTCGTTTTTAAAAATATTGTCATTGCAAAGTGATTTGCATTCGTCAAGCTTGCGAATAAATCCGTCAAGCTCACATATCAACTCACTGTCCTGCTGTGGGAGCGATGATGCCGCAAGAGCAAGCGTGCTTTCGGACACGAAAGCGGAATACATTTCACGTGCACGATCGGGCAGGTTATGCGCCTCGTCTATCAAAAACACATATCTTCCCTGTGCTCCGCCCTCAAAATATCTTC
>CAZHPZ010000024.1:0-21640 GCA_964534905.1 uncultured Lachnospiraceae bacterium | reverse complement strand
TAGGAACAGAGCTTATTATGGACGGCAGAATCATGAGCGAAAATCTTTCAAGGCTCAAAAAGGATGTCGAATGGCTGATGCTCTGCCTTAAATCCTCGGGATATTCCGATCCGAAAGAAATATTTCTTGCCGTATACCGAAGCGAGGACGGCTCGATGCAAATATATCCAAACGAATAAAAAAGCCTCAAATGAGGCTTTTTTATCAATTATTATCAATTTTTATTAATTTTTAGCAATTCGGATCGCGAGGTATAATTATCGCCGCCGCAATATAGAGAAGAAGTCCGCTTCCGCTCAATCCGAAAAGCACCGCCGCAAGGCGAATCAGCGTCGGGTCAATATCAAAGTACTCGGCAATACCGCCGCATACACCGTCTAACATTTTGTTTTTGTTGGATTTATAAAGCTTTTTCTGCATATCATACTCCTATGTCAATTAATTTTCCAAGTGGTCGAATATTTTTTGCCATATCTCCGTGTCCTGTGCGGTCATTCTGTCCCAGTCGAAGCCATCGACAAACTGTTTCTTCTTTTCATCGGTATCGAGACTTCCGTTTTTCACAAGCTTATTTTTTCGCGCTATATATTCTCCGAGATACGTAACTGCGTCGGCAGTATAATTCGGATTGTGTCCCTTTCCCTCCGCAAGGACAAATTTTACATTCGGTTTGTCAGAAAGTGCGGCATACAAGGCGTCATAGCTGTATTTTTTCTTGCAAACAGGATCGTTATCCGAATACACGAGCAGAGCGGATGTGCGCGAGTGCTCAATCGTTTCCGACGCATCATATCCGACAAAATCGGGATTTGATTCACACTCAAGCCTCATAATCGGCTTACGGTACGGTGCGAGCAAGCCCGAAAAATAAGAATCGACAAGACGTCCGACGGAAGTAAATCCGCAAAGTGCGACTATATGTGTAATATCCGGATGAAGCGCGGTAATATTGAGAGTGGAAAAGCCTCCCCAGCTATGTCCCATAACGGAAAAATCATATCCCGAAAGTTCTGCCTCATTCTTTAGTGCACACAGGCAATCGTTAAGGTCGCAAAGCGACTGTGCCATACCGCAGGTGTTCTTTCCTCCCGATTCCATACATCCCGTGTGATCGTACGAAAAGACCAAAAATCCCCTTGAGCAAAGCATTTCTATCTCTTTCATATATGAGCGGTGACCGCCGCCGAAGCCGTGATCGAAAATCACTATTCTGCCGTGCCTTACGCTCGGATAATAATAGAAGTACCCCCGAAGCGTATGTCCGTGAGACGAGCTAAAGGAATACGGGCGTGATATCAACCCCGGAAAATCGTCGGCCGAAAAATAGAATGCAACGCCGCTGTCGTCGCATCTGACATAAGCCATAGATCTGTATATATCAAGGATTTTATTTTCAAATATCATATCTTCCCTCCTTTCTTACATTATATCATAATTTTATCTTATATTCAATATCATTTTGCAATATGTTCAATATACACAAATTTTTCGATATAATTTTACAAAATGTCCGATTTTATTAAGTAGTTTTAACAAAAATAATAAAAAGCACACGTGGGACTTTAAAAACGAGGCGAAAAGTGGTATAATGTTTAAAATACAAATAAATCAAATGGAGATAGTTATGAGAAATTTCAGTAAATTATTTGCTCTGCTCCTCGTTTTGATTCTCTTATTACAATCAACGGTTATAAGTGTATTTGCCGTTGATTATTCTTATGAGAGTACATATTCGACGAGTACACAGCCAACTTCTTATTCCACAAAATACAATTCCGGAACAAGAGGCGTCTTAGCCACAACCTTAGACGGCACAAGTGCAAGCTCATATTATTCCGACGGATATGATTTTGAAACCCTGTCTGTCCTTAGTTCATCAACTCTTTTGTCGTCATTACGTACACTGATGAAATCTACGCATAAAAAGAATTCTACATATGACGACTGCAAAAACATGGCTAAATATACTGATTGCCAAAATGAAGACGGAACTGTTGTTCTTTTTTATACATCTTTTGTAACAACATCCAGCACATTCAACGCTTCATCACCGGGATGGAATCGTGAACATGTTTGGCCTAAATCTCTTGGAGGATATAATACCACCGGTCCCGGAGCGGATCTCCATCATATTCGTCCTGATAATGTTAAAACTAACAGCACTCGCGGAAACAAGAAATACGGAAACGTTACCAACGGTTCACAAGCATATGGTGACACCTTAGTTAACAGTATGTCCGGCGGTACATACAATACTACATATTTTGAACCTTTTGATGATGTTAAAGGTGATGTAGCAAGAATTTGTCTTTATATGTATGTAAGATACGGCGCCGATTGGAATGGATGCTCTTCAATAACAAATATTTTTCAGAGTATTGACGTACTTCTTGAATGGTGTGAGCTTGACCCTGTAGATACTTGGGAGCTTGGCAGAAACGAAGTTGTTGCGGCATATCAAGGTAACAGAAATGTCTTTATCGACTATCCTGAATATGCTTGGCTTATCTTTGGAAAGGACGTTCCCGAAGATATGACAACGCCCTCCTCCAAAGCAAGCGAGGGAATTGAAGGCAATGGCGGCGGAAGCAACGGAGACAGCAACAACGGCGGAAACAACGGCTCCGACGGTAACACAACAACTACTCCCGAAGTAGTAACCTCTCCCGTTGCGGGAACATCCTACAAGCTCGGTATGAACCAGACCCTTGCAGGAGGAACATACTATCTTGCAGGCGGAATGGATACAAAGAACTCCTTCTATCTTGCAACAACGGATGATTTTTCGTCCGCTATAGATATTTATCTCGAAGAAACAACCGACGGATATTATATCTACACTCTTGCAGACGGTACAAAGACATATATCAACTCAAAAGAGGTTACCGGCAGCGACGGAAATCTTCATGTCAACGGCATTTACAGTACAACTGCCGAGACCGTTTATACCTTTGATACCGAGCTTAACACCCTTGTAACGAAGATAAGCGGCAAAACCTATGCTCTCGGTACGAGAAACGACAAGTCTTACACCACTGTTGGTCCTTGCGATGTAAGCAACGATCCCTTTGTATGTCAGTTCTACACAAACAATTCCGGCAACTCCGGCACAGACACACCCGATATTCCAGATACTCCCGCAAGCGGATATAAGAGCACGTTTACAAATGCGGTAAGCGCTCTTAAGGGTCTTGAGGGTGAGGCGTTGTATTCGAAGATCTGCGAAGCGGTAAATGCTTACGCAAAGCTCACAGACGACGAAAAGAACAGCGTTCAGAACGAATACGCATCTCTCCTTTCCGTTGTTGAAAAATATAACAACGATATCGACAATATCACAAATGACACGCTCGATATACGTGTTCTCGCAACGTCGGTCGAGGCTTTGGCTTTGTATGCACTTCCCTTTGCCGTATATCAGCTTTTCGGCAAAAAATATATTTAATTTAAGGAGGTAAGAAAATGAAAAATTTAACTAAGATAATACTTATTTTATTAACCGTAGTAATTTGCCTTTCCTCCTGCTTTGAGCAAAGCCTTACCGAGGCTGAAAAGGTTGCTGGCGAGATATCCGAAATTATCGCAAGCGGATTTGATTCATACACGCTTACGATAACCGTTACATCTCCGAGTGCTCACACACAAAAGGAAACATACAACGTAAGAACCGAGAACGGCAAAAAAATCGCGGATTATAAGATAGAATCACCTGAAAAATTCGATATTTCGAATAACGAAATAACAGCTCCCGATGCATACACATCGAGTTCCTCGGGAGAGAGCACTCATCTCGATTTAAATGCATTTGCGGTTCCGCAGTTTGATTTTTCGGACGACGCTATCAAAAATCTTTCCTATGCAAACGGCATAATGTCCGCAAGCATAGCATCACTTGACGTCTTCCTCGGTACAAACGGAATTTCGGCTAAAAACGCTAAATTCGCTATATCGTATGCAAACGGAAATATCAATTACATTGCAATTTATTACACCTCGTCAAGAGGTAATTCGGTAACGGTTAAATATACATTTTAATCGTTCAAAGCATAAAAAATCAGGAGCTTTACGCTCCTGATTTTTTATTTACCGTGCAATATCGATATTGATCTCACCAATACCGCCGTCAACGGATATTACATTTTCTCCTTGACCGAACACACGGTTACCGATCACATCACCGCCGTTAAATCTTGCCTGTCCTATTCCCGTCGAAACACTTACCGTATAGCTTTCCGTCTCGCCTATGATATGAATATTTGCCTGACCGATTCCGCATGAAACCGTGGAATTGCCCAAGAGGGCTGATGATATATTACATTGACCGACTCCGAGATCAAGCTTCAGATTTTTTATCGACCCGCCGAGAATATCAAGTTCCCCGGCACCCGCATCTATCTTCGCACGTCCTGATACATAGAGGCAGTTTATCAACGTCTTACCCGCTCCGAGATTGATGCTCGCCGAATCACACGAAAGATTTTCGATGCTTACGTTTCCCGCACCTGCGTCAAGATAAAATTTATCGAAATTGTGTCCTGCGGGGACTGTGATAATAATATCTCCCGCTTTGCCGAAATAATTATAAAATTTATTCTTGTTCTGCTTTATTATGAGTGTTCCGTCCCTTTTGCTCACCGTAAGATTAGCTATATTTGTAGATACCGACAGCTTATCACCCACAATAACTTGCAACGATGCGGCGCCTATATCTATATCCACAATGCTTGCATTTTCAAAATCGTACACTATACTCTCATCAAGAATTCCGTTATTCGTAAATATCACTCCTATCCATGAAACAACCGACGCAATAATTCCGAATGCCAAAGCAAATGCAAAGGCAAGGGATATCGCTTTTATAATCTTCTGAATCTGTGTCATTTAACATCAATACCTCCGAAAGCGGCAATTCCCTCTATATAAAGAGTATGAGCTCCGTTGGGATCGCTGTTTTTAATATCGACACCGCCAAACATTGCACTTGCGTTATTTATCACCTTGATATTATTCGGAATTTTAATATCAATTCCTCCGAACACAGCACTTGCGTTTATAACACAATCGCGATCTATAATCGCTCCTCTCAAGTCGCATTCAAGTCCGCCGAAGCAAGCGGTAAGCTCCGCACCGTCAAAAACGATATTATCAAAATTCAACTGTGAGCCGCCGAACATCGCCGTACCGTTTTTTATCTCCCTTCCCTCGCCGCGAATGGATTCATATATTTTATCGGTTTTGCCCTTCCTTAAAGACGACATTATCATTTTAATACCTATAATTGCTATAACCGTCGGCAAAAGGAGCTTCCATATAGTTTCGAATTCCACTATATCCTGACATGCAAGAAGCAAAAACACTCCGACTCCGAAGCACACGAGGCTTGAAATATTAAATTTCTGCGTTATCATATCAACAAATGACGGAACAATGATAAAAAGCGTCCACCAACCGTCAAAGAAAACATCGAAATGTATAATATCAAATGAATTAAGTGCTATAAGCACTGCCGCGGCGATGAATATAACACCCCAAATGATTTTTCTTAAATTTTTCATAAAACAATCTCCCTTCAACTGTCTGTTTCTAATTATACTACTTTTGTACGAATTTGTAAATAGAATTCTGTTATTTACAACCGTATTTTATCATAATGCAGAGTTAATATACAACATATTCAGGCTTACATTTGTGCAACTTAAGGTTGCAGAAGCACAAAAAATATGGTATAATAAAGAGAATCAGTTGAAAGGAGGATGAAAATGAAAAAGAAGCTTACCATAGGCATACTTGCGCATGTGGACGCGGGAAAAACCACTCTTTCCGAGGCATTGCTGTATATATCGGGAAAAATACGCACGCTCGGACGTGTAGATCATAAAAACACATATCTCGATACAGCCGCCGTTGAGCGTGAGCGAGGAATTACCGTATTTTCAAAGCAAGCACGCTTTTCAACCGAAAGCACCGATTATATCCTCCTCGATACTCCGGGACACGTCGATTTTTCCGCCGAAACGGAAAGGACTCTTTCTCTGCTCGATTACGCAATTATTTTAATAAGTGCCACAGATGGTGTTCAGAGTCACGCAAAAACACTTTGGAGCTTGCTTGAGCATTACAACATACCGACATTCATCTTTGTCAACAAAACCGATATTTCGATAAAGCTCAGAGAAGAGCTTGAGAATGAATTATCATCTTCCCTTTCTCCGCTATGCGTTCCGTTTGAATCGGATATGGAGCGTAATACTCTTGAAGAAAGGCTTGCGCTTGTAAACGAAGAAATTCTTGAAACCGTTGCTTCGGGAGAAGCAATATCGGATGAAGAAATCGCCGAGCTTATAAGTGACAGACGGATTTTTCCCTGCATATTCGGCTCTGCTCTGCGTATTGACGGCGTGGATTTTCTTCTTGAGTGCTTAGATCGTTATTCACTATCGCCGATTTACAGTGAAAATGGATTCGGTGCTAAAATATATAAAATATCAAGAATCGGATCTACACGTCTTACCTATATGAAAATAACAAGCGGCACGCTTAAGGCAAGAGATGAGATCACTTATATCGGATCCGACGGCAAGTCAAAATCAGAGAAAATTAATCAGATACGTCTTTATTCCGGTGACAAATACGAGCAAGCGGACAAAGCCGAGGTAGGAGAAATTTGCGCAGTAATAGGTCTTTCGGACACATATGCAGGACAGGGTCTCGGCATCGAATCCGACTCCGCAAAGCCACTCCTTGAGCCTGTAATATCTTATAGAATCATTCTTCCCTCAGGCTGCGATCCGAGTATGTATTATCAAAGGCTTAAGGAGCTTGAAGAGGAGGAGCCGTCGCTTCACCTTTGTTGGAACGATGAGTTGTCACAAATAGAAGCACGGCTTATGGGAGATATTCAAATCGACGTATTAAAAAGGCTCATACACGACAGGCTCTCAATAGGCTGCGAGCTTGACGCAGGTAAAATACTTTACAAGGAGACATTACGCTCCAAGGCAATAGGTATCGGACATTTTGAGCCACTACGGCATTATGCCGAGGTTCAACTTCTGCTTGAGCCGCAGCCTCAGGGCACCGGGTTGATATTCGACACAAGAGTCAATGAAAGCTTCCTCGCTCTGAATTGGCAAAGGCTTATATTATCCCATTTATACGAAAAGGCTCACAGAGGCATTTTAACGGGGGCACTGCTGACAGATACAAAAATTACGCTCATAGCGGGAAAGGCTCACCTAAAGCACACAGAGGGCGGTGATTTCAGAGAAGCTACATTCCGAGCTGTAAGGCACGGTCTTATGAGGGGCGGTTGCACGCTACTTGAGCCCTACTACAAATTCACGCTTGAAGCTCCCACGTCTCTTGTCGGCCAAGCCATTAACGATCTTCAGGCACGTAACGCAGAGTTTGAAATATCGGGTGCCGACGAAAAATTCACTGTTATATCCGGAAAAGCACCTGTATCGACCCTGCACGGATACATCAAGGATGTAACGTCCTATTCTCACGGTGAGGGTAAGCTTTCCTGCGTTCCCTGCGGATACTATCCCTGTCACAATGCCGAGGAAATAATAGCCGCGGCTCATTACGACCCGGAGGCGGATATTTTGAATCCTCCGCACTCCGTTTTTTGCTCACACGGAGCGGCAACGATAGTA
Source organism: uncultured Lachnospiraceae bacterium (assembly GCA_964534905.1). Lineage (GTDB taxonomy): Bacteria > Bacillota > Clostridia > Oscillospirales > CAG-272 > RGIG4608. The sequence goes on along the minus strand of CAZHPZ010000024.1, from coordinate 13,982 downwards.
AATTGGCGTGACGTTGAATCGTGCAAGCATATAGAAACTCCGATATCCGTATCGGAATCTGCAATCTCCGATGATATAATTCCGCGAGCGTCATCACTTTCGAAAAAATATAAGCTAAGCGATGAGGAACTTGAGGCCATAATGCTTCGTGAATTCGGTCCCATACGCCGCAAAAAATACAGTGAGCCGAAGATTTTAAGATCCGTAGAAAATAAAAAAAGCACCCCGCGCCACCGTATAGTTCCCGAAGAAAGCATGACCATCATAGACGGATATAATCTTATATATGCTTGGGACACTCTAAATGAAATATCAAAATACAATCTCGAAAAGGCACGTGAAACGCTTGTGGATATTTTAAAAAACTACGTAGCGTTCACAAAAGAAAAGACCGTGCTTGTTTTTGACGCTTACCGAGTTGACGGCGGAACGGGATCCGACACTGAATCCGATTTGCTCCGTGTGGTATTCACAAAGCAAAATCAGACTGCCGACGCATTCATAGAAAGAATGATGCACGAACTGGGACCGAATTATAAAATAAGAGTGGTCACAGGCGACCGACTTGTTCAGTTTTCAGCCGTTCATTCGGGCATTTCGAGAATGACGGTTGCCGAATTTGTTTCCGAACTCATATGCACCGGCAATGAGATAAACGAATTCGCACGAAAATTTTCCGAATCGTAATAATTAAGAGAAAATCCTGCAAGAGTAAATCTTGCAGGATTTTTTTAATCGACCGTACGGTCTATTTTAAATCTGACGATCTTTTTTGAAGTGTTTTTAGGAAACTCTTCGTTTCTGACCTTAACTATCTGCACCTTCTTATACGAGGGAGCATTTGCGTTTATCTTCTGAATATTATCCTTGAAATATTTCTGCGCATCAACAATTCCGTGATTCTTCAATCCGTCAAAATCGGGATATATCTCGGCAACTATGCAGTCCTTGCTCGTGCCGTCGGATTTGAGTCCCTCATATACCACTACCTCATTTACGCCGTATATTCCCTGTATATCGGTTTCTATCTCCTCGGGATATACGTTCTTTCCGTTAGAAAGAATTATAAGATTTTTAAGTCTTCCCGTGATATATATCCAGCCCTCGCTGTCAAGCTTTCCGAAATCTCCCGTTTTGAAGAAGCCATCGCTGTCAAATGCCGCTGCCGTTGCTTCGGGATTTTTATAATATCCCATCATAACGTTAGGACCCTTTACGCAGATTTCACCCTCTCCGTTTTCATCGGGATTAAGAATTTTGACTCTCTCACCGATAATAGGCGTACCTACGCTTCCCTTTTTTCTGTATTCGTTTCTGTTACAGGAAATAAGAGGGGCACATTCCGTAATACCGTATCCGTTAAGAATAGTTATTCCTATTCCCTCAAAGGTATCTATAATATCCTGATTAAGAGCCGCACCGCCGCAGATTATCATTTCAAGTTTACCGCCAAATGCATCGGTAACGCTTGAAAACAGCGTTTTACGCATATCTATACCGACCTTGCGCATTCCGTTGCTTGCCTTTATCATAGCACGAAGAAGCTTATCCTTGCCCTGCTTTTCGGCAGTTGCCCAAATTCTCTTATAGAATGTTTCCACAAAGAGAGGAACAAGTATAAGGTGAGTGGGCTGCTGCTCCTTAAGCTCGGAAAGTATGTATTTAAGTCCGCTTGAAATATAGACCTCCGATCCCTGTGCATAGTGACCTACAAAGTTAACTGTTGATCCAAATGTATGATGAGGAGGCAGCACGCAAAGTGTTTTGGGGGTAATTTGGAAATTATACATACCCTGAGTCATATCCGAAACAATATTAGTCTGAGTAAGCATAACTCCCTTTCCCTTACCTGTGGTTCCGGAGGTAAACACTATGCTGGCAAGCTTATCAGGATCAAGGCTATAATCATAATACGTATTATCACCGTTGTTGACAAGCTTCTGTCCATTATGTGCGATATCGTCAAGCATAAGCGTTCCCTCTAAGGAAGTCGTTTTACTCATACAAATATATGTAATATGCGGAAGCTGCTCTTTTATTTCTTTGATCTTGGAATCTATTACGGAACTGTAAGCCACAAAATCACATTCGGCACTTTCCACTATACTGAGCATATCTTCTACGGGAAGCTCCTTATCAATAGGAACGGTAACCGCTCCTATTGACATCGACGCATAATACGAAATAACCCATTCGTAGGATGCTTCTCCTACGATGGCTATATGCTTCTCTCTTACTCCCTCGGCAACAAGGCCCGTGCCGAGTGCAACTATATCTCGGCGAGTTTGAGAGAAGGTCTTTTTAGTTACCTCTTTGGAATGAGGATTTTCTTTAAATGAATAAGCAATGCGGTCGGGATACTTGTCTGCGACGTTTTCGGTCATAATTCTGAAATCCTCGAAAACAGTCGTTTCATATAACGGATAATTTTTTGTTCTGTTACTGTTCATTTTATCTCACCGTTCTTATTATTTTAAAATTCTATCTTCTTATCAATATAGCTTTTAAGCTCGGAAATAGGAAGTCTTACCTGCTCCATAGTATCTCTGTCACGAACCGTTACGCAACCGTCGTTTTCTGTATCGAAGTCATAGGTAATGCAAAGAGGTGTTCCTATCTCATCCTGACGTCTGTATCTCTTTCCGATAGATCCCGTCTCGTCAAATTCAACATTAAAATACTTAGAAAGCTCGGAATAGATCTCATCAGCCTTATCCGAAAGCTTCTTTGAAAGAGGAAGTATTGCAGCCTTTACAGGTGCAAGTGCAGGATGCAAGCGAAGGACTGTTCTTACGTCATTCTTCTCAGCGTCTATAACCTCTTCGTCATAAGCGTCGCAAAGCACTGCAAGCACGCTTCTCTCTACACCGAGAGAGGGCTCGATAACATAAGGAATGTATCTCTCGTTTGTTTCCTGATCAAAATATGTCAGATCCTTCTTAGACTCATTCTGATGCTGAGTGAGGTCATAGTCCGTTCTGTCAGCTACACCCCAAAGTTCTCCCCAACCGAACGGGAAAAGAAATTCAAAGTCTGTTGTAGCCTTGGAATAGAAGCAAAGCTCCTCGGGATCATGGTCACGCAAGCGAAGATTTTCATCCTTAAGTCCGATATCAAGAAGCCACTGATGGCAGAAATTTCTCCAATAAGCGAACCACTCAAGGTCTGTTCCGGGCTTGCAGAAGAATTCAAGCTCCATCTGTTCAAATTCTCTTACACGGAAAATAAAGTTACCGGGGGTAATCTCGTTTCTGAAGGATTTACCGATCTGTCCGATACCGAACGGGAGCTTCTTGCGCGTTGTTCTTTGAACGCTTACAAAGTTTGTGAAAATACCCTGTGCGGTCTCGGGACGGAGATATACTGTATTTTTTGAATCCTCCGTTACGCCCTGAAACGTTTTAAACATAAGGTTGAACTGACGGATATCCGTAAAATTATGCTTTTTACACGTAGGGCAAGGAATGTTATGCTCATCTACAAATGCCTTAAGCTCTGCCTGTGAAAATGCGTCGATGGGCTTTTCAAGAGTAAATGCATTCTCCTCGCACCAATCCTCTATAAGCTTATCCGCTCTGAATCTCTCGTGGCACTCACGGCAGTCCATCATAGGATCCGAAAATCCCGCAAGATGTCCCGACGCAACCCAAGTTTGAGGATTCATAAGAATAGCCGCATCAAGTCCTACATTATACTTATTCTCCTGAACGAATTTCTTCCACCAAGCTCGCTTTACATTGTTCTTAAGCTCAACTCCGAGAGGGCCGTAGTCCCATGTGTTGGCAAGTCCGCCGTAAATTTCCGATCCGGGGAAAATGAATCCACGGTTTTTGCATAATGCAACGATTTTGTCCATTGTTTTTTCTGTATTGATCATTTTATTACCTTTCCTCTCATAGCTGGCTGCTACAAGAATATAAATTGATGTTTATTTGAAAATATTATAAGGCGAATTAAGCGTATTCGGGATAAAGAACACGTTTGAAGACGTCTGATCGTTATATCCCTCGATACTCACATTTCTGTGGGCAAATTGAGAATATTTTGCAAGCACGGCACAATATTCGTATATTTCGGAGTTTTTCATATTTGTATCTATCGCGCCTTGATTGTTCAAAGTGACGACAGCCTCCGAAAATTCAGCCGTCTTACCGAGCTCCGAGTATTTTACGGCAAAGCTTTTGAGATACGAGCAGCCTATTTCCGAAACGGATACTTCTTTAGAATAATTTTCATAAGAAAGCATAGCACACGCAAGCTCGCCGCTCATCACATTATTTCCGGAATAGCTCTTACCGTCATATTCGAATTTGTATGGTATCAGATAATTTACTCCGCCGAGAATATCGGTTAAGTTTCCTACACTGCTCGGAGAAAATACAATATATCTGTCTATACGGGCTCCGACAATTTTAGAAAGGGTTGAAATCATACCTCCCGCATTGCCGAAAGAATACATATTCTGCAATACGACTCCGGTTGATATGAACATATTGTCTTCTATCTTGCAAAAGCTTACGGCATTACCGACAGGATCTATATTAACAAGCGTAAGACTTATCAGAGAATCTCCGTCCGCTACGCCGAGCAGGACAACCGACTCCTTACCTTGAGGGTCTACCGAGAGCTTATTCATATATGCGTGAGTAATGATTATACCCGCAACAGCCGCAAACGCCGCCAATGAAAGAAAAAAGGATTTTAAAAACAACTTTGATTTAATTTTCATCATCTTTTTCTCCCTCATTAAATATTTTTATTAATCGTGAAGTCTTTCACCCAAAATATTGCGGTATTTCTGATAAAATTCCTCGAAATAACCGCCGTCAAGCGCTTCTCTGATCTTCTCGGTAAGCTCATTATAGAAATAAAGATTATGAATTACCGCAAGTCTCATTCCAAGTGCTTCCTTGGCTTTTATAAGGTGTCTGATATATGCTCTGCTATAATTCCTGCAGGCAGGACATCCGCATCCACTGTCAAAGGGACGGGGATCCTTAGCATACTGCTCGTTCATAACGTTCATTCTTCCGTGCCACGTGAAAAGATTTCCGTGGCGGGCGTTTCTTGACGGCATTACACAGTCAAAGAAATCAACGCCTCTGTGTACTCCCTCAAGAATATTGCAGGGTGTTCCGACACCCATAAGATATCTCGGCTTATCGGCAGGCATATAAGGCTCTACAACCTCAATAATTCTGTACATTTCCTCGGTAGGCTCACCGACGGCAAGACCGCCTATTGCGTATCCGTCAAGGTCAAGCTCCGCTATCTCCTGCATATGCTTTATACGAAGATCGTCATATGTGCTTCCCTGATTTATTCCGAAAAGAAGCTGATTTTTATTTATAGTATCGGGTAAGGAATTGAGTCTTTGCATTTCCGCCTTACAGCGCGCAAGCCATCTCGTGGTTCTGTCGCACGACTGCTGAACATATTTATATTCTGCGGGATTTTCGATACATTCGTCAAACGCCATAGCTATCGTGGAAGCAAGGTTAGACTGTATCTGCATACTCTCCTCGGGTCCCATAAATATTCTTTTTCCGTCAATATGAGAAGCAAAATGCACACCCTCCTCCGTTATCTTGCGAAGAGGAGCAAGTGAAAACACCTGAAATCCGCCGCTGTCTGTAAGAACGGGCTTGTCCCAGTTGAAAAATTTATGTATACCGCCCATTTCACGAATAAGCTTATCACCCGGTCTTACGTGAAGATGATATGTATTTGAAAGCTCCACCTGACACTTAAGCTCACGCAAGTCCATTGTGGAAACTCCGCCCTTGATTGCGGCGCAGGTGCCGACATTCATAAACACGGGAGTCTGTATATCTCCGTGAACGGTATGAAGAACACCGCGGCGAGCGTGTCCATCTTTTTTTATAAGTTCGAAATTTTTACTCATTATTTATCCTTTCAAATTGATTACTTTCTCTCAAACTGATGGTCAAGATTTTGTTTTGTAAACTTAATCGCAACAGGTCTGCCGTGTGGGCAGAATGTTATATCGGGAAATTTCATAAGCTGCTCGATTATCCAATCGGTATGTGCCTCGACGTATTCTCTTCCCGCCTTTATTGCCGCCTTGCACGACGCCTGATAAAGAGCCTTTTCGAAAAGAATGTCACGCGTAAGCTTCGGATCTCCCGCACCGCTTCTTATGCTCTCTACCATTCCCGAGACTGTATTCTGAACATCACACGAGGCAAGCTCCGTGGGTATGGAGTGAACGAGGACACTGTATTTTTTAACCTGAAGATTAAATCCGAGCCTTTCAAAATCGTTAAGATAATCATTTATCGTTGCAAGCTCGGCAGATGTGAGCATTATCTCAATGGGAGATATCAGCATCTGAGACGACGGCTCCTTAGACCTCATCATAGCCTTGTTTTTTTCAAATATGATACGCTCATGAGCGGCATGCTTATCAATGAACAGCACTGTATCGTCCTGCTCTACAACGAGGTATGAATTAAACACCTCACCTACTACTCGATACGACGGCATCGGCGGTTCGGCAGGCTGCACAGGCAGATCTGCCTGTGTATCCGATGCTACGTTATCGGGACTCTGCTTGTAAAGCTCTTCCCCGTCAAACTCATCATCCTCAAGCATACGTGCATAGCTGTCATTCGGATCATAGAAATACTTAATATGATTATAAAAGAATTTTATCGCCTGATCAACCGTTATATTTTCCGAGCTCATTTCTCTGAACTGCTCTTCGATTTCCATTGCCTCGTGAGGAATCACGGCTGACACTTCGGCAGGGACACCGTTTTCCTGTGTATGAACGTCATTTTGAGTCAAGGACGTATTATCATTGTCCAAGTGAGTCATAACTGCACTACTGCTTAAATCATTTTGCAAAGCACGTGCCTCTTTGTGCTCGGTTACGGGAGCTACCGACGATACATAAGCGTCGGAATATCGCAGCTGCTCCTCCTTTTCATCGCTGACTCTGTCCGATATCGGAGCAAACGCCCGAGATACAGGACGTGCCTCGGCAATAGTTCTATACTGCGATGCGCTAATCCTTGACGGTACGCTTTTTGCCGTACCGAAGCTTATTTCGGGACGTGTTGTGTTCTCCTCAAGCGCAGTTTTTACCGTGTGATATATGGCCTCAAATATCGGCTTTTCATTGGCAAACTTTACCTCAAGCTTTGTTGGGTGAACGTTTATATCGACTACCGATGGATTGATGGTAAGATTAAGCACACAGCACGGAAATTTTTCGGGTGGAAGATACGATGTATAGGCCTGCTCTATAGCAGCCATCGCAAGCTTACTCTTTATATATCTGTTATTAATAAAGAAATTCTGATAATTTCTGTTCGATTTAACAATATCGCTTCTGCCTATATAACCTGTTACGCCGATATTGTCTATCTCTCCGTTCACATATATCATACCGTTACGCACCTCACGTCCCATAACGGTATATATAACGGTTTCAAGATGACCGTCTCCCGGTGTTTCAAGCTTCATAGCACCGTCCGAAATAAATCTGAACGCTATCTCCGGATGTGAAAGTGCAAGCTTTTCAACTATTGTTCCTATCGCACTCGCCTCTGTGGCGTCACGCTTAAGAAATTTTCTTCTTGCGGGAATATTTTCGAAAAGATTTTCTACAATAACAGTAGTTCCCTTTCTCGCCGCCTGTTCACAATACTCGGTTATTTCTCCCGAACGAGCCTGAAGCATGGCACCGTAGCCCGCATCTGCGGTTTTTGAAATTATTCTTATATTAGACACGGACGATATTGCCGCAAGAGCCTCGCCTCTGAATCCGAGCGTCAGAATCTTCATCAAATCATCGGAATTTTTTATCTTGCTTGTGGCGTGTCTTTTGATAGCTATGGGAAGATCCTCCGCTTCCATTCCGCATCCGTCGTCGGAAACACGCATATACGTTATTCCGCCGTTTTTGATTTCGACCGTAATTTGCTTTGCTCCCGAGTCAACGGAGTTTTCAACCAACTCCTTTATTACAGACGCAGGTCTGTCAACAACCTCACCGGCAGCTATCAAATTTGCGACATCAAATGAAAGCACATTTATTTTTCCCATAGTATCCCCTTTCCTTATTTGAGTCTGTTATGAAGCTCAAACAATATATTCATTGCCTCAACGGGCGTCATAGTATTTACATCTACCTTTTTTATATCCTCGATTACAGATTTTTCGGTTATATCCTCAAATGTAATGAGAGATTCTCTCTCCTCTGCGGCTGCAGTAGCCGAGGCGGACGTTGTAAGTGTTTTTGAGGTCTTTTCAACCGTGGCAAGTATATCCTTGGCACGTCTGATCACCTCATTCGGAAGTCCCGCAAGCTTTGCTACCTCTATTCCGTAGCTGTCGTCGGTAGATCCTCTTATGATTTTTCTTAAGAATATGATATCGTCTCCGCGTTTTTTTGCGGCGATATTGTAATTGACTATTCCCTTAAGCTCGTCCTCCATAGAGGTAAGCTCGTGATAATGCGTTGCAAACAGGGTTTTTGCACCTATCTTTTTTCCGTTTGTATATTCCACTATGGCACGTGCAATACTCATTCCGTCAAAGGTTGAAGTACCGCGACCGACCTCGTCGTAAATTATCAGACTCTTCTTGGTTGCATTTCGAAGGATATACGCAACCTCATTCATTTCAAGCATAAAGGTCGACTGACCGCTGGCAAGATCGTCAGAAGCACCCACACGTGTAAACACCTTATCGACTACACCTATTCTCGCATCGCTCGCAGGAACATATGAACCTATCTGCGCCATTATAACTATCAAAGCCACCTGACGCATATATGTAGATTTACCCGCCATATTCGGTCCCGTAATAAGCATAAGTCTGTTTGCCTCTGTATCAAGATAAACATCATTGGGAACAAAATAATTTTCCTTGACAAACTGCTCTACAACAGGATGACGTCCGTCCTTAATATCAATAACGGCACTGTCATCAACCTCGGGCTTTACGTAATTATTCTTCGCCGCAACACTTGCAAGCGAATTATAAACGTCGATAGTCGCAACGAGCCTTGCGGCTTTTCTTATGCGCTCGCTTTGCTCTGCGATCTGCCTGCGTATTTCAACAAATATGTTGTATTCAAGTGAGCAAACCTTATCAGCCGCACCGAGAATGGTAGACTCAACGTCCTTAAGCTCCTGTGTTATGTATCGCTCGCAATTTGAAAGCGTCTGCTTTCTTATATATCTGTCGGGAACCATATCAATAAGAGATTTAGTTACCTCGATATAATATCCGAACACCTTATTGTAATTTATTTTAAGAGTTTTTATGCCGGTGGCTTCTCTTTCTCTCTGAGTTATCTCGTCGATCCAAAGATGACCGTCCGTCATTATCGAGCGAAGCTTATCTACCTCTTCGTTATATCCCTCAAGAATTATTCCGCCGTCACGTACCGAAAACGGAGCGTCCTCCTTGATGGATTTCTCTATCAGAGAATGTATATCGGAAAGAGTGTCAAAATTGTCGTAGACCTTTTTAAGCTCATCGCTTTCGCAATCGGCTATCAAGCTCTTAAGTTCGGGAAATACAGAAATCGTTGAGCAAACCGCACGCAGATCCTTTCCGTTTGCGGTGCCGTACAATATCTTTGTAAGCAGTCTTTCAAGATCCAAAACTCCGGACATCAGAGTTTCTATTTCCTGCCTTTTTATAAAATTGCCGTAAAGCTCTTCAACGGCGCTCTGTCTTTTCAAAATCAAGGATGATTTCAGCAAGGGGTGCTCTACCCACTGACGAAGAAGTCTTGCTCCGGGTGCGGTCTTTGTCTTATCCAGCACCCAAAGAAGTGATCCCCTCTTCTCCTTGCCTCTCATGGTTTCGCAAAGCTCAAGATTTCTGCGGGAATTTATATCTATCTCAACATACTGTCCCGAAGAATATACCTTGAGATCCTTGATATTCGTATTATCTGTTTTTTGCATCTCACAAAGATAGTTGAGGAGCGCGCCGATGGCGCATATCATACTCTTTTTGCCCTCCCACTCATCTCTCTGAGCTTCAAAAGCATCTCTTACTCTCTCGCAAGCCGATGAATAATCAAAGCGAACGGCTTGATCGTCGGAAACAAGAGAAGAAATTCTCTCCTTTATAAACTCTCCCTTATCATCAAGCACCTCAAGAGGAACATTGAGTATTATCTCGCTCGGTCTGTACGTTGAAAGCTCGGTATTCAGCTTTGCATACATTTCCTTGCCGATGAACGATGTGGCGTATGCCTGTCCCGTGGAAACATCCGCAAAGCAAATGCCGATTTCCTCCGAATCGTAATAGATTGCGCAAAGGTAATTGTTTTGATTTTCGGTCAGAAGATCGGACTCTATAAGCGTTCCGGGTGTAATTACACGGATAACGTCACGGCGCACAAGTCCCTTGGCAAGTGCAGGATCCTCCATCTGCTCGCATATTGCGACCTTATATCCCTTTTCGATAAGTCTTCCTATGTAGCTTTCGGCGCTGTGGAAAGGAACACCACACATAGGTGCTCTCTCCTCTTCGCCGCAATCCCTGCCCGTAAGCGTAAGTTCAAGCTCGCGTGAGGCAAGTATCGCATCGTCGAAAAACATCTCGTAAAAATCGCCGAGTCGGTAAAACAATAAGAAATCCTTATATTTATTTTTAATTTCAAAGTATTGTTCCATCATCGGAGTCATATACCGTATCTCCTTATCCGAAAGTTAAAATCAGTGGCACTGAGAGTGACAGGTAGCACAGTTATGCGTGCACGAGGACTTGGGGTCCTCACCTGTAATAGCGCACGTGATAGCGTTATTTACCTCGTTCATAAGCTCATTTACCTCAACCTGAAGTTGATTGAGTTTCAAGAACGAAGCGTTCGACACAATCTCCTCGTAAAGCTCGTTAATTCTGTTATTTATCGAATCAATGGTAAAGGAATCCTTTTCATCCTTAACCATTTCGGACTGAAGCGCCTGCTGCTGAACCTCGTATTCCTTAAGTGCGTTCTGAAGTGCTTCATCATTTTCGTATGCCGTCTTTGCTTCGTTAAATTCAATAAGTCTTGTATCCTTGGCAATAGCCTCACCAAGCTGCTTTGCAAGATCAAAAATTTCCATTCTATTCTCCTTATTCCACTACCTCGCCCGAAAGAGCAAAGGTATCACATTTTGTAATTTTAATATTAAGATATTTTCCCGTATCCGATGCGTTCCCCGAGAAAAGAACGATTTTATTACCCTCAGTTCTTCCGCTCATAACGCTCGGATTATTTTTGCTCGGACCATCGCACAGCACACGTATAGTTTGTCCGAGATGCTTTTGATTTATTTCATAAGCAATATCATTTTGCAGATTTAGCAATCTTGTAAATCTTTCCGACTGAACGTTCTGCGGTATCTGACATTCCATATCCGCCGCAGGTGTTCCCTTTCTGGGAGAATATATAAACGAATAAACCATATCGTATCTTACGCGAGAGAGTGCGCCGAGCGTTGCTTCAAAGTCCTCATCACTCTCTCCAGGGAATCCGACGATTATATCGCTCGTAATTACGATGTCCGGTATTTTTTCTCTCATATAATCGACGATGTCAAGATAAGCCTCAAGCTGATAATGACGATTCATCGCCTTAAGTATTTTATTACTTCCCGACTGAAGCGGCAAATGGAACTGCTTAGCTATTCTGTCGTTTGCGGCAATTACGTCAACAAGCTTTTTTGTAGCGTCCTTCGGATGACTCGTCATAAAGTGAAGAAGAAAATCTCCCTCGATATGCGCCAGCTCATCAAGCAAATCAGCAAAATCATAGTCAAATCCCATATCGCGTCCGTACGAATTGACATTCTGACCGAGAAGAGTTATATCCTTATATCCGTCGGCAACAAGTCCGCGAACCTCGGCAATTATTTCTTCCTTGCGTCTGCTTCTCTCACGTCCTCTTACGTACGGAACGATGCAGTATGTGCAGAAATTATTACATCCGTACATAATCGAAACCCATGCACGGTAATTGCTTTCTCTGCGAACGGGCAAGCCCTCGGCTACCGAATATTCCTCGTCGGTACAATACAGCCTTTTTCCCGCCGCAATCTTTTTGCAAAGAAGCTCCGGAAGCTTATGTATAGCCGATGTTGAGAAAACAAAGTCCACGTAAGGGTATTTGAATTTGATATCATTCACTCTGTGCTCCTGCGTTACCATACATCCGCAAACGGCAATCACGAGCTCGGGATTTTTCTGTTTTATATGCTTAAACTGACCGATAACCGAAAGAGCCTTAAGCTCGGCATGCTCACGTATAGCACAGGTATTGACAACTATCAAATAAGCGTTTTCGGGAGAGGACACGACCTCATATCCCATATGCTCCGCCATTCCCGCTATTCTCTCGCTGTCGGCTTCGTTTTGCTGACAGCCGAATGTTTCTACATAAGCGCCTCGGCGATATCCGTGCTCGGACGCAAAGCGTTCATTTTCCGCTTTTATGCGGCTCATATATTCAAATTGCTTTTCTATATCTTCGGGAGGAAGTATTTTCGTACTCAAATCATAAATCTCCATATTACATAATATATCATCTTACAATTATACCTCATAAGCTTAAAAAAGTCAATAATTATATCAAAAATTCGGCGATTTGTACAGTTTTATAATAATTTAGAAGACCGGGGGATGAGGAATCGAGCCTTTTTGTTCGTTTTAGGCTATTCGGTCTTCGGACAAGGCGGCTGTGGTTGAGTGTAAACGGGTTAAAATATTGGGCTTACTTTCGATCTTTTCTTGCCCTTTCGGATCAGGTAAGCTTTCGGCTTACAGCTGCCGTCCTCCAAGCGAGGGCGGCTTTTGATTTTCAGCAGGTGGAGAAAAAATCACATGGCAAAGAACAACGTCGGCAAGATATACCGAGGCAGGACAAAGTACATAGATCCCGAAACAAAAAGGGAGAGAAGCTACGTAGTGGTCAGAGACAACGGAAAGAGCGTATCCGTGGCGAAGCTCACATCAATCAAGCAATTCGACGAGCACGGTCGGAACACCGATCCTACGGTTCTGCAGATCAATCACTCACGTTACGGTTTAGAAAAGCCCACCGGTGTATATTATCGCAGATATTCGAAAAATCGGATGTCAAATAAATATCTATCTATATCAGACAAAAGAGTTTTTCCGGAACAAAAAGAACGTTTCAAACTCGGTTCACATGATTTATACAAAGTATTGAAACATACCGGTTCCAAATAAAAAAGGCTGACTCCAAACAGAATCAGCCGCAGAGAATAAAATTCTCCGCAAATGCGGGTCGGAACAAAGCCGACGCATGATCACAATGTGATCAAGTTCGCTACCTTGATGACAGTATATCACCGTTTCGGTGAAATGTCAATAGAAAAAGCGAAAAATCAATTCGATTCAACGGCGGAAGCCTTGAAAATAAATATTTATGGGGCATACCCAGAAGGAGAAAAACATGGAAGTAAAACTTTACAAGAAGATCACGCCTTACAAGGATAAGGACGGAGAGGAAAAGCTCGGGACGAGCTTTTACGTGCAATGCGGAGATCAGACTATCGGCATCGAGCCGGTGTATTACCAGAAGAAAGGCAGCAACGATCCCGACAGGGGCTTTGTAGCTCGCAAGGCAGTGCTTGCGGCATTTGCATCGGAGCTCCCGGAGAAGTCTCCGAAGACCTCCCCTGTTCAGACAGTCGTTTCCGGTTCAAACCTTAATCCCAACGATTGATATGAACGGATTTATTGAGCTTCACAGCAAGGGCGAGAGCGTAACGGTGAACGCAGAAAAGATCCTGTTTCTCTATGCCCGAAAGAACGGAACAAGGCTCGAACTCGAGGACGGTACGCCGTTCGACGTGGACGAGTCTTACGAAAATATGCGTCAAATGCTCGAAAATCAAAAAGTCGGGCAAAAGGTGCAAAAAGAGGCAAAAAGGCAAAAAAACGGAGGAATAAAAATGAACGATTCAAGAAAATTTATTAAA
>CAZHPZ010000023.1:0-21723 GCA_964534905.1 uncultured Lachnospiraceae bacterium | reverse complement strand
TATTTTATGATCTGTACGGTAGCTCATTTTTATTGTGAATGCGATCGGATATAAAAGGCTTATCGAGTTTTTGTATTCGCTGTCCTCGGCATTCGGGTCTCCCTTACCTCTTACGGCGATATAATTCATAGGCGGAATTTCCGTTATGCTCGGCTTGCTCTTGGGCATATAAAATTCCTTATATTCTTTTTTATAATCAAATGCCATAACTTTCTTCCTTTCGGTTACATGCTTAAATATATGCAATATATTATACCACGGCAGTGTTTTATTTTCAAGATGCGAATAGGATTGTTCGTACAACTTCGAAAAAATTCGCACGGCGGCACGTATCGTTACCTATTTGCTTGAACTACGGTTGCAGAGGCGCATTTAACGATGTATAATTGAGTAAAAAAGATACTGTAAATATTCGGATATAAAAAACATAAGGGGGCTTAATATGAGATTTCGGGTTGATCACGATATACATATTCATTCATATATTTCTCCGTGCGCAGGGCACGATATGAGATGGACTCCGCAGGCAATTTTGGCATACGGTGTGGCAAGCGACTATCGCCTTGTGTGCATAACGGATCATATTTGGGACAGAAAGGTCAAAACACCGTGTCACAACTGGGCAGACGATTTCGGGCTTGATCTTGAAAAGGGCAGAGAGGTTTTGCCGCTTCCGCAGAGCGATAAATGCAGATTTATCTTCGGAATGGAGGCGGATATTGACTATATGGGTAATATTGCCGTAAGCCGTGAGGAGATGGACAGCTTTGATTTCATTATCTTTTCTCCGAGTCATATGCATATGACATATTGGCAGATAGATCCCTCGGTGCTCGGAGAATCGGCGCCCGAACGCAAAAAATACTACACCGACAGATTGAATTATCTTTTCTCTCTTGATCTACCCTTTGAAAAATGCGGACTTGCGCATTTTACTGCGGGACTTGTGTGTAAGGCTGATCCGATCGGCGTTTTCCGCCTGTTTTCCGATGAGGAATATGAAAGAATATTCGGTAAGGTTGCACAGCTCGGTATGGGAGTTGAACTGAATTTTTACGGAGATTGGTGTGCTCGCACCTCGCCAGAGGAGAGGGACGAGCTTCTCAGACCCTATAGGATCGCCAAGAAAATGGGATGCAAATTCTATTTCGGCTCCGATGCGCATATAGTAGAGGAAATAATCGGCAGACGTGCTTATTTCGAGGAGGTCGTTGATGCATTGGGGCTTGAGGAGTCGGATAAATTTCCGCTTGTCAAACAGCTGGCGGCAGAAAAATAAGTTTTCGAAGTGTATTGACAAATGCGATGCGTTATGCTATAATGTACAAAAATATAAAGGCAATGACAAAGACGGATACCGCAAAGCGTTTTACAGAGAGTCAGGATTGGTGCGAGCTTGACAAACAACGGCGGAATATCCCATCCCTTTCGAGCCGAATATCTCCAAAGCCGTGTGCAAGTAGAGAATTCCGTGTATGCTACGTTAGTGCATAGGGCTTTTATGAGTCCGAAGGCGGTGCGACCTTCAAGGTCGTGCAATTTGAGTGGTACCGCGGGTATTGTATATTTTGTATATCAAGACTCGTCTCAAGAAATCTTGGGACGAGTCTTTTTTATTTGATTATTTTGTTTGATTAGGAGAATTTAAATGAAACTTGGAAAGAAAAACACGGTTTTGGTGAGCTTTATGCTCTTTTCACTCTTTTTCGGTGCGGGCAATCTTATCTTTCCGCCGTTTTTGGGGCAAAGTGCGGGTAAGCATACGCTTGCCGCAATGCTTGGATTTTTGATTACGGCGGTTATATTACCTGTGCTTGGGGTTGTGACGGTTGCCAAATTCGACGGCTTGGACAAGCTTGGTCAAAACGTAGGCAAAAAATTCGGGATAGCTTTTACCGTGCTTATTTATCTCTCCATAGGTCCGGGGCTCGGAATTCCGCGCGCCGCATCGGTTCCTTTTGAAATGGCATTCGCACCGTACCTTTCAGAGAGCGATAATGTTGCGTTTTGGATGTTGCTTTATTCCTTGATATTTTTTCTCATAGCATTGTGGCTGTGCCTGAATCCGAGTAAATTGGTTAACAGAATAGGTCAGTATCTGACTCCGTCACTTTTAATATTGCTTGTAGTACTGTTTGTCGGATTCCTTTTTCGAGGAGAGGTTGATATATCCGACGCACAGGATTCATCATATGCGGCAGCACCGTTTTTAAAGGGATTTGGAGAGGGATATAACACAATGGACGCTATAGCCGCCTTGAATTTCGGGTTGGTTATCGCAAGTACACTCAGATCGTTCGGTATAAATGATGAAAATGATCTTTTGAAGCACACCGTGCGCTCGGGAGTGTTTGCCGGAATTATTCTCTCTGTTGTATATGTGATGCTCGCATATATGGGAATGTGCTCCTCGGGCGTTTATTCGCTTCCCGAAAACGGTGCGCAAACTCTACGAGCTATCGTATATGGGGTGTTCGGTGCTCCGGGAGCGGTATTGCTTGCGGCAATATTCACGCTTGCGTGTCTTACTACCTGTATAGGTCTTATAAGCTCGGTATCCCTGTATTTTTCAACGCTGTTTCCAAAAATCTCATACCGACGCTTTGTACTTATCATTACCGGATTTTCTTTTGTTGTGTGCAATTTCGGTCTTACCGCCATTTTAAGTATTTCCGTTCCCGTGCTCAATGCCATTTATCCCATTTCCATTGTTTTGATACTGCTCGGCTTGACTCACGGGCTTTGGAAGAATAACCGTTTTGTTTACCCTCTTGTTGTCGGTGGATGCGGTGTGATAAGCCTTGCTTATGTTGCGAATATTGCGGTTTTGTCGGATATTTTAGGTGAATGCTTGCCTTTGTATTCATTGGGATACGGCTGGGTATCTGTTTCCGCCGTGATGCTCGTTATCGGGATTCTGCTCAATAAACTGTTTCCCGAAGGGCGCCGTAGATAATAGATACGTCCCGAGACTTAGTCTCGGGACGTATTGCATTTGTGTAATTATTTTTTTCTCATAAGTTCCTTAATTTCCTTAAGGAACGTGTCGACGTCCTTGAATTCCCTGTAAACAGAGGCGAATCTTACGTAAGCTACCTCATCGTGCTCCTTGAGCTTTTGCATTACGAGCTCTCCGATCTCGCTGCTCGTTATCTCGCTCGTCATCGAATTCTGAAGCTCCTGCTCAATCTCTGAAACGATTTGCTCGGGATCCACGGGACGCTTATAGCACGCCTTTATTACACCGGACAGTATCTTGTTACGGTCGAATATTTCTTTTGTGTTGTTCTTTTTTATAACGAATATCTGCATTGCCTCTACGGTTTCAAAGGTGGTAAACCTTTTTCCGCAGGCGAGGCACTCACGGCGCCGTCTTATGCTCGTTCCGTCGGGTGAGGGACGCGAATCTATTACCTTACTGTCAATACAGGTGCATGCGGGACATTTCATAGCTTTCTCCTAAAACATATATTATGAAAATATGATAACACAAAATATTCCGATTGTAAAGCCCTCTGACACAAAATATGGGCATATATACAAATATTTTGCATTGATTTTTCTTTCAAAGTAGCGTATAATCTTAAAAAAGACAAGGAGAGAACCTATGAAAATGTTTGTATCGTACATAAAAACGATGTACCGCCCGTCATATCTTGCTCTGTGTGCGTGCCTTTCTGTTTTTGCCGTCGCACTCACTCTTGTTGCGGTAAATATGAGGGCGGACGTGCTTTCGAATTATGCGGATATTGTCGGAAAATATTCGTATATGCTGGAGGAGATAATGCTTCCGACCGTCGTGCTTTATTCACTTTCTCTTGTGATAGATTTGAACGAAAGACGGCGCGGAGGTTGATTTTTGACGAAATATATAATATTTTTGAAAAAGCTATTGCAAAATGAAATACAGTGTGATATAATGATAAAGTTAAAAGTAAAAAATAAATATATGCCGAAAATCATATATGACTTATCCAGAGTGGCGGAGGGACGTGCCCTATGAAACCACAGCAACCTACCCCTAATTGCGGCAAGGTGCTAATTCCCGAGAGATGAGATTTTGTTTTCACTCCCTCGGACTGCGAGGGATTTTTTAGTTGTGGCGGTTTTTGGCTGAAAAGAAAGGAAAAATGTAAAATGAAAAAAGTACTTTTCACATCGGAGTCCGTTACAGAGGGACATCCCGATAAAATTTGCGACAAGATAAGCGATTCCATTCTCGACGCGCTTCTTGCACAGGATCCCCAGAGCCGTGTCGCATGCGAGACATGCTGTACGACCGGACTTGTTATGGTTATGGGTGAGATCACAACCAAGGCTACCATTGACTATCAGGCGATAGTTCGCGAAACTGTAAGAGAGATAGGATATGACAGAGCAAAATACGGATTTGACTGCGATTCCTGCGCGGTTCTCAGCTCTATTCACGCTCAGTCTCCCGATATTGCACTCGGTGTCGACCGTTCTCTTGAGGCTAAGAACGGTGAAATCGCCGATCAGTATGATACGGGTGCCGGCGACCAAGGACTTATGTTCGGCTATGCCTGCGACGAAACTCCCGAGCTTATGCCGCTTCCCATTTCACTTGCGCATAAGCTTGCTATTCAGCTTACTGCGGTAAGAAAAAATCATACACTTGATTATCTTCGCCCCGACGGAAAAACTCAGGTTACGGTTGAGTATGTTGACGACGTGCCCGTAAGAGTGGATACTGTCGTTATTTCGACTCAGCATTCCGACAGCGTTACGCTTGAACAGATAAGAGAGGATCTTATAAAGCACGTTATCACTCCCATTATCCCCGAGGAACTTATGGACGCAGAAACCAAGATATACGTTAACCCCACGGGCAGATTCGTTGTCGGCGGTCCCGCAGGCGACAGCGGTCTTACCGGAAGAAAGATAATCGTAGATACATACGGCGGCTATGGCAGACACGGCGGCGGTGCGTTCTCGGGTAAGGATCCGACAAAGGTTGACCGCTCGGCTTGCTATGCGGCAAGATATATTGCAAAGAATATCGTTGCTGCAGGACTTGCAAAGCGCTGCGAGGTTCAGCTTGCATATGCCATCGGCGTTGCAAATCCCGTTTCCGTTATGATAGATACGTTCGGCACCGCGACTGTTGACGAGGCTGCTATTGCAAATGCGGTTACGAAGCACGTTGACCTTCGTCCTGCGGCTATTATCGACAGATTCGATCTTCGCCGTCCTATTTACGCTTCTCTTGCGGCATACGGTCATATGGGACGTGAGGATCTTGATGTATCGTGGGAAAAGAGAGATCTTGCTCCCATTCTTGCGAGTGAGCTTCTTAAATAATTTATATTTTAATGACCTCAATCGGAATACGTTTGAGGTCTTTTTTGAGATTGCGAGGTGAGGCAGATGGCAAAAAAAGAGCATAGCGAGGTTGACGCTCAGGGTGTGTCCGTGATCGGCGGAGACGTTGAGCGTGTGATATTTTCAAATGAAGAAAACGGATATACGATCCTTGAAATGTCGCTTGATGACGGCAGCACCGTTACCGCCGTCGGAATAATGCCTTATGTCGGCGAGGGAGAGGAGCTTAAGATTTACGGAAAATGGGTACATAATCCGAAGTACGGAAAGCAATTCTCGGTTTCAAGCTATGAAAAGGTAATGCCCGCCGACGAGGCGTCGATAAGACGTTATCTTGCCTCGGGTGCAATTAAGGGAATAGGACCTAAGACTGCACAGAAGATAGTCGATCTTTACGGCTCGGATAGCTTTGATGTTATCGAAAATCACAGCGAATGGCTTGCGGAGATCCCCGGGATAACACCGAAGAAGGCGGCTGCTATCGGAGAGGCGTTCAGAGAAAGCTCGGGAATGAGGGGGACAATGATATTCTTCCGTGAATATTTCGGATCGGCTCTGACGATGAAAATATATAAAAAATGGGGCTCAAGGTCAGTTGAGCTTGCAAAGCAAAATCCGTATATTCTTTGCGAGGAGATAGAGGGAATAGGATTTGAAAGGGCTGACGATATGGCTCGTGAGCTCGGATTTTCACGTGACGGAATAGACAGAGTTTGCTCGGGACTGCTTTATATGATGAAATATCGTATATCGCAGTCGGGGCACGTCTGCTTGCCCGAGGAAAAGGTGCTCGGTGCGGGCGCAAAGCTGCTCGGAGTCGAGGAGAGCATCGTAAAGGAGGCGCTGTCTGAACTTTACAGGCAGGGCAGGGCTTGCTCTGTTGCCTACGATGGGATAAAATTTGTTTATGAGACGGACTCGTATGAGTCGGAAAAATATATTGCGCAAAAGCTGTTACTGCTTGACAAAATGTGTGCCAAGGTGAGCGGTGCCGATATGGACGGTTTTATCCGTAAAGCGGAGCTTAAGGGCGGGATATCGTATGCTCCTCTGCAAAAGAAAGCTATATCCGCGGCGCTTGAGAGCGGTGTGATGATACTTACCGGCGGTCCCGGAACAGGTAAGACAACGGTTATAAGGGGACTTATAGGAATATTCGAAAGTATGGGATTTGATGTCGCTCTTGCCGCACCCACGGGGCGTGCCGCAAACCGAATGAGCGAGGCGACCGCAAGGGAGGCAAGAACGGTGCACCGTCTGCTTGAGATGGATTTTACAAGCAGCACGTACGGAACGTTTATGCGTGACGAGAACAATCTCCTTGATGAGGAGGTTATAATCGTCGATGAGGCGTCTATGATAGATCAGTCGCTTATGTGTGCGCTTCTCAAGGCAATAAAGCCAGGAGCGAGACTTATAATAATAGGGGACAGCGATCAGCTTCCGTCTGTCGGAGCGGGTAATGTGCTCCGTGATATTATAGACAGCGGAAGATTTTCAACGGTGCGCCTTAACGAAATATTCAGGCAGGCCTCACAGAGTCTTATCGTGATGAATGCTCACAAAATAAACAAGGGAGAGATGCCCGAGCTTGACGTTAAGGAGAAGGACTTTTTCTTTCTTCCGAGAACGACCGATTCACAGATTGCAGTGACTGTAGCGGATCTTTGCAAGAACAGATTGCCCCGTGCTTACGGTGCGGAAATGTCGGCTAATACTCAGGTGATCTCTCCATCCCGAAGAGGCGAGGCGGGAACGGAGAATCTTAATGTTCTGCTTCAACAGGCACTGAATCCGGCCGTTTTCGGGAAAAAAGAATATAAATACCGTCAGACTGTATTCCGTCAGGGAGACAGGGTTATGCAGACTAAAAATAATTACGACCTTGAATGGGAAAAGGACGACGGAACAAACGGAAACGGAGTGTTCAACGGAGATATCGGATTCATTTACGATATCAATTTCGGTGAGCAGACGATGAAAATAGCTTTTGACGATAAGAGTGTAAAATACGATCTTTCCGCTCTTGATGAGCTTGAGCATGCATATGCGATAACCGTGCACAAGAGTCAGGGAAGCGAGTATCCTATAGTTATTATCCCCGCATACAGAGCGCCAGAGATGCTTCTGACAAGGAATATGCTCTATACTGCGGTTACAAGAGCACAGGATAAGGTGATCATAGTGGGAGAGAGGGATATTGTCGCAAAAATGGTAGCCAATAACCGTCAATCCCTGAGATATACGGGGCTTGCAAGGCTCCTTGAGGCTTGATATGGGCGCTGTTGACTTGATTTCAAATCTGCTTTTTCCTCCGAGATGTGCCAATTGCGGAGAGCTTTTTAAAGTGAATATTTCGGAAAAGAGAACGAGTCCTCTTTGCGACACATGCAGACGAAGATATGAGAGCGAGAGGATTCGTGAATGCGGGACTTGCGGCCTTACGATGAGCTTTTGCAGATGCATGCCGATAAATATGCGTCGCGCACGGTGTTCCTCTCTTATTAAGCTGACCTCTTACCGACCGAATGACGATACTATGAAAATAAACGATTTTATATGCAGCGTAAAGCACTGTAATGACAAGGTGTTGTTTGAATTTATCGCCTATGAGATAAGGAGAGGCCTTATATCCGAAATGAGAGCCATGGGGCTTATGCCCGAGGATTGCGTCATAGCATTTGTGCCGAGAACGAGAAAAAATCTCGTGAGCGAGGGTTTTGACCAAGGACGCCTTCTTGCCGAAGCGCTCTCGTCCGCGACTGGAATAAAGGCGGTGAACTGCTTTTCAAGGAGCATCCGCTCGCGTGAGCAGAAAAATCTTAACAGCACGGAGAGACGGCTGAATATGACGGGAGCATTTAGATCGAGACGTGTCGGCGACGCACTTGCGGGAAAGACCGTAATAATAGTCGACGATATCGTCACCACAGGCTCGTCAATGGCGGCTTGCGCACGTATTGCGTACTCTATGGGAGCGTATTCCGTTATAGGTGCTTGCATAGGCAGAACCGAAAATGTAAAAAATAATTAAAATTTGTATTCAAAGCGATTGATTTGTTTTGATAAATATGTTAGAATAATAGTATAATGCTTAAGGAGGGAACGGATATGATAAATTTTACAACTGATATCGGAATAGATCTCGGAACGTCTACCGTTCTCGTTTACGTTAAGGATAAGGGAATCGTGATAAATGAGCCGAGTGTGGTTGCCATTGATAAAAGCAACGGCAAGATCGTGCGTATAGGCAGAGAGGCTCAGCAAATGCTCGGAAGAGCACCTGAGAATATTTCCATAGTCCGCCCTCTGCGTGACGGAGTGGTAAGTCAATATAATGTAACCCTTAAGATGCTCCAGTATTTTATCCGCAGAGCCTGCGGAGGAGCGATAGTCAGACCGAGGGTTATGATATGCGTTCCGTCCGGTATAAACGAGGCGGAGGAGATGACCGTCGTGAATGTTACGGGACAGGCGGGAGCACGTCAGACCGTGCTTATCGAGGAGCCTGTTGCCGCGGCCATCGGAGCGGGAATCGATATCGGAACGCCCGAGGGACGTATGATAGTGGATATCGGAGGAGGAACCACCGATATTGCCGTGATATGCTACGGCGGAACGGTCGTGTCGGAGTCGATTAGAGTTGCCGGAAACGAGCTTGACGGCGCAATAATGACTTATATGAAAAAGAAGCATAAGATACTTATAGGCGAGCGTACCGCAGAGGAGATAAAGATCAAGGTCGGCAAGGTATTCGATGTTCCGTCGAAAAAGCCTATAGAGATGAGCGTGAAGGGACGCTCGATAACTAACGGGTTGCCGAAGGTGGTGGATTTTCGCGCAAACGAAACGCTTGATGCTCTTATAACACCGATAACGTCTATCATAGACGCCGTTTGTCTTGTTATCGAAAGAACACCGCCGGAGCTTCTGCCGGATATTTACAAAAACGGGATCGTGCTTACTGGAGGCGGAGCAAGACTGACAGGTCTTGATAAGCTTATCGAAAGAGCAACAGGCATTCGCACGCGTGTTGCCAAGGATCCCGTGTCCTGCGTGGCTCTCGGGACGGGAAAATCACTCGATACACTGGAGGGCGGAGCACTCGGATTTTTGGGCAGCTTCGGAAACGGTTGATAAAAATAAAAATCACGGGGAGTCTCGTGATTTTTTGAAATTCGGAGGATATATTATGATTTTACAGAACATAACGGCAGGATATAAACCGGAGTCCGTTCTTGCATATTTTGAAAAGCTTTGCTCCATTCCCCACGGCTCGGGAAACGAGCAGGCGGTTGCGGAATATGTTGAGAGTTTTGCACGCGAACGCGGATTTTTTTGTGTAAGAGACGCTAAAAATAACGTTTTTATAAGAAAAGAAGCAACTGCTGCTTGCAAGGATAAGGAGCCTATATTGCTTCAGGGACATATGGATATGGTGTGTGCCAAGGTGAGCACGTCAGAGCACGATTTTGAGAATGACGGCTTGGAGCTTTACGTTGAGAACGGTTGGCTTCGTGCACGCGGAACAACACTCGGAGGTGATGACGGCATAGCTGTCGCTATGATGCTTGCTCTGCTTGACGGAGAGCTTGCCGAGCATCCCACGCTTGAGTGCCTTTTTACCGTTGAGGAGGAAACCGGACTCGGCGGAGCAGAGGGATTTGACTATTCGATTGTAAGGTCAAAAAGAATGATAAATCTCGATTCGGAGAGTGAGAGCGAGGTCTGCGCCGGCTGTGCAGGCGGAGTAAGAAGCAAGGTGTATTTTAATCCGACAACCAAGAACGTCAACGGAGACGTTATAACGCTCGGAATAGACGGACTCTTTGGCGGTCACTCCGGAGTTGAGATAAATTGCGGACGTGCAAATGCGATCATTCTGATAGCAGAGGTATTAAAGAGAATCGCACAGGAGCAGAGTATTGCTCTCATATCTCTTGAGGGAGGCGAAAAGGATAATGCCATTCCGCGTTCGTGTACGGCAAAATTCGTTGCCGAGAACAGCGGAGAGGCGTTGGATATCATAGAAAAATTCGACGCAGAGATAAGAGAAAGGCTTTGCGATGCGGATTCGGGAATGGATCTGTATATTGATGTATTTTCGGATGCGGAGGACGTTTGCGTAATAGAGCAGACCGACGCTGTAATTGATATTCTTTCATCAATACCGACGGGAGTGCTTGCGATGAGCGCGGATCTTGAGGGATTGGTGGAATTTTCGCGAAATCTCGGAGTTATAGAAATAAATGCACAGGGAGGATACATCACATACTCCTCACGCTCTGCAAAGGAAGAGCAGGTGCTTCTCTCGATGGCACAGGTGGACGATAAGGCGAGCGTGCTTGAAGCACAGGTAAAGCACACGGGTAAATATCCCGGCTGGGACTTTTTGCCCGACAGCAAGCTTCGTGACTCTTATATATCAAGCTATCGTGAGACTATCGGCGGAGATGTTAAAACAGTGGTAATACACGCAGGTCTCGAATGCGGAATAATTAAATCCCGCATACCGGATATGGATATAATATCCGTAGGTCCCGATATGAGAAATATACACACTCCCGATGAGGCACTTTCTCTTGCATCGTGTGAGCGTTTGTTTGCGGTTTTGAAAAAAGTAATAACGGATTGATGCGTTTCGGTGGGGCAAAACAGCCCGCAATTTGCCGAAATTGTACCTTAAGCACACAGATTTTCGGGAAAAGTCTGTGTGCTTGTTCTGTTTTTGCGAAAAAAGTCGTTAAAAACTTTTTATAAAGTGAAAAAAAGGGCTACACAAATTGATTAATATATGTTATAATGTATATAATTATAACTTTACACTTTTTTGGAACGGTATTTTTATGAAAGACAATAATTTTAAATTTAATAAGTCAAAAAAGAACGATGGCAGAGGAGATCGTGCTCCCCGTCGTGACGGAAGAAATTCAAATCAGGGAAAAAAGCAGTACTATAAAGAGGCTATTACTCCCGAGGAGGGAGAGCTCGGCGGACTTGTCATAGGAAGAAATGCGGTTCGTGAACTCCTCAAATCCGGCAGAGCGGTGGACAAGCTTCTTGTCAGCCGCGGCGACAGAGAGGGCTCAATCGTGGTGCTTGTGGCACAGGCGATAGAGCGCGGTATACCCGTGGTCGAGGTTGAGCGCCAAAAGCTTGACGCTATGGCGGGAATGAGCCAGCATCAGGGTGTCATAGCTATGGCGGCTGAAAAGGAATACGTTGAGGTTGAGGATATATTGGCTATCGCACGCGAGCGAGGAGAGGCTCCTCTCATCGTTATATCCGACGGTATTACCGATCCTTACAATCTCGGTGCGCTTATAAGATGTGCCGAGGGAGTCGGAGCACACGGGCTCATTATTCCGAAACGCCGTGCGAGCGGTCTTACACCGCTTGTCAGCAAGGCGAGTGCGGGTGCAATTGAACATCTTGCGGTTGCAAAGGTTTCTAACATAGCGCAGACTATTGAGGAGCTTAAGGAGCAGAACATTTGGGTATATTCCGCAGAGGCAGGCGGCAAGGCTTACTATGATACGGATTTTACGGGCGGCTGTGCAATAGTTTTCGGAAGCGAGGGCGACGGTGTATCCAAGCTTGTTAAGGAAAGAAGCGATTTTATAGTTTCCATACCTATGTACGGTCACGTTAACTCGTTTAACGTATCGACAGCGGCGTCTGTTATTCTTGCCGAGGCTTCAAGACAGCACAGACAGAAGAAATAAATTTTTTATATATGAGTATTTGAAAAAGGAGGTAATTTGAGTGCAGGATTTTAATAACGACGACGTAAAAGAAATGCTTGAGATGCTTCGCCGTCAGGCTGACGGAAGCCCGCAGACGGGCAAGGAAGCCGCAAACGCTCAGACTACCGATGACATCGCACACAGCGATGATGAAATAAAGGATATGCTGAAGAGGCAGCTCTCCTCGGTGAACGTCGCACAGGACAGAGATTCCGAGAATGATTATTCCTTTGACACGGTCGATTTTGTTTCCGATGATGATATGGAAAGCTACGGTATATCCGAGAGTGAGCACGCTGACGTATCGGAGACCGATGACAATAAAAGCGTTGAGAGCGACGCTTGCGACGAAAATTACGAGACCGAGACAGTGACTGACGACGAGGTGAGTGAGGCAGTTGAGGACGTTATTGCCGATTCGGATGCCGAGCTTGATGCGATAGTTGAGGAGATGTCGGAGAATAATGCCGAGGAAGCACTTATCTTCGAAGAGATATCCGATGAAACTGTTGCCGAAGAAGCTGAGCAATCGGAAGAATCTGCGGCAGAAGAGCTTGAAAACGCAACAGAGCAAGCGGAAGATAATACGATTGCGGAAGACATCGATAGCGATGTAGAAGATGAGAGCGAACGGATTTTTGAATCGGAATCCGATGCGGAGACGGAGCAGATTCTTGATTCCGAATCCGAAGAAGAGGCGGAAAAGGCCGCTGAGCTTGAATCCGAAATTGCGGTCGAGTCCGAAATCAAACCCGAAATCGAACCCGAAGCGGAGCACGAGATAGAGATTGAACCGACGCTTGAATCCGAAGCTCACTCCGAGCTTGAAACCGGGCAGGAGAAAGAGTCGGAGAGCGAGGAGCCTATTTCCGAGGAATCCATAAATTACGATGAGGTGCTTGAGGGACAGCAGGGAACCGTATTCAATAAATTTGTCGAGGACTTCACAGGAGAGCTTGACGATGTCGTTTTTGAGGCGGAAATAACCGACAGTCACGCACCGAATAAGCAGTATACGATCTTTGAGGATTGGGAAAAGCTTATGGAAAAAAAGGATTATGCTACCGCAGAGGAGGGCATAATTCCGCCCACTCCCGATGAGCTTGCATACAGCGCTGAGATATCCAAGGCGGCAAGCGGAAAAACGGACTATTTCAAGCCCGCGCAGACCGAGGATCTTGATGCCGTCGATATTGCGCTTATGGTTGCGCTCGGCGGTGAGGGAGAGCTTAACAAGACCGTCGGATTCGAAAAGATACGCCAGGCGGTGCACGACGCCAAGGAGGACGGTAATAAGGGTACAGTCGATAAAAGCGTTTACGGATGCTGCGGAAGCGAATATTCAAGCACGTCGCAGATCGGTGAAATAAAGAAAAAATATAAAAAGGATAAGCTTCGCACAATATTGCAGCTTATCGGAACGGCAGTCCTTGCCTTTTTCCTTCTCTGCCATGAGATATGCGGATGGACGGGACTTTCGGGAGCGATAAGCTTCGGCGAAAATCCGAGTATGTTTGTTTTCGGAGGACTTCAGCTTTTGATATTCTGCTTTATCATTTCGTTTGATAAGCTGATAAAATTCGTAAAGCGTCCTCTGTCGTCATCGGTATCGTATCTTGCGGCTGTTGCCTCACTTGTGCTTTGCATAGTGCACGATGTGCTTCTTGTGGTGCTGAAATATTCGGATATGGGCGTTACACTCCATTCGGTATCTGCGCTTTTGATATTGCTCGGCTTGGTATATGATATGTTCGATATATCCCAGCAGTCATCTGTCTTTGACATTGTGTCGGGAAGTGAGAAGAAGCTTGTTCTTGAGCCATACGGAAAGGTTCGTATGAGCGATAATGAGGACAGGGGTGATGTGATAGATAAGGACAGCTACTGCATATCGCGTGTTCCGACGGTGGAAAAGTTTTTCGCGAGAGCGTCCGCATCATCTCCGTATTCTATGACGAGAATCATCACGCTCGTGCTTTGTCTTTCATCAGCACTCTGTGTTATGCTCTTGCTCTTGCTTATGGGCAAGGAGCTTGCCGATATTATACTCGGATTTATAATAACGCTTTGCTTCTCTCTTGTCTGCGCTTCCGTATGCGACGGAGAATTTGCATTCCATACGGCATACAAATGTCTGAAAAAATATAAGACGGGACTTGTCGGAAAGAGAAGCACCGCGGAATACGGCAAATGCAATATAATATATTTTGACGATTACAATGTATTTAATAAGAGAAGCGTCAGAACAAAGGGCTTGAAGCTCTATGACAACAATGAAATATACCGTGTGCTTTATCACACACAGGCGGTATTTTCAAAGGTCGGAGGACCTCTTAAGGGCGTTTTTGAATTTGCGACCACGGAAATGATCCACTCCAAAAACGTTGAGATAAAGGAAATATCCAAGGAGGGTATAGCCGCCGTAGTCGACGGAAAAACGACGGTTCTTATAGGAACGGGCTCGTTTATGAAAAGTCGCGGAATACATCCGAGCTATACTGCCGCCGATATAAAGTCCGAGCAATCGGGAGAGGAAAGCATTATGTTTATCTCCATAGGCGGAAAGCTCGGTGCAAAG
The DNA here is from genome assembly GCA_964534905.1 of uncultured Lachnospiraceae bacterium. Classification (GTDB taxonomy): domain Bacteria; phylum Bacillota; class Clostridia; order Oscillospirales; family CAG-272; genus RGIG4608. The sequence continues at coordinate 7,056 of CAZHPZ010000023.1, read as the reverse complement.
CTATATGTTACCTATCATTTCTCGTCGGAATTCGAAAGACTTGCCAAGAAGCTTTCGGCTTGCGGAATCGGAATCGGAATACGCTCGTGTGACCCGAATGTCAACGAAAAGTGGGCAAAGGATTACGGCGCGCTCAAGGGATTTGATATCAGCGTGGTGCGTCCGACTCTTAAGGAGATCAAGCCTCACGAGAAGTCGATAGACAGCGGAATCGTTTCCGCCAAGAATGTCAGAGCACTGTGCGAGGCTCTTATGATGTGCGTCAAGCTCGATTCGCTCGAATCGATTATGACATGGATAAGAAGTGCGTCGGTTATTACCGTTGCGATACTTTCATTTGCGCTTATAATTTTCTCGGGCGTGAATGCATTCAGCATACTTGTGCTTTCGCTTGCATGTGCCCTGTGTGCGTCGGTTACGATGCTCCTGTCACATTTTTATATAAAACATTAACGGTGAAACAATGAATAAATTAAACAGTACCATTTTAAAATCCGTAGAAAAGCCCGGCAGATACAGCGCCGGGGAGTACGGACAGGTTATCAAGGATAAAAAGAATATTAAGGCGAGATGGGCTTTTTGCTTTCCGGATACATATGAAATCGGAATGTCCAATCTCGGCATAAGGATACTTTACGGTGTTCTCAACAGAGAGGACGATATTTGGTGTGAGAGAGCATACGCTCCGTGCTCTGATATGCAGGAGCAGATGAGAGCGCATCAAATACCTCTCTCAACACACGAGAGTGGAGATCCTCTTACGGATTTTGATATCGTCGGCTTTACTCTTCAATACGAGATGTGCTATACCACGGTGCTTAAGATGCTTGAGCTTTCGGGTATGCCGCTTTACGCAAAGGACAGAGGAGACGAATTTCCTATTGTTATAGGCGGAGGTCCCTGTGCATATAATGCGGAGCCGGTCGCCGATTTCTTCGATTGCTTTTCTATCGGAGAGGGCGAGGATATGCTTGTGGAGTTTACAAAGCTCTACATAAAGATGAAAGAGAGCGGTAATTATTCCAAACGCGAGTTTTTACATGAGGCAGCAAGAACGATAGGCGGCTTGTATGTTCCGTCGTTCTATGACGTTTCCTATAATGAGGACGGTACTATAAAGGAATATAAGCCGATATACGACGATATTCCCACTCGTATAACAAAGAGAATAATGACTGATATGGACAAGTCTTATTTTCCTGATAAGGTTGTTATGCCGTATATAGACACCGTGCACGACAGAATTATGCTTGAGGTGTACAGAGGCTGCATCAGAGGATGCAGATTCTGTCAGGCAGGAATGGTGTACAGACCTGTAAGAGAAAAGACGCCGGGCGTACTTAATGACCAGGCCAAGTGCCTTTTCGAATCTACGGGATATGACGAGATATCTCTTTCTTCACTTTCGATCAGTGATTATTCGAGACTTGACGAACTGACCGATCAGCTTCTTGAGTGGACGGACGACAATATGATAAATCTTTCGCTTCCGTCGCTTCGAGTAGACAGCTTTACAAAGGAGCTTATGGACAAGATAGCAACCGTCAGATCTGGCTCGCTGACCTTTGCCCCGGAGGCGGGAACGCAGAGGCTCCGCGACGTTATAAACAAAAATGTTGAGGAGGCGGATCTTCTCCGTGCCGTGAATGTGGCGTTTGACGCAGGCAAGATGAGTGTGAAGCTTTACTTTATGATGGGCTTGCCGACGGAAACTTATGAGGATCTTGACGGTATTGCGGATCTTGCAAAGGCTGTCGTTGAGGCGTATTACGCCAATCCCAATCATCCGAAGGGCAAGGCACCCTCTGTTACAGTAAGCGTTTCCTGCTTTATTCCAAAGCCGTTTACCCCGTTCCAGTGGGAGGCTCAGGACAGCATGGAGGAGTTTGTTAAAAAGCAGAAATATCTTCAGAGCCGTATAACTGACAGAAAGATCAGGTATGTACATCACGATGCCCGTGTTTCTCATATAGAAGCGGTTCTTGCGCGAGGAGACCGACGTCTTGCTCCCGCACTTGCTCTCGCATGTGAGAGAGGATTTTGCTTTGACGCTTGGGATGAGCATTTTGATTACGATAAATGGATATCCTGCTTTGATGACTGCGGTATAGATTATAATTTCTTCTCAAGCAGAGCTTGGGGAGAGGACGAGGTGCTTCCTTGGGATATAATCGACTGCGGAGTTACAAAGGAATTTTTAAAGCGCGAGAAAAGAAATGCCTATGCAGGTAAAACAACACCGTCGTGCCGTGAAAAATGTAACGGCTGCGGCGTAAATAAGCTTGGAGGTGAACGTACGTGGTGTCCGAAAAAGGAACAGGATTAAAGCCTTATTCTAAAAACGATTACCCGCTTCTTGATGAGCCTAAATACATAAGATTTAAGTTTCGCAAGGTCGGAAATCTTCAATATATATCACATCTTGATCTGCAAAAGGTAATGGGCAGAGTGCTTATACGTGCAAAGGCTCCGCTGTGGTACAGTAAGGGCTTCAACCCTCACCCGAAGCTTATATTCGCACTTCCGCTTTCTGTCGGTGCACAGAGTGAATGTGAATATCTTGACGTGAGAGTGGAGCGTGCGATACCTCCGCTTGAGCTGATGGAGCATATAAATGCGGAGGTTACGGACGAGCTTAGATTTATCGACGCGTACTATGCCGAAACGAGCTTCGGCGATATTTTCTGGTCGGAATACGAATACGAGATAAGAACAGAGGGCGCCGATGAGAAAATGGCGGAGAATATCAATAATATTCTCACCGCCGACAGCGTGACGGTTATGAAAAAGACCAAGGATAAGTATAAAAATATCACATATAAGGAATACGATATCGCTCCCTATATAAAAAGTGTATCTGTTGCTTATGCCGACGGTGCTATAAGAATAAACGCAGTTCTCTCCGCTTCTATAAATCAAACCCATCCGCATATTAATCCCGACTATATACTGGCGATACTTAAGGAAAGACTGAATATCCTCTCGGGCGATCCGATGAACGAGGAATACAGCATTGTCCGCACAAGAGTATACAGTGAGGACGGAGTATCGGATTTCGCATAGCCTGCGCTATGACAGTCGAATAAAAATTTAACCGAGGAAAATCATATGAATATAAAGAATTTAAAGGAAGAACCGTTTGCTCCGCTTGCGGTTCAGGCAAGAAAAACGGCTGCGGACGGTTGCGTTCTGCTTAAAAACGAGGGCGGTGTGCTGCCTCTCAAGAACGGCTCGCCCGTATCCTTTTTCGGCAGAACTCAGATAAATTATCTGAAGTCGGGAACGGGATCCGGAGGACTTGTCCACACGGCGTATACCGTCAATATTATCGAGGGTGCACTTGCAAATCCCAAAATAAACGTCAATACCGAGCTTTTGGAAATATATAAGGCTTGGATAGAGGAAAATCCCTTTGACGAGGGACACGGTTGGGCTACCGAGCCGTGGTTTCAAAAGGAATATGTACCGGACGAATCCGTTGTAAGAGCGGCAAGAGAAAAATCGGATACTGCGGTTATCGTTATAGGCAGAACTGCGGGTGAGGACAGAGATAATGCTGCCGAAAAGGGAAGCTGGTACCTTACCGATGAGGAGGAGGCGCTGCTCGGAGTTGTTTCGAAGTATTTTGAAAAGACCGTGGTGCTTCTTAATGTCGGAAATATCATAGATATGAAATGGGTCGAAAAATACGACATTAAGGCTGTTATGTATATCTGGCAGGGAGGACAGGAGGGCGGAAACGCCGTTGCCGATATTCTCTCGGGAGATGTAACGCCGAGCGGCAGGCTTGCCGATACAATAGCAACGGATATCTCCGATTATCCGAGCACGGCTGATTTCGGAAGCGGAGAATTTAATCTTTATCGCGAGGATATTTACGTCGGATACAGATATTTTGAGACCTTTGCAAAGGATAAGGTGATCTATCCGTTCGGTTTTGGACTTTCGTATACCGATTTTGATATAAATACACATAGAGCAGAGAGAGTAGAGGATAAGGTTTGCCTTTCGTTCTCTGTTAAAAATACGGGTAGTTTAAGCGGACGAGAGGTAATTCAAATTTATGCTCAGGCGCCGCAGGGCAAGCTCGGTAAGAGCAGCAGATCTCTCTGTGCATTTACCAAGACAGCACTTCTGTCGGCAGGCGAATCGCAGACGGTTGATATTGAATTTGATGTATCATCACTTGCGTCATACGATGACGGAGGGTTTACGGGAAATAAGTCGTGCTATGTTCTTGAGCCCGGCGAATACCGCATATATGCAGGTAAAAACGTTCGTGATGCCGAGTGTGTGCTTTCGTTTACGGTTGATTCTCTTACCGTAACACAAAAGCTTAGCGAGGCGCTTGCGCCGGAGCGTGAATTTGACGTTCTTTGCCCCACCGAAAGCCTTGAACCGACATGCAGACCGGTTTCTACAAGAACGATTGATTATGAAAAAAGAATTGCGGATGAGCTTCCGACGGAAATCGAATACACCGGTGACAGAGGAATAAGGCTTGCCGATGTTAAAAACGGAAAGAATACCATGAGCGAATTTATTGCTCAGCTTACGGATGATGATCTTACATATCTTTCGATAGGCGAGGGAATGTCCTCTCCCAAGGCACGTCCCGGAAGCACCGGCGTTTTCGGCGGAGTTACGGACGAGCTTTTGGGCTTCGGAATTCCCGTTGTATGCCTTGAGGATGGCCCCTCCGGAATACGTATGGACAACGGAGACAAGGCGACGAGTATGCCCAACGGTACGCTTATTGCCTGCACATGGGATACGGATTGTGCCGAAAGACTTTACGAATATGCCGGAATCGAAATGTACCCGAATAGAGTTGACGGCTTGCTCGGCCCCGGAATCAATATTCATCGTTCACCCCTTAACGGAAGAAACTTCGAGTATCTTTCCGAGGATCCCTTCCTTGCGGGTAAAATAGGATCCTCACTTGTCAGAGGAATGGGTATACACGGAAGTATAGCGGTCGCAAAGCATTTTGCGGCAAATTCTCAGGAATATGCAAGACGTGACGTCGTTTCCGTCGCCTCCGAGAGAGCGCTTAGAGAAATATACCTTAAGCCGTTTGAAATGTGTGTCAAGGAAGGCGGCTCCGCAATTATTATGACCTCGTATAACCCAATCAACGAGCACTGGACGGCAACAAGCTACGATCTCAATACAGTTATTCTCCGCAATGAGTGGGGATATGAGGGAATGATAGTTTCCGACTGGTGGCCCAAGATGTCAAAGGATGAGGAAAAGAGTGATATCCACAATCTTAAGGATATGATGATCGCTCAAAACGACGTATATATGCCTGCGGAGAGTGCAATCGGACTCAAGACAAACGTTAAGGAAGCCTTGGAGAACGGAACGCTCACTCGCGGACAGCTTCAAAGAAATGCAAGAAATATACTTTCCTGCGTTATGAAAACTCATACGTTCGAGCGTTTCACGGAGAACGGAGCATATGCGATCGCCCGTGCACTTACCGATATTGATAAGCTTGAGACGGTGTTTGAAAAATTGTCACCGAGAAGTAATGAGACAATGGAGCTTGACGTTCCCTGCGAGAGCGGAGCGGTGCTTTCCATTGATTACAGATCGGACAAGGAGGAAATATCTCAGCTTATAATTGAGATAGAGATAAACGGCTCATGTGCGCTTTCTGCCACCGTTAACGGAACATGCGGCAAGGAAAAGAAGAGCCGTGTGGAAATATCCGATATCGACAGAATAAGAAATATCGTTATCAGATATCCCGCCGCAGTTACAGTCGATAAGCTTACATTGCTTAAATAATAAATAAGCTCAGCGGAGCCGTCTTTATGAAGACGGCTCCGCATTTTTGTCATTCAAATACCGTTTCGACATTTTTTGTGCATTCCCTCGGCGAATATTGCCAGCGTTTCAGACGTTGTGTGCGAACGGGGTCTATATAATAATGTAGAAGTGTGCACGACGGAGATGGCGTGGGATTGACGTCGATAAGAACGAGCTTGATTTTCATGCGTGAGGGAATTATGCTTTTTATGTATACGGATACGTGATCTCCGACCGATATTCTGCCGAACAGAGGACTTTCCTCCTTTATTTCCGCAAGCCCCGCAAGGTTTGGAGTAAGCTCAACGAAAACGCCGTAATCCTCAATGCTCCGCACGATTCCGCTGACTGTGTGACCCGCCGAAAAATCAGCTGCATTTTCTTCCCATGTCCCGAGTAGCTCCTTTAGCGTTACGTATATGCGACGGCTCTCGGTATCGTTTGATTTTACGGCAACATATATGCGCTGACCTGCTGAAAGCCTTGCGCTCGGGTGATTTATGCGTGATACGGATATGCAGTCGATTGATAATAGCGACGGAATGCCGCAGCCTATGTCCACAAAGGCACCGAATGTGTCGAGATGAGTTACGGTTGCGGGGATTATATCTCCCGGTAAAAGCCCTGCGAGGTAATAGGTCTGACATTCGAGCTGCGCCGCCTTGCGTGAAAGTATTACGCGTGGTGAGGGACGGCTTCGGTCTATTGATGCTACCTTGAAGCAAACGGGCTTTCCGACGCGAGTTATTATAGCTATGTCCTTTGCAACCTCTCCGTTTGCGGTATATATGCATTCGGACTTAGGAATTATTGCCTGTGCGCAGGGAAGATCTATGTGAAGATTAAGCTCCGAATCGCATGAGACTGCGACAGCCTCAAGAATTCTGCCCTCGCTCATTGCTCTCTCAAGCCCCGAAATGCTTGAAATGTAGGATATGTTTTCCTTGGAATAAATATTATCACCCTCGGGTGTAAATGCGTTTTCGATCATTGATTTTTTCTCTCCCTTTTGTTGATTTACGGTATTATATTGAGCTTTACAAAAAAATATTACAGAAAAATTTAAAATCGCAAATGAGAAAAAACGAGCAAATGCTATCAAAAACAGAGAAAAAAAGAGATTTGCTTAAGATAAATTAAAATACTCAAAAAAGTTTTCAAAAAGCCCTTGACAATGTGTCGGTGAAGTGTTATAATATGCAAGGTAAAAAATCAAACACAAATTTTTGGAGGATTTAT
>CAZHPZ010000022.1:0-21967 GCA_964534905.1 uncultured Lachnospiraceae bacterium | reverse complement strand
TCCCTCCGAGAGGGAGGTGGCAAAAATCTTTGATTTTTGACGGAAGGAGCCTGCGCTACTTTGAGTTTGGGTGGACTTTATTGTTACGCGCTCTCCTTCAGTCACCTGCGGTGACAGCTCCCTCCCGGAGGGAGCCTAAGGTGGCTTTCTCAAGCGCGCGGGGTCCCCGAAGCGAATGTATATGAGCTTGGGGGTTTCCGAGGGGGGAGAAGGTGGCAACCGCAGGTTGACGGATGAGGTGTTACAAAGCAAAAGATTTTTTTATAGCAATTGGCGGCGGGAGCAAGCCACCCGCCTACGGGTTTCTATGTAGCAGAGAGTCTGTGCGTTACTTTATTGTTTGTGCTAACTGTTTATTCGCTTTTCTCTTTGGCACTATAGGCGCAAAGAGAAAAGCTTAGCAAAAGAGAAACGCCGTTTCGCGCTCGTGCCGCGCAGGCAGTCACTTTTGAAAAAGTGACGCAAAACTTTTTATGGCATTGGTAAATGCGAACAAAGTGCCCGACCCGTAGGGTCATCCTCGAGCGTAGCGAAGGATCTGGGGCACGCACCTGCACACTCACCATTTCGGAGCATGGCTTGTTCTACGGGTTTCTGTGTAGCAGAGAGTCTGTGCGTTACTTTATTGTTTGTGCTAACTGTTTATTCGCTTTTCTCTTTGGCACTATAGGCGCAAAGAGAAAAGCTTAGCAAAAGAGAAACGCCGTTTCGCGCTCATGCCGCGCAGGCAGTCACTTTTGAAAAAGCGACACAAAACTTTTTTGTCGCAAAAGCTTGTGCTAACAATGTACGTAGCCATTAGCCTTCTCCGGTACGTGGGGTTCCCCGAAGCGAATGTATATGAGCTTTGGGGGTTCCGAGGGGGAGAAGGTGGCAACCGCAGGTTGACGGATGAGGTGTTCTAAAACAAAACTTTTTATAGCATTGGTTCGTGCGAACAACGCAAGTATTAGTTCTGTTTTTCTGTATTTTCCGTATCAAATTTCGGTGTGAACGCTCTGCTCGCCGATTCCTTTTCCTGTGAAAAACCGTCAAAGCCGAGCTTTATCGCATAATCAAGCACGTCCTCGTATTCAAAGCTCGTGAGCCTGCGGTGAAGTGCTCTCGGAGCGTCCTCGTCCGCAAAATCCGGTGTATACTGTCTCATCAGGCTGAGCGTGACGTTCTCGCTCGGCAATATCTCTGAGAGATGGCGGAGCACGTTCTTCGAGTCCTCTCTGTGCGACGGAAGGACAAGATGACGGACGATGAGTCCCCTCTCTGCCATTCCCTCCTTGTCGGTTTTCAGCCGCCCTACCTGTCTGTACATTTCAAGCACCGCGTGGCTTGCTCTCTCTCGGTAATCACGCACGCCCGAAAGGGACAGAGCAAGCTCGTCCGAATAGTATTTAAAATCGGGAAGATATACGTCGACAAGACCGTCAAGAGATCTGAGGGCTTCAACACTCTCATATCCGCCGCAGTTATAAACCACGGGCACGTGCAGTCTCGGCTTGATTTTTTCAAGTGCTTTCGCAAGCATATGCGCATAAGGCGTGGGTGTGACGAGATTTATATTGTGTGCGCCCCTCTCGCAAAGAGATAGCATTACACGGCAAAGCTCGTCCTCGCTGTATATTTTTCCGCAGACATCTCTGCTGATATCTTTGTTCTGGCAGAACACGCATCGCAGATTGCATCCCGAAAAGAAGATCGCTCCCGAGCCTCTTTTGCCGCTGATACACGGCTCCTCCCAACGGTGGAGATCCGCAGACGAGACGACGTACTCTGTGCCGACTCCGCAAAAGCCCCTCTCTCCGCTCTCTCTGTCGACGGCGCAGCCTCTGGGGCACGATATGCATTTTTTAATTTCGTTCATATGGCGTCAATGCTCCGCAAATGTATATTCGGGGCAGTGGTCGAGCGTGTCGAAATAATAGCCCTCGGATATGAGTTGATCTATTATTTTCGAAAGCGCGTCGTTTTCCTGTACCGCCCATTTGTCGTGCATAAGGACTATGAGCGGCAGTCCCTTGCTTGTCGAGGATTTAAGACCGCGTTCCATTTTTTCTATCATGCCGGGAATGTCCGTCGTTCCCTCGGCGTCGCCCGTGAGCGCCGTCCAGTCATAGATAGCATAACCCTTTTTACGTATGGCATCGATATATTCCTTAGCATCCGCCTTATTGAGTCTGCCGTTCTGCGACGAGCCGCCGGGAAAGCGGAACGTTTTTTGCAAAATGCTTTCGTAGTAGGCGTCGCCGAGTGCCGCACGGAGCGCGCTCTCGTATTTATCTATCTCGGCGAGCATATTTTCGACGGAGCCGTATATCTCGTCAAGCTCGTGAGAGTACGAATGGCAAGCGACAAGGTGCCCTCTTCTGACCGTGTCAAGCGTTTTCTCGGGATATCTTTCGATATTCTTGCCCTGAAGAAAGAACGTGGCCTTTATGCCGTATTTATCGAGAACCCCAAGTATGTAATCGGTATTATCCCTTGTGGGGCCGTCGTCGAACGTCAGGTAGATCACTTTATCCGCTCCGACCTCGTTTGAACAGAGCGTCACGCTCGTTCCCTTTACAACGGCAATCCCGTCCGAAAGCGTCTGACCGCTGAATTTGACGTCCTCAACTCTGTTGGGTATTCCCGATCCCGTCGGGATTATCTCGTATTCGATTCCGAGCCCGCGGAGTATTTCGCAAGCCTCGGACAGAGATTTGCCCACAAGCTCGGGCACGTTGACCATTTCGGGCGTACCGCCGACGCCCACGGACGAATATATGAAAAGCTCGGACGCCGCGGCACCGAGTATTAAAAGCACTATCAGACAGACAGTCAGCACGCACGCAAGAGAGAGCGTGTCTTTTCTTTTATCGTTCAACTTGTTTCACCTCACCGCTTCTTTTTTGAGTATTGTAACATTATTTCGCTCTTTTTTCAATAAGAATCGATAAATTTTCATATCTCGGAACATATTTTTTTGCCGTTCTTATTGAAAAAGAGGCTCAAAGGTGCTAAAATAGACCTGTATTATTTAATTTAGGAGGAAAAACTATGAATTTTTCTGAATTTTTGAATTCAAGACGTGCCGCTTGCCGCGAGCTTGTGGCAGAGCTCGGAAAGAGCTTTGAATACGTCGGAATTCTCGGCACGGACGTTCGCTCAACCGCGATCCGCGTGAACCGTGCCACGTCCGACGTCGGAGAGGGCGGCGGCGCCGAGTGCGGCTTTGTAGTAAAGCTTCACAACGGTCACTCGTTCTTCGAATATTCGCTTGACGATATCTGCGGCGATATAAAGAGCATTGCCGAGCGCATTTTGGAGTCCACCTCTCTTGAGGCGGAGCTTGAGGGCAGACAGATAAATGTTCCCGCACCGTCCGACGAGCCTATGGTTAAATCGTTCTCCCGCGAGTGCGATTTCGACGATTTCACGGACGCAGAGCTTCTTGCTCGCTGTACCGAGATAAAGAACGACATTCTTGCGCGTGACGAGCGCATCGTAAACGCAATGGTAGCGGTAATGCCTCTTGTTATCTCCAAGCTTTTCATATCCAAGAACCGCGAGCTTGATCAGTTCTATTCCTGGGTAAACGTTATGGCTGTCGCAATGTGGCGTGACGGTGACAGAATGGTTTCGGCACGTGAGGGCACCTATTCGAATCTTATGCGTGAGGCACTCTCCGAGATTCCCTCTCACATTGACGCACTTGTTCATAAATGTGAAAAACTTGCGGGTGCTAAGCCGATAGTACCCGGCGTTTACGACGTTATTACCGACCCCTCGATCTCCGGACTCATCGCACACGAGGCGTTCGGTCACGGCGTTGAAATGGATCAGTTTGTCAAGGACAGAGCGCTTGCAAAGCATTTTGTCGGAGAATACGTTGCCTCGCCCATATGCAATATGCGTGACGGCGCTCTCTCCGCATTCTCCACGGCGTCCTATTTCTTCGACGATGACGGAGTCCTCGCACACGATACACAGATAATCAAGGATGGAATACTCGTTTCGGGCATCTCCGATCTCACGTCCGCAACCGAGCTCGGAACGGAGCCCACGGGTAACGGCAGACGTCAGTCCTACAAGAGAAAGGCATATTCACGTATGACAAATACGTTCTTCTGCCCCGGAAACGATAAGCTTGAGGATATGATTGCCTCCGTTAAGCACGGATATATGCTCTTTGAAACAAATAATGGTATGGAGGATCCGAAAAACTGGCAGATACAGTGTACCGCCGAATACGGTATTGAGATCGTTGACGGAAAGCTTACGGATAATTACGTTTCTCCTGTTGTTATGAGCGGAAGCGTTCCCGAGCTTCTCAAGTCCATCTCAATGGTCTCCGACGACTTCAAGGTCATCGGAGCGGGCTCCTGCGGCAAGGGATATAAGGAATGGGTTCGTGTCTCCGACGGCGGACCTGCATTGAAAGTGAGGGTTAAGCTGGCATGATCGAAAGAATTATTAATTTACTTAAAAACGCGGACGGCGTCTCCGATTGGAGAATTTCATCCGTAAAAACGGAGTCAAACGAGCTTTTCTTCGTTCATAAGAATCTTGAAACGGTCAGAAGCACCGATACGACTACCACAAGCGTTACGGTGTATTCCGAGCACGACGGTATGCTCGGCTCCGCAAGCTTCTCGGTTTATGCGTCATATGACGACGCAAAGATCGCAGAGGAGATAGAGAAGGCGGCAGCACGTGCATCCCTCATTAACAATAAGCTCTATTCTCTCCCCGAGGGCGAGACGGGTACGTTTGAGTCAAGCTCCAATTTTGCCTCCTTCACACCCGCGCGCTTAGCGTCCGAGATCGCAAACGCCTGCTTTGACGCGGACTGCGTCGAGGGCGGATCGATCAACGCACTTGAAATATTCATTTATAAGGATACCGAGACTGTTCGTAACAGCCGCGGAATAAATAAGTCTCAGACGAAATACCGTGCAATGGTAGAGGCTATTCCCACCTATACCGGCGACGAAAGCGTTGAACTTTACGAGCAGTATAATTTTACGGAATTCGATTATGCAACGGTAAGAGAGGAGATCGCAACCAAAATGCAGGAGGTTCGCGACAGATATTTCGCAAAAAAGCCCGATTCTCCCCTTTCCTGCCCCATCGTTTTGGGCGCACCCGAGCTTGAATCCATTGCGTCGACTCTTGCACATAACCTCAGCTTCTCAAATGTTTATCAGCATATGAGCATTTATTCGATCGGCGACGATATTCAGAAGAATGCCACGGGCGACAGACTTAATGTAACAATGTGCGCCGAGGTGACAGGAAGCGTAAACAGCTCCGCGTTCGACTCCGACGGCGTAACTCTGACGGATAGATGTATCATCGAGAACGGACAGGCAAAGGCTTATTGGGGTGGCTCACGCTATGCGCAGTACCTCGGAGAGAGCGCAACGGGTAACCTCGGCTGTATTAAGGTTGAGGGCGGAACGCTTACCGAGAACGAAAAGAAATCAAAGCCCTACTTCAGATGCGCGTCAATGTCAGGAATACAGCTTGATATATATAATGACTATATCGGCGGCGAGGTTCGTCTTGCATACTATTTCGACGGCGAGAAGGAGATCCCCGTAACCGGAGTTTCAATCAGCGGTAAGCTCTCGAGTGCCCTTGCCAATATGAGACTTTCCGAGGAGAAAACAACGTACGAGAGCTATAACGGCCCGAAATACGCCTTGCTTGAGGGCATAGAGATAGTTTAATTTTTATAAAAGCATAAACAAAAAAGGACGTATAACGTCCTTTTTGTTTGATTTTTCGCTTTACGCCAGTATTGTGCGGTCGCTTACAAATTCCTTTCCGCTTTCTTTATTGAAAAGCTCAAGGAGATCCTCAACGGTGAGGCTTTGCTTCTCCTTGCCGGAAATATCGACTATTACTCTGCCCTCGTGGAGCATTATGAGCCTGTTCCCGTGCTTTATTGCGTCCCTCATATTATGCGTTATCATAAGCGTTGTAAGGTGATTTTTCTCAACGATACCGTCCGTGATATCGAGCACCTTTTGCGCTGTTTTTGGGTCAAGCGCGGCGGTGTGCTCGTCAAGAAGCAGAAGCTTAGGCTTTGCAAGCGACGCCATAAGCAATGTTATCGCTTGTCTCTGACCGCCCGAAAGAAGCCCTACCTTTGAGCTCATTCTATCCTCAAGCCCGAGCCCGAGATCCGAAAGAAGTGCTCTGTATTCCTCGCGCTCCTCGTGCGTGACACCCCATTTGAGTCCTCTATGCTTACCTCTGCGTTTTGCGAGGGCGAGGTTTTCCTGTATTTCCATATCGGCGGCGGTACCCATCATAGGGTCCTGAAAAACACGTCCGAGGAGCGCGGCACGCTTATGCTCCGAAAGAGAGGTGACGTCCTGTCCGTCGATGATTATTTTTCCCTCGTCGACTCTCCACGTTCCGCAGATTGCGTTGAGCAGAGTGGATTTTCCGGCTCCGTTTCCGCCGATGACGGTGACGAAATCTCCGTCCTCTACCTTAAGTGAAAGACCGCTTAGTGCTGTTTTTTCATTTATTGTGCCTGCGTTAAATGTTTTGCGGACATTACAAAGCTCAAGCATTTTTCTTCACCTCCACCGCGTTTTTCCTTGCTCTTTTGCCGGAAAAGTATTTGTTTTTGATATTGGGAATGCCGAGAAACGCCGCAACAACGACTGCGGAGAGTGCCTTGAGCATATCCGTATCAAGTCCGATGAACACGATTATCTGATACACGATGTAGTACACCGCACCGCCGAGGAGGACTCCGCAAAGGCGTACAGCGAAGTTTCTTGCGATTTTTGAGAGGAGCGTCTCACCGATAACTATTGCGGCAAGGCCGATGACTATTGCACCTCTGCCCATATTGATATCGGCAAAGCCCTGATACTGTGCAAGGAGCGCACCCGAGAGTGCGACAAGTCCGTTTGAGAGCATAAGACCGAGAATCTTATTGAGGTCGGTGTTTATGCCTTGCGCACGTGACATATTGATATTACAGCCGGTTGCGCGAATGGAGCAGCCCCTCTCCGTTCCGAAGAACCAATAGAGAAACGCAACTATCGCCACGCAGAACAAGGAGAGCGTTATAAGTGCGTTCACGGGACTCATCTGCGTAAGTATTACGGGATAATTACGTGAGGAGAGCGGACGGTTTGCCTGACCGAGTATTTTGAGGTTTACCGACCAGAGAGCAAGCTGTGTAAGTATTCCGGCAAGGATTGCGGGAATATCGAGCAGAGTATGGATAAGTCCCGTTACAAGTCCCGCCAGTGCGCCTGCGGCAACTGCCGCGGCGATTGCGAGATAGGGATTTACTCCGTTTGTTATAAGTACGGTGCAGACTGCCGCGCCCGTGCATATCGAGCCGTCGACGGTGAGGTCGGATATTGCGAGTATTTTATATGTGATATAGAGTCCGACTGCCATAATGCCCCAGATGAGTCCGAGGGAGATTGCGCCGGGGAGAGAGCTTAACAACTGTTCCATTATTTCTTCCTTAAATTACGATTACTGTTCTATTTCGGCATAGTCCGCAGGAACGGTGATTCCGCAGAGATCTGCCATTTCTTTATTGAATTTCTTTGCGGGTGCGGCATATTGAATGGGCATTTCGGAAATGCTTTTCTCACCCTTGAGTATCTGAGCCGCCATTTTTCCCGTTACGACGCCGAGGTCGTAGTAGCTTATCGAAAGAGAAGCAACTCCGCAGACCTTTGCTACGTTTTCTTCGCCTGCAAAGAGGGGTATCTTCTTTTCGCGAACGACGTTTCCGATCGTCTCCGCACAGGAAGCCGCCGTGTTATCCGTGGGGACATAGAGCGCGTCGCAAGATTCCGCTGCCGCCGTAACTATTGCGGAGATATCGTTTGTATCTGTAAACGAAAACGGTACCGCTTCGATTCCGAGGGCGGAGAGATGCTTTGTCATCTCTTCAACCTGATATTTGCTGTTTGCCTCCGCGGTGCAGTAGATTATGCCTACCTTCTTTGCAGCAGGACAAAGCTCGGCTATCATTGCCGCCTGCTCGTCAAGAGGAGCGAGGTCGCTCGTGCCCGAGACGTTGGAACCGATAATTCCGTCCTTGAAGCGACCCTCCGCGCCGAGTGCGACTCCGTATTCCGTTACACTCGTTCCGAGGATCGGAATCTTCTCCGTTGCGTTATACGCCGCCTGAAGAGCGGGGGTTGCGTTTGCCATTATAAGATCCACTCCGCGAGCGATAAAGCTTGATACTATCGTGTTACAAACATTTGTATCGCCTGAGGCGTTCTGAACGTCGAAGGTGATGTTATCCTCTCCGAGCTCTGCGACGAGAGCGTCCATAAATCCCTGTGTTGCGGCGTCGAGAGCCGCGTGCTGAGCAAGCTGACATATGCCGACGGTGAATTTCTTCTCGCTTTCGTTGTCGGGGCAAGCCACGAGCAAAAGAGATGATAGTGCGATTATCGCCGCAAGGGCTAGTGACAATGTTTTTTTGATTTTCATAAGTTTTACCTCCTGCCGACGAGCGGCTGCTTAATATAAAAGCAAGGGTTTAAAGCTTTTTTACCGTCTTTTGTTTGCCTGCCGAAAACAAAAATCCCTGCGGTTCTTTCGAACCGCAGGGACGAATTAACGTGTTACCACTCTGCCTTCAGTCGACACTCACGTGACGGCTCTTACCGACTTCCATCAAAGTCTACGCCCGTAACGGGGGCTGCCGTTGCGCCTAATCTCCCACGGGATTTCAACGCACAACTTACAAGGGGTACGCAACAGAATTACCGAATACCGTCTCACACCGACCGACGGCTCTCTGAAAATGCCTCGTTCTGCGCTCGCCTTGCTCAAACGTCTTTGCTTTTGTTGTGTGTATTATAACATCATTTTTTCGGCTTGTCAATAGATTTTTTAACTTTTTTGAAAAAATTATTAGTGTTAATATTTTCAAAAAGCGGTAAGCTTTCAGGCAAGCTCTATGATCTTTGCCTCGGGGAATATCTCCTTTGCAAGCTCTATGTCACGGCTCTGACAGGTGAGGAGCAGGCATTGCGAGCCGCTTGCCGTTTTGTCGGAGAGGGCACGCAGAAGCCCGCGTGCACGTGAGTCGTCAAGCTGGGAGAGACATTCGTCCATATAAACGGGCGGCTTTACCTCGGAGAGCAGAGTCCCGATGAGCGCAAGACGAAGTGAAAAATACGCGGCGTCAAGACTGCCTCGGCTCAGGGACGAGATGCTTCTTATTTCTCCCTCGGAGAGATAGGTGAGGTTCATATCGGAGTCGATATAAAGCTCTCCGTACTTGCCGGAGGTGATTGCGGAGAGATTTCTCTGCGTGCTGTCCTTGATTTTGGGCGTAACGCTTCCCTTTATGCTTCTTGAGGCGCTCTCGATCGTGTCGTAAGCAAGCTTTACCGCGTCAAGACGGACTCTCATAAGTCGGAGCTCCTCCTCTGCCGCCTCTATCTCGGGGAATATCTCGGAGGGTGAGCGGTGCTTCGTGTCTGCGACAAGGCTTCGCTCGATTCCCGCCTTGTACTGATTCAGCTTATTCGTTTGGAAAAGCGCCTGATCTCTCTGTGCCTTAAGCTCGTCAAACGGTATGTTTTTGATCTTTTCCTCCATTTCGGGAGTCACACGGGTGCGTATCGCGCGCTCGTCAAAGCGTGCAAGCTCGTCGGCAAGCGAGCCGATCGTCGCCTTGATATCTCTTATATCGGAATCAAGTGCGTCGCTTGCGTCAAGATAGGCGTTGAGCTTATCAAGGAGAGAGGTGAGCGCCTGTGCCTCGTCGGTTATCTCGGAGTTGCCCGAGAAGCGCGAGATGAGCGAAAGAGCCTGCGCACGGTCGCTTTCCATTGCCTCGTCCGCTATTGAAAGGCGGAATTTCGCACTTTCAAACGCGTTTGCGTATCTTGAGCGTTGCTCGCCGTTCCTCTGGAATTCCGTGAGAATAGAAAGGATCTTCTTGTCGTCGGTGCTCTCGTCCGTGCCGATACGCTTGCAAATATCGGATATTTCACGTGCGGCACGTCCCGCATCCGTTTTCATCTTGAATGCAAAAGCGGCGAATATTGCGGCAATGAATGCCACGGTGAAAGCACCGGATATGTTATTCATAAAAATCGCAAGCACGAGCGCAAACACAAAAAGTGCGGCTCCCGCAGCGCCGAGTGCGACGGCGAAGAACGAGGAATTTGATTTTTTACTTCTCTTTGCTCTCAGATATTCGACAACGCCCTCGACCGAAGAGTGCTCGGATATTACGTCGGCGCATTCTCCCTCGGGCATCACCGTTGCCGCGTTTTTCATAGCGGAGTCAGCTTCTTCAAGCTCCTCTCTGGCACGGGCCTGCGTCTGACGGCTCCGTCCGAGTGAGTCAAGTGTGCTGCTTATCCGTGCCGCCTCCGCGTGGCTCGCAAGTGAGACGTCGAAGTCGGCACCTGAGTCAAGGAGTGCTCTTTTGTTTTCAAGCTCCTTGCATTCGGAATGCTTCTCTCTTAATTTCTCGAATTTTTCGAGTCTTATAACGTCGTCGTGAATATCGCACATTTTCTGTGCGAGCGCATGCTCATCGGACGCCTTTTTAAGCGATATTTCAACTCTTGAAAGCTCGTCTCGGTTCTTTATTCTTTCGTTCTCGCTCGCCACGGCACCCTTATATTCGCTCCTCAGACGTTCAAGCCGAAGCTCGGCGTCGTATATCGCTCCGCCCTTGGCGTTTGTGTGCAAAAGTCTGCGGCGCTCCGCCTCAAGCACCTTTTGCGCGGCGGCTACGCTCGTGTTTTCGTCGCCCGACGACAGCATATTGTCGATCGCCTCACGCAAGGCGTTCTTGTTGAGCGAGGTGCATTCAAGCTGGCGGACGCTGCAGGTGCTGTCATATGCCTGCGCACCGATCCCGAGAAAATGCTCGCCGGGGATCTCGCCCTCAAAGACCTCCACGCCGTCCGAGAGGTCTATTATCCTTGATTTGTCGACGTAAGTGCCCCTTGCACCCTCGCGTCCCGAACGTTCTATTCTGTATTTTTTGCCGTCCGTGTCCTCAACCGTAAGCGAGCCTGCGGCACTTCCCGAGTGCCACGATATCGCTCTCTCTCGCTCGCCCACGGGCGTGTTCTTTTCTTTTCTTCCCACACCGTAAAGAACGAATTTTATGAATGCAAGCAGAGTGGACTTCCCGCTCTCGTTGTTCCCGTAGATCACATTCAGTCCGCCGTCGAGCGTCAGCGTGAGATTTTCAAGCTTGCCGAAGCTTGTTATGTTTATTTCGGTTATTCTCATATTTCACCTCACACTATTCTATTCCGAGCTCGCGCCTGTCAAGTGCGGCAAGAGCGAACTTCAAGGCAAGAGAGGCTCGTGCTCTCTCCTCCGCATTCTCCGACTCAAGCATGGGCAGGAGCGTGCGATATACCTCTCCCCGAACGCTCAGGTCGTCTGCAAGGTAGCGCAGATCTTGTGCGGCGCATATCTCGTTTCTTATCTGAAGAAGCGCAAGCCTGCCAGAAAGCTCGTCTGACGACGATATCGTCTCGCATCTTACATCGTATGTGCTCGAAACGCTTCCCACAAGCTTAACTCGCAGAGCGGTATCCGAGCTGTAGCCGCGACGCTCCGCAAGCTCGCAAATGTCGCGGATAACGTCGCCGTCGCATTCCGCACCCGTTACGTCAAGCTCCTCTATCTCATATGAGAGCGTGGAAAGCTTTATTCGCTCATAAGATACCTCTTTGGTCGCAAGGTCGATATCTATTATATAGGCGCCGCCCTCGCCGAGCTCGTCAAAGCTTCTTCCCTGTGCAAAGCCACTGTAAGCGATAAGGGACGAGTCGGACTTTATCGGGGGCTTGGGCATATGAACGTGCCCGAGAGCCGCATAGGTAAAGCCTGCGTGCGCGATTGCCGAGGTACTCGTCGGTGCATATTTGGAGAACGGAACGCCGAGCTCTGTGTGTGCGCACAAAATATTCACGTTCTGCTCCGAGGTCGGAATCTCTCCCGAGAGCGGATCGCTTTCGTATCTGTCCGAGGTGAACGCATAGCCGATAACGCTTATTCCGAGTTCATCAAAATCGAATCTTCCGAGCTCTCCCGACTTGAAAACGTAAGCGTTTTCGGGAAGTGTCGGATCGGCGTATGTTCCGCTCTTTGTGTAATAATCGTGGTTTCCGGGGGCGATGATAACGGGACGGGCAAAGTCTCTTATCGCGTCGAAAACTATTTTGCGTGTGCCCGATGTACAGAACGGAGCGTCGAAAAGATCGCCCGGTATCAGCACAAGGCTCGCCCCGACCTCACCCGCCGTGCGCATCGCACGCACGAAGCAGTCACGCAGATCGGCACGTCTTTTGTCCGCCGCGTCTCTTGAAAAGCCCGAAAACGGACTGTCAAGATGCAAGTCGGCTATGTGCATAAGCTTCATATTTTTTACCTCCGAGGAGTTAATGTTCTTTATTGTCATAATTATATCATATATATATGCGTTTTTCAACGGAAAGAGGATATTTGTTCACAGAATATTAATAAAAATAATGTAAAATCAATATTTGAAGTATACTGTGTGCAAGGAGGGGAAAAACGGTGACGGACAACGAAAAAAGAGCGCAGGAAACACGCTCGGAGCGCGAAAGAAGCGTTTCACGGCAGCCAAACTCGTCAAAGACGCGAAATCTCGCGTATACGCAGGCTCCGAGCCGTAAGAGTACGGTTCAGGGTGCCCGATTCTCCGAGAGTAGGTCCGCAACGAACGCAAGTTCCCGAGGAGAATCCTCGCGCACGCAAAATGAAAGCCGCCCTGGGCAGACTCGGACGGGCTCACAGAGCAGAAGTCACGGAGCGCCCATAAGAACGCCGAAAAGAAGAAAAAGAATCACCGAGCTTTTTGCAGGCGTCGGCACATTTTTTGCCCGCATCGGTAAAAAAAGAAAAAGCCCTTATAAATCGGGTGCACTTGCACGTACCGCACGCCCCGTCAGAACGGAAGCAAGCAGAGCACCGCTTGTCATAACCCTTTGCGTTCTCGGTACGGTGCTTTTTTCGCTCATACTCGGAAACATTCTCGGTGCAATAGCGGAAAATGCACAGAATACAACAACGAATCCAAGCAGTCCGTCTACCGATTTTACACCGTCGGTCGATAAGGTCTCGCCCACGCTTAAGCTGAATGCGTATTTCGCCGATATGAGCGGCGCATCGCCCGAAAACAGCCTTTCCGACCAGACCTCGGCAGCACGTGAGGCGGGCAACGCACTTTTCTTTGAGCTGAGATATTCGGACGGGAATTTGCTCTATACCTCGGATACCGCAGATGAGCTTGAATATCCGAGTAGGGATAATCTCACACTTACAAGGCTCTATAACCATTTTCAGTACTATAACGACTACGCTGTCGGCATTTTCGTCTCGGATTATTTGCCGAGCCTCTCCGCACAAAAAAGACTTGAGGTAAAATCGCGTGAGATCGCACTCATGGCGGAAGCGGCGGATAACGGATTTGATCAGATAATCGTTGAATTTGCGGATAAGATAGATAGGGATAGCCTTGCGTATTATCAGTCGTATCTGATAGATTTGAAGCTTGCCTGCCCCAAAACGCCGATAGGCATAAGAATGTCGCTGACGTATCTCTCGGATGCCGATAATTCGGGCACTGCGGCACAGCTTTTGTCGCTGACGGACTTTTTCGTGCTTGACCTCGGATCGCTCGGAGCAAACGAAATAGATAGCGTGCTCTCGCCACTCGTTTATTATATCGAGCGCTACGACGGCACGGTGCTGCTTGCAAAAAATGGTGACGAGCCCCTTTCCGATCGCATCGCCGTCGTGGAAAAAAAGAAGATAGATAATTATATCGTGAAATAACAAAAAAAGAACCCCGTGGGGTTCTTTTTTATATTCAAAATATTCTCTGATTATCTTACAACTCTTCCGGAGCCGTCGCCGCCGGCAAGCTGCATAACTTCTGCAACGGATACTTGGTTGAAGTCGCCCTCGATCGTATGCTTGAGGCAGGATGCTGCAACCGCAAAGTTGATCGTGGACTGAGAATCCATTCCGCTAAGGCACGCATAAATAAGTCCGCCGCCGAAGCTGTCGCCGCCGCCTACACGGTCAACGATATGAATGGGATATGTACGGCTGAAATAATAATCGTTGCCGTCATAGAGCATAGCTGCCCAGTTATTGTCGTTAGCTGTGATAGAGGAACGAAGTGTGATAGCAACCTTTTCGCATCCGAAGCGGTCTGCGATCTGCTTTGCAACGCTCTTATATCCCTCGTGATTAACCTTACCGCTTGTTACGTCGGTATTTTCGGCCTTGATTCCGAAGACGTCGCCTGCGTCCTCTTCGTTTGCGATACAAACGTTGATATAGGGCATAAGCTTACCCATTACCTCGCCTGCCTTTTCTCTTGTCCAGAGCTTCTTACGGTAGTTAAGGTCACAGGAAACAGTGATTCCTCTTTCCTTTGCCGCACGGCAAGCCTCAAGGCAGATCTCCGCTACGTTATCTCCGAGAGCGGGCGTAATTCCCGTGAAGTGGAACCAATCGGCACCGTCGAATATCTTATCCCAATCGAAATCAGCGGTCGTAGCCTGTGCGATGGACGAACCGGCACGGTCATAAATTACCTTTGAGGGACGCTGAGAAGCACCCTTTTCAAGATAGTAGATACCTACTCTGTCACCGCCGCGTGCGATGAACTGTGTATCAACGCCGTATCTGCGGAGAGCGTTAACACCTGCCTGACCGATATCATGTGTGGGAAGCTTCGAAACGAAAGCTGCGCTCATACCGTAGTTTGCAAGGGAAACGGCAACGTTTGCCTCTCCTCCGCCGTATGTTGCGCCGTAGGACTCAGCCTGGACGAATCTGTAATAGCCCTCGGGGGCAAGACGGAGCATAATTTCTCCGAAAGTAATAATTCTTTTCATTTTGTTAATTCCTTTCAATTATGTAAATTTCACGAATTAATGAACAAGGTGGAATGCAAATCCGCCGATCTCGTCTGCAAGATAGATGAAATTCATCTTGCCGTTTGCGTCGAAGCGAGCTGTCGAATGATCGAACTTAACGCCTCTGCGCTCAAGGTGATATACGGCGCGCTCAACGCTGTTTGTCTGAATTCCTACATGACCGTGAGTTCCCTTGCCGGGCTTATGCATAATTTCGATATCCGTTGCGGCAAACGTAGAGGAGTTGCCTACCTTTTTCGCAAGGCCAAAAATACTCTCGATGGTATCCGCGTCGCTTCCTGCCGCTTCTGCGCTTACCTCGTTGATTGCCATATGCTTGAACTTGAATCCGAGCATTGTGTCAACTGCCTGACGAACGAGTCTTGCGATTCCGTCGAAGTCGCCTGCGCTTATCATATCTGCCTTAACCATCCAGCTTCCGCCGCAGCAAACTATCTTGTTGAACGAAAGGTAATCGTTTACGTTAGCGGGACCTATACCGCCTGTGGGCATAAAAGTAACTGCGCCGTAGGGAGCGCTCATAGCCTTTATCATATTGATTCCGCCCGACTGCTCTGCGGGGAAGAATTTAACTGTTTTGAGTCCAAGCGAGAGAGCCTGCTCGATTCCCGTGGGATTATTGATGCCGGGGATTATGGGCGTACCCTTCTCCTGGCAGTACTTAACTATTTCGGGATTAAATCCGGGGCTTACTATAAATTTGGAGCCTGCGGCGATAGCCTCGTCGACCTGCTCCTTTGTAAGAACGGTGCCGGCACCTACGATCATATCGGGGTATTCCTTAGTGATAGCTGCGATAGCGTCCTTTGCCGCAGCTGTACGGAAAGTGATCTCGGCACAGGGCAATCCGCCGTCACAAAGAGCCTTTGCGAGGGGGAGTGCGTCCTCTGCTCTGTCAATCTTGATAACGGGTACGATACCGATGAGAGATAATTCCTTTAAAACTTCCATTTTTGTCTCCTTTTTCGCCGAGATTTCGGCGTGTTGTTGGGTTGCGGACGGCATATTCGCCTGCTTGGCGACTCTACTCCATCCTATCTCAGTTTATATTTTATCACAGTTATAAAAAATGTCAATACCCTTGACCGATAAATAAAAATTTAACAATATTTTATACATTATGTTGTCAAATCGGGTGCTTTTTTGTTGCATACAGGAGACAAAGCACACGCAGAACAAGTGCCGCATAAAAAAGAATCGGCTCCGCAGAGCCGACTGAAAATCATATATCGATTTTAAAATTGTGCTTTTTGAGTACTCTGAGAAGCACCGTTCCGAGAAGCGTTGCCGAAATAAGCTCTCCCACGCAAACCGAGAGTGCAACGAGCGGAAGTGCGACCTCCTTTACGCCGAAGCCGTAAAAGATGACGAGCGGAATTATAGCCGTGTTCGCTATCACCGTAGGAAGCGTCGCCGCCCATTCGTGCTTGCGCAAGAGGTATCCGCCTATCGCTCCGAGAAGCGTTGCGAGAGTTCCGAAAACGACATCGAGAACATTGGCGGCGGTTATGATGTTTGCGAGAAAGCAGCCGACACACAGCCCCGGGATCGCCGCGGGCGTCAGAGTCACGAGAACACACAGCGCCTCGGAAATTCTCACCTGAATCACGCCCGACGAAAGACCGAATACGGCACTCACGAGAGTGAGAACGACATACATTGCCGCAATTACCGCCGAGAGCGTTACAAAACGCACTCTTTTTTGATTTTTACCGTTCATTTTTTGTTACCCCACCCGGCTACGGTTCGCCGAGTGTTCCTTTCCGTAGTTTTTGTTTTCGCCGAAAAATTCGGCGGGGTGAGGAGGATCTCGAACTCACCAAAGGGCTATTATAGTACAATTTTCGGCTCAAGTCAATAAGTTTTGCCAAAAGACTTGAAATTTTATACACATTATGCTATAATGTACAAAAAAAACAGAGTAGAGCCGTGCGCGTAAAGTGCCGTTTGGACGGGGAGTTGCCAGACGGACGAAAGACCATTTTATCTGCGGTGCGTGGCTCGCATCCCGCTGATACACGGACAGAGTCTCTTTGTCCCGATCATAAGACGGGGAAGGAGGACTTTTTTATGAGTAGTGTTTCTCTTCCCGAGAACGAAAAATTTGCGAGTATATTTTCAAAAAAATATTGGCGCGAGGCAACCGCACAAATAAAGGACGTGAGAATGCTCACCGTCGCCGCACTATTCGTCGCACTCAGAATAGTCGTTAAATTTATAAAAATACCGCTTGCGGCAAACCTCAGCATCACGTTCGACGCATACGTCAATTCGATAGGCTCGGTGATATACGGTCCCATGGTGGGGCTTGTTGTCGGACTTATAAGCGACGTTTTAGGACAGATCGCCATAGGTCAGCTTAACGAATTTTTTCTCCCCTATGCTATGGTGGAGATGACGAGCTCGTTCATCTTCGGGCTTTTCTTCTGGAAGCGAAAAATAGGCGTTTCACGTGCGCTTTGGGCAAAATTCACCGTAAATCTCGTGTGTAATATATTTATGAATTCGCTTTGCACGAAGTGGATGTACCTTTTCTTTTACGGCTCGGAGCGTGCGGAGGCCTACAGCATTATAAACGGACTTCGAATAGTAAAAAATCTGATAATGTTTCCGCTTGAGGCGGTAATAATCGTCGTCGTTCTCTCGGCAACGGTCCCGATGCTCACAAGGATGAAGCTGATAGACCAGCACTATTGCTTTGTCGAGAAGCCGTCGAATAAGCGTATGATGATCGAAATTGCTTTTCTTACGGTGCTCTCCGTGGGACTGATATGGTTCTACATAGTCTACCTTAAGGACTTTATCGGAGCACTCGGAATAAAATTTTGGTAACAAAAATAAAAAGCGTCCCGCGGGACGCTTTTTTTACACTGCTTTTTGCGATAAAAAGCTTGGTAAATCATTAACGGCTGTGTATTTTGTTTGTACAAACACCAAAGTGGTATACTGACACTCCGTCATGCACAAACTCTGTAGGTTGGAAGCAAGCCTGTATAGTTTAGTAATATAGTATACTATGTCCTTACACACTTTGTTTACAATGTTACTCTTGATACAGGCCCTCGCCATACGGGTGTTTATACCTTTTCTTTTGCGTTCAGACGCAAAAATGCCAAGATATAAAATTACGTGGCTCAAGCAGCCCCTTAGCGTGCTATCGCACGCGCGTTTTTTTAACTGTGCAAAAAACACATAAAAAGTAAGGACACATTATGTCCTTACTTTTTATATGTTTGTCAAACTATTTTGATACAAACAACATTACTAATAATCATTCTGCTATCTACGGTATTCAACCTTATTCCAATGTAAAACTTTAAAACTTTGTGCAATTCTGCGTTCTCGTTACCTCTTTTCACAAACGCAATAGTTTCGTGGAGCACGCTTTCCACTATTGTAGATGGTTAGTGACATTCGTTGCCGTAGTCAAGTCGGACGATACGCTGTCATAAGTTTTTATCTTTTTTTGACCGCCTACGTACATTTGTGATGTGGTGTTTTGCATTTTCTGCAAACGAGCAGTTCGGTCAAAATGTTGCGAATATCTTTTATTCTCGATTGGTATGCGTACCGAAATTTCGATTTCGATACTGAGTAGGCGTACAGCCTGTTCGATAACGGAAAAACTTAATCAACGCATTGTCATCTTCGAAGCAACAATATTCCGCTAACTCTTTTAACGAAAGTGTGGTGTTTAACAACCGGTCGCATAACAATGCGATACGTTCTCTGTCAATATATTTTTTCATCGAGAAACCATAATTCTTCACAAACAGCCGTGATAAATAATCGGCATTATAACCGAATTTTTCAGCAATATATTGCACTTTAGGAGCAAAACGAACGTTTGTGCGAATATATTCCTGCACTTCACAGAATAGCTTATTTCCCGTAATGCCCGCATATTTTAACTCCAATAAAAACGTCAGCAATTTGCTTTCAATCAAAGTCACATCCGCGGCTATCGTGGCGAGATGATTTAGGTTTTTCATCAATGACAAAGCGTTATATACATCAGAAATTTTTTTACGATATATCCCGTAACGATTATAGTTTTTTGCATAAAAATGTATCCAAAAAAACCAACGTTGGCGCTTTTTTTATATCCGCGGTGCATAATATTCGGTCGCAGACAAAAAAATTCTCCTTCGGATAACTCGTATTTTTTTCGTCCTCTTCTATATAAACAATGCCTTTCGTTACAAAAATCAATTCGTGCGTTTGATTTGTTATTTCGGGATGAATCCAAACGTCATCACTCGAAAACAAGCCCATGTTCGAAAAGCGTAGCGACGTATTTTTATCGATTTGTAACATATCGGATTTTACCACCTATTCACGGAAATTTCCCTTAAATTTCTCTTTCGTTTCTGCTATAATATTACCACAAATACGGAGGAAAATCAATATATTATGAAAAAAATCAAAAATATTCCTTTCGAAAACGTAACTTTCGACGGCGGATTTTGGAAATCCAGATACGAATTAAACCGCGACGTGAGTCTTCAAAACGTTTATCGTCGCTTTGAGGAAACGGGACGCTTCGACGCTCTGCGTTTTAATTACGAAGAAGGGAAAAGGCCTTACCCTGATATTTTCTTCGATTCGGACGTTGCAAAGTGGATTGAAGCTGTCGCATATCTCATTCAAAAAAACAGCGGTTTCGAAAAGGAACAAAAAATCATTGACGATATCGTTTGCAAAATGGAAAAACACCAATTGGAATGCGGATATTTAAATTCGCACTTTATTCAGGTCAATTCCGACGGAATTTTCAAAAAACGCGGCGCACACGAATTATATTGCGCAGGGCACCTTCTCGAAGCGGCGATCGCATACGATAAAGCAACGGGAAAATCCGCGTTTTTAAACGTAATGAAAAAATACGTAGACTACATCGAACGCGCGTTTGTTACCGAAAGGACAGCCGCATTCCATACCGGTGGACACGAAGAAATTGAATTGGCTTTGTTAAAACTCTTCGATTACACAGGTGAGAAACGTTATCTCGATCTCGCCATGTTCTTTTTAAATCAACGAGGTTTACATAGCGAACCTTTGTACAACGAACCTTTGTACGGCAGTTTTAACGAAACGTACGACCAAAGCAACGATCCGGTCCGCGAATTGCAAAAAGCGGAGGGGCACGCCGTTCGCGCCGTGTATTTGTATATCGCTATGTGCGAAGCTTATTTAAAAACGAACGATGAGCGTCTGCGCGAAGCTTGCATGCGATTATTCGACGACATCGTGAAGCACAAATTGTACGTAACCGGTGGCATTGGCTCTTCCGCGCAGGGAGAAACTTTTACCACCTCTTATGACCTTCCGAATTTGGAAGCCTATACGGAAAGCTGTGCGGCACTCGGCTTGGAATTGTTCGCGCTTTCTCTGCAACAAACCGAACTCGACCATCGTTTTGGCGATCTCATCGAAAAAATTATGTATAACAATATGCTTTCGAGCACTTCGTTAGACGGCAAGGCCTTTTTCTATGAAAACCCGTTGGAAATTCATCTCGACGATATCGATAAAGAAACCGCTATACGCGCGGAATACCGCAAACACTATCCGCTTCGGCATCGTTTGGAAGTCTTCAATTGCTCTTGTTGTCCTCCGAATATTAATCGCCTTTTCGCTCGCATAGGTGATTTCTTCTTTTCCGAAACGGAAAATACGCTTATTATCAACCAATATGCACATCTTATCTTGCAAAACGAAAAAATAACGCTGCGCAGTATCACAGATTATCCCGTTAGCGGACGAATTCATTTTGTTGTTGAGCATTGCGCTTACGAAAAAATTCTATTAAGAAAACCGGAATGGTGCGATGCGTTCGATGTAGACGGTATTCCTTTTTCAGAACGCGACGGATACATCGAAATCGAAGGAACGGCTCGTGATTTTTACGTCGATTTCCACATGCAACCGTATTTTATCGAAGCAAATACGCAAAGTCGTGCTAACAACGGTCGCGTCGCTCTTTTATATGGACCGACTGTATATTGTTTGGAACGTTTGGATAATCCTTATCCCTTAAATGCGCTCTGCGTAGATGTCGCATCTAATATAGAAAAATCGTTTGCTGCAGAGTATCCGATGCCTAACCTGGCGATAGACGGAATCCTCGATACACCTTTTGGCGAATTATACAGGAAAGCACAACTACAAACAACCTCCGTTCGTTTGACTTTCCGTCCCTATTGGACGTTTGCCAACAGAGAAGAATGCGACATGCTTGTTTGGATACGCCGACATTTCTAAACGTTTGTAAAACGATTGAACCTTAAAAAATCAAAAATATGTTGCAACGGTTGCCGCAAAAGCGCGGCAACCGTTCGCTTTAAAAAATAGGCCATAACGAATCACTGGTTCTATAACAAATGTGGGATAAGAGGGTGAAGCGTTTCTAAAAAATTGAATAAATAATTAAATTTAATCTATTTAACATATCATTTCTTTCAAATAATGTCTTTAAGAGTTATAAGATATTTCAAAATCATTTTAGTTAAAAACATCTTCAAGGGTGTCGGAATAATCGTTCTAATACCTACTACTAAAAAGTACTAGAAAGAGTACATTTTTGATACAAAAGCAAATAAAAAATCCACCAGATCGTAAAATCTGATGGAAATTCACTTGAAATATGCCTATTTTAGTTTTAAAACCTCTAAAAAATAGTCTTAACACCAACTGTTTATTGTATCAAGACTAATCATTTTTAATAGAGCGGATTACGCGGGCTCGAGACGGTATTTCAAAGCAACGCTTTGAAATACAACCGAGTTTGCAAAGCAAACTCGCCCTTGGTGCGTCTGCGACGCACGCAAATCAGATCAACCATAGTCAGTAGCAAAGAAAAAAGGATACCACGATGTGGTATCCTTTTTCTTTGGAGCGGATTACGGGGCTCGAACCCGCCACCTCCACCTTGGCAAGGTGGCGCTCTACCAAATGAGCTAAATCCGCGGAATGGTGCCTCCGGTCGGAATCGAACCAACGACACGGGGATTTTCAGTCCCCTG
>CAZHPZ010000021.1:0-21998 GCA_964534905.1 uncultured Lachnospiraceae bacterium | reverse complement strand
AGTTGAGATGCTCGTTGAGAATCTTGGCTCCGAGGGAAACCGCCTCTTTTGCGGAGATAATTCCGTTTGTTTCAACCTCAAGTGTGAGCTTGTCATAATCGGAAGAAACTCCTACACGTGTGTTATCAACAGTATACTTGACGTTGTAAACGGGTGTATATATCGAATCCGTATAAATGGTTCCGATGGGAGCGGAAACGTTGTTTGCAAGCATAGATGTATGAATCTGCTTGTTGCGTTCCTGCGAAACATATCCACGTCCGTTGTCAAACGTAAGCTCCATATAGAATCTCTCGCCCTGAGCAACCGTTGCGATATGATGATCGGGATTAAGAATCTCGATATCGGTATCCTGCTTAATGTCGCCGGCAGTTACGTCCTGTTCGCCGATCACGTCGATAACGACAGTCTTGGGAGAATTTGTGTGAAGCTTTGCGGTAATGCCCTTAACGTTAAGAACGATCTCTGTTACATCCTCCTTAACACCGGGAATGGTAGAAAACTCGTGAAGCACGCCGTCGATCTTTATGCTCGTTACAGCAACACCGGGAAGAGAGCTGAGAAGCACTCTGCGGAGTGAGTTACCGAGTGTTGTGCCGTATCCTCTTTCAAGGGGCTCAACAACGAATGTGCCGAATTTTCCGTCATCACTCAAGTTAACCGTTGTAATATTAGGTTTCTCTATTTCAATCATTCCAAATATTCCTCCATTAATAAATTTTCACTGTTTTACAGGGGACAATTTTTACCGTAATATCGTCGTACTCATATTGCCATGGCAACCACGGTACTTCGCCAAAACGGTATCCGTGGGTTATTACTTGGAATAAAGTTCGACGATAAGCTGTTCTTCGAACGGGAAGTCGATATCTTCGCGAGAAGGAAGTGTTACAACCTTTGCGCTCATATTATCCTTATTAACTTCAAGCCATTTGGGAGCAGTTTTTGTCTGTGCGCTCTCTACGAGTGCCTTGTACTTTTCAGAATTGCGGAAGTTCTCACGAACGGTGATAACATCGCCTGCCTTAACAAGGATAGAGGGAACGTTTACCTTCTTACCGTTAAGCTCGATGTGCTCATGAAGAACTATCTGACGAGCTTCCTTGTGGCTCTCTGCGAAGCCCATTCTGTAAACTACGTTATCAAGTCTTCTTTCAAGCAAGCAAAGAAGATTTTCACCGGTGATACCGGGCTTGCGGTCTGCCTCTTCGAAGTAGTTGTGGAACTGCTTCTCAAGAACGCCGTAGTATCTCTTAGCCTTCTGCTTCTCACGGAGCTGCTTTCCGTATTCTCTGAGTTTCTTATTATTTGCACCGTGCTGACCGGGAGCTGTGCTTCTGCGGTCAAGTGCGCATTTACCTGATGTGCAACGTTCGCCCTTGAGATAAAGCTTTGTGCCCTCTCTACGGCAGAGCTTGCATGCAGGACCTGTATATCTTGCCATACTATAACACCTCCAAAATTAAACTTTTCTGCGTTTAGGCGGTCTGCAACCGTTGTGAGGAATAGGAGTTACGTCTTTGATCATTGTGATTTGAAGACCAACTGTTTCCAATGCACGGATTGCGGATTCACGTCCTGAACCGGGACCTTTTACAAACACTTCAACAGTCTTAAGTCCGTGTTCCATAGCAGCCTTACCTGCTGCCTCTGCTGCCGACTGTGCTGCAAAGGGAGTTGATTTTCTGGAACCCTTGAAACCAAGCTCACCTGCGGAAGCCCAAGAAATTGCGTTTCCGTTAACGTCGGTGATGGTTACAATAGTATTGTTGAAAGTTGCACTGATATGAGCCGCGCCTTTTTCAATATTTTTGCGTTCGCGGCGTCTTTTGACTACTTTTTTAACAGCCATCTTTATGCCACTCCTTTATTTCTTCTTGTTAGCGATTGTCTTTGCGGGACCCTTGCGAGTTCTTGCATTAGTCTTTGTTCTCTGACCTCTTACGGGAAGACCTTTTCTGTGTCTGATACCGCAGAAGCAGTTAATTTCAACCTTTCTCTTGATGTTCATAGCAACATCACGGCGAAGGTCACCCTCAACTGTGTAAGAGTTTTCGATCTCGTCACGAAGCTTTGCGATTTCAGCCTCTGTAAGATCCTTTGCACGAGTGTCGGGATTGATGCCTGTCTTTGCAAGAATGTCGTTTGCACTCTTGCGGCCTATACCGTAAATGTAGGTAAGAGCTATTTCAACGCGCTTTGCGTTTGGAATGTCAACACCAGCTATACGAGCCATTTCATTTCACCTCTTTAATTCGGTTATTTTTGTTTCGGTCTGTAATTAACCCTGTCTCTGCTTATGCTTCGGGTTCTCACAGATCACCATTATTTTGCCTTTTCTCTTGATGATCTTGCACTTTTCGCAGATCTTCTTTACGGATGGTTTAACTTTCATTGTACTACCATTCCTTTCTTCATTATGGTTTTTATGAGTTACCCAACGGCGTGTGCCGTCAGCTTAATTTATTTTGCTCTCCAGGTAATTCTGCCCTTGTTAAGGTCATATACGGAAACCTCAATGGTTACCTTATCACCGGGCAAAATTCTGATATAGTTCATTCTCAGCTTTCCCGAGATATGAGCCGTTACGATGTGCCCATTGGGAAGCTGTACCTTGAAGGTGGCGTTGGGAAGAGCCTCAACTACCGTACCCTCAAATTCAATTACATCATCCTTAGCCAAGATTTTTCCTCCTGAAATATTTGCTTATGCTTAGAAATCCTTTTCAATCAAGGTCAGTATCTGAACTCCGTCGGGAGTGATCGCAACCGTATTTTCGTAATGAGCGGAAATTTTTCCGTCCGCGGTTTTTACCGTCCAACCGTCGGGCAGCATAATAACCTTCTCCGTGCCGAGATTTATCATCGGCTCGATAGCAAGCGTCATACCGTTACAGAGGCGAGTGCCGCGTCCCGGAGTTCCGTAATTGGGAACATCGGGCATTTCGTGAAGATCCTTACCCACTCCGTGACCGATAAACTCTCGAACCACGCCGTATCCGTAAGGTCTGACCGAAGCCTCGACCGCCGAACCGATATCGCCTATGCGATTACCTGCCACGGCATTTTTCGCGCCTGCAAAGAAGCTGTCTCTTGTCGCTTTGATAAGCGCGAAAGCCTCATCGCTTACATTTCCTACGGGAATTGTACGCGCGCTGTCACCGTGAAAGCCCTTATAAAAGGCTCCGACGTCAATCTTTACGATATCGCCCTCCTGCAAAAATCTTTTTGCACTCGGGATACCGTGAATTACTTCATCATTAATACTTATGCAAGCAGATCCCGGAAATCCGTTATAACCGAGAAACGACGGTTTAGCACCGCATTTTTCGATATAATGCCTTACGGCAGTATCTATCTCCTTGGTACTTATACCGGGGCGAACGAGGTCACGGGCAACGAGCAAAGCCTCGCCCGTGATTCGTCCTGCTTCCTTCATTGCAGCTAATTGCACTGAATTTTTGACTTGAATCATTTATTTGACCTCGTCAAGTGTCTTGAATACGAGCTGAGTTGTAGTATCAACGTCAGCCTCTCCGTTAACAGACTTCAGAAGACCTCTCTCTGCATAGAATGCCTTAAGCGGCTCTGTCTGCTCGTGGAACGTAACAAGTCTGCTCTTAACTGTTTCCTCGGCGTCATCGCTTCTGATGTAGAGTGATGAGCCGCATTTGTCGCAAATATTTTCTTTAAGAGGCTTTTTGTGCAGAATGTGATAAGAAAGACCGCAACCGGAGCATATTCTGCGTCCTGTCATTCTCTTGATTATCACATCATCGGCAATATCGAGGTTAAGAACGCAATCGATCTTAACTCCCATTGCCTCAAGCGCCTCAGCCTGAGGAATAGAACGGGGGAAGCCGTCCAAAATAAAGCCGTTAGCACAAGCATCCGAAAACAGATGCTCTCTGACCAATCCGATTACCACTTCATCGGGGACAAGCTGTCCTGCGTCGATATAGCCCTTTGCGGTTTTACCCAGCTCGGTACCGTTTTTGATCGCAGCACGGAGCAAATCTCCTGTTGAAATAGCGGGAATATTCCATTTTTCTGATATTCTCGCGGACTGAGTACCCTTACCCACTCCGGGAGCGCCCATCAAAATCAAATTCATACGAATTCCTCCGTAAAATTAATTCCCGATCGATCAATCAAGGAATCCCTTGTAATTACGCATTGTTATCTGAGCCTCGATGTCTCTGAATGTCTCGATTGCAACACCTACAACGATGAGCAATGAGGATCCGCCGAACGCAAGTCCCTTAAGCTGGTTGCCGGATATGATGTTGATGATCATAGGAAGTCCTGCAACTACGATAAGGAAGAAGGATCCGATAAGTGTAATGCGGTTAAGAATTTTTGTAATATACTCGGCTGTGGGTCTGCCAGTACGAATACCGGGAACAGATCCGCCGTTGTTCTTGATGTTGTTCGCTACTTCCAAAGGATTGAAGGAAATCAAAACATAGAAGTAAGAGAAAGCAATTATCAATATAAGATAAAGAATTACGTAGATCCAGCTACTTGTACCGAACCATTTATCAACGAATACGCGGAAACCGTTCTCTTCGTCGAAGAATGTAGCGATAGTAGGAAGGATAGAAACGATGGAGCTTGCGAAGATGATGGGCATAACGCCTGTCATATTAAGCTTAATGGGAAGATTTGTTCCCTGTCCGCCGTACATTTTACGTCCTACAACTCTCTTTGCGTACTGAATGGGAATTCTTCTCTCGGAGTGAGTAACCCAAACCGTGAGGATAACCATTCCTGCTGTGATAGAAACAGAAACGATACCGAGAAGAATACCGACAGCAAGGTGTTCGTTATAACGAACCATTTTCCAAAGCTCCTCAAGGAGATAAGGAATACGAGAGATAATGTTGAAGAAGAGTATTATGGAAATACCGTTTCCGATTCCCTTAGCATCGATGAGCTCTGCGAGCCACATAATGATGCAAGCGCCGGCAACGTAGGATGCCATAATAACGAGTGTGTAAACTGTACCGGAGAAGCCGTTGGAAGCCCACATACCCTTCCAGGTGATGTATTCGGTATTGATCCAACTGTTATTTGCAAGAAGTGCCGTGTAACCGTAAGCGGTAACAAGAGCGATTGCAAGTGTTACCCAACGAGTCCACTGCTTAACCTTCTTCTGTCCCTCTTCTCCGTCCTTTGCGATCTTACCGAGGCTGTCGGGGAACGCAACCGTGAGAAGCTGGATAACGATGGAAGCTGTGATATAGGGTGATACGGAAAGTGCGAAAAGTGTTGCCTGCGCCATAGCTCCGCCCGAAAGGATACTCATATATCCGAAGATCGTTCCGCCGTATGCGGAATTGAAGCCATCAAGTATGCCCGCGCTTACAAAGGGTACGGGAATCGCAGAACCTACACGATATAAGAGGATTATAAGCAGTGTGAAGAGTATCTTGTTCTGAATTTCTTGAATGTTCCAAGCATTCTTCAGCGTCTTAAACATCTTATACCACCTCTGTCTTTCCGCCTGCTGCTTCTATCTTTTCTTTAGCTGTTGCGGAAAAGATGTTTGCTTTTACAGTTAATTTCTTGGTAAGCTCGCCGTTGCCGAGAACCTTAAGTCCGTCAAGGGACTTACGGATGATCTTCTTAGCAAGGAGAGTTTCCATATCAACTACTGCGCCGTCCTCAAACACGTTAAGTGCGCTGATGTTAACGATAGCGTAGTTTGTAGCAAATTTGTTGTGGAAGCCTCTCTTAGGAAGCTTTCTGTAAAGCGGGATCTGTCCGCCTTCAAATCCAGGTCTTACACCGCCGCCGGAGCGAGCGTTCTGACCCTTGTGTCCCTTACCTGCAGTCTTACCGTTACCGGAAGCGGGGCCGCGGCCCTTTCTGTATACGCTCTTTGTGGAGCCTGCAGCGGGTGAAAGTTCATGAAGTTTCATCTTTGTTTTCCTCCTTATACGTTTTCTACTTTAACAAGGTGGGAAATCACTTTGATTTTACCTGCCAAAACAGCATTGTCTTCGTGAACGATGAAATTACCGATCTTGTGAAGACCAAGAGATGCTGCTGTTGCTTTCTGGTTCGGAAGTGCTCCGATAAGGCTCTTGACGAGTGTTACTTTTTTCATTGTTCTACTCCTCCTTAACCTTCAACCTGTTCAACGCTGATTTCACGAATCTTCGCTACTTCTTCAGCTGTACGAAGAGCTTTAAGTCCCTCCATAGTTGCCTTAACAACGTTCGTGGGGTTGTTTGAGCGCAAGCACTTTGCACGAATGTTCTTAATACCTGCAAGCTCAAGCACCATTCTTACCTTACCGCCTGCGATAATACCGGTACCGGGTGCAGCGGGCTTAAGAAGAACCTTACCTGCGCCGAACTCGCCGATAATCTCGTGGGGAATAGTAGAATCCTTAAGGGAAACTTCGATCATATTTTTCTTTGCGTCCTCAATACCCTTGCGGATTGCTTCGGGTACTTCGGCAGCCTTACCAAGTCCAACACCTACGTGTCCGTTTTCATCACCTACAACCATAAGTGCTGCGAAACGAGCGATACGTCCACCTTTAACGGTCTTGGAAACACGGTTGAGGGCAACAAGCTGTTCCTTGAGGTCAAGCTCTGCCGCATTAATTCTGTTAGCCATGTTATTTTCCTCTTTCTGATGTTCAAATAATAATTTATTAGTTTTGAACAGTGTACAAACCGGACTAATCCTTGCGGATTAGAACTTCAAGCCGCCCTCGCGAGCGCCTTCAGCCAACTCCGATACACGTCCGTGATAAAGATAGCCGCCTCTGTCGAATACGACTTCGGTGATACCCTTAGCATTAGCTCTTTCAGCGATTGTTCTGCCGATCGCTCTTGCTGCGATCTTGTTGCCGCCGTTACCCTCGAAAGCTTTTTCAAGAGTGGAAGCGGAAACCAATGTTGTTCCTGTTGTGTCATCGATGATCTGTGCAACGATGTTAGCATTGGAACGGTAAACAGCCAAACGGGGACGCTCGGTTGTTCCGGAGATCTTTGCTCTGACTCTCTTATGTCTCTTAAGACGAGCGAGGTTTTTATCTTTTCTTGAAACCATTTGTGTCCACTCCTTTCATTATTTACCGGTCTTACCGGCCTTGCGGCGAATGTGCTCATCAGCATATTTAACACCCTTACCGTGATAGGGCTCGGGAGGTCTCTTGCTTCTGATAACTGCTGCAAGCTGTCCTACAGCCTGCTTGTCAGCGCCACTCACGATGATTGTGTTTGCATCGGGAGTCTCGATCTTGATATCTGCGGGCTGCTCGATGTTGATTACGTGAGAGTAACCGAGGTTAAGAACAAGCTTATTGCCCTGCATTGCTACTCTGTAACCTACACCTACAACCTCAAGCTTCTTGGAATAACCTGTAGTAACACCTACTACCATGTTATTGAGAAGTGCTCTTGTAAGACCGTGTACGCTTCTGTCTTCCTTTTCGTCGGTGGGACGAGAAACAACAATCTCATTGCCGTTCTGAGCGATGCTCATACGAGCGTTGAGCTGCTGTGTGAGTGTACCCTTGGGACCCTTTACAGTAACGAAGTTGTTTTCGCCGACTGTAACTGTTACACCTGCGGGAACTGTAATAGGCATTCTTCCGATTCTTGACATAACTATCTACCTCCTATTACCATACGAAAGCGATGATCTCGCCGCCGATTTTCTGTGCGCGTGCCTTCTTATCTGTCATAAGACCCTTAGAAGTGGATACGATAACTGTGCCAAGGCCGTTCATAACTTTGGGCATATCCTCGTAGCCTGCGTAGATTCTAAGACCGGGCTTAGATACACGGCGGATTCCACGGATAACCTTCTGCTTTGCGGGAGTGTACTTAAGAGTAACTCTGATGATGCCCTGCTTGCCATCCTCGATTACCTGATAGCCCTTTACGTAGCCCTCTTCAACGAGAATGTCTGCGATTGATTTCTTCATGTTAGATGCAGGAATATCAACGGTTGCGTGCTTCGCATCGTTGGCATTTCTGATTCTTGTCAGCATATCTGCAATTACGTCTGACATTTGCATAATTAAAATCCTCCTTATATGCAAGTTTAATTTCTTGCTGCCGAGTAACATCGGCGGCATATCGGTGGTAAACAATAAGATTTTGTTCCTTCCGATAGTTTGGAGCGGTTTTATATAACCGATTTTCCCTCCTCAAGCTTGCGCTTGAGGGGAGAGTGTATAAACAATATGTTTATTACCAGCTTGCTTTTCTTACACCGGGAATCTCGCCCTTGTAAGCGAGTTCACGGAAGCAAATACGGCAGATGCCGAACTTACGGAGATAAGCATGGGGACGACCGCAGATCTTGCAACGGTTGTATTCACGTGTGGAATACTTCTGAGCCTTCTGCTGCTTAAGAATCATAGCTTTCTTTGCCATTCTATCGTTCCTCCTTAGTTCTTAGCGAAGGGAGCGCCCATAAGTGTGAGGAGCTCTCTTGCTTCTTCATCTGTGTTTGCGGTTGTAACGAAGCAGATGTCCATACCGCGGATCTTTTCAACCTTCTCGTACTCGATTTCGGGGAATATGAGCTGCTCCTTAAGACCGAGCGCATAGTTTCCTCTGCCGTCGAATGCGTTGGGGTTGATTCCCTTAAAGTCACGAACTCTGGGAAGTGAGAAGTTGAAGAGTCTATCAAGGAACTCGTACATCTTGTCGCCTCTGAGTGTAACCTTAACACCGATCTTCATTCCCTGTCTGAGCTTGAAGTTCGCAACGGACTTTCTTGCGTACGTGGGAACTGCCTTCTGACCGGAAATGAGCGTAACGTCGTTTATAACGTTGTCAATAGCCTTGGAGTTGTCCTTTGCGTCGCCGACGCCCACGTTGATAACGATCTTATCAAGCTTGGGAATCTGCATTACGCTCGAATACTCGAATTTCTTCATAAGTGCGGGAGCAACCTCGGCTTTATACATATCTCTGAGTCTTGCCATTGTCTGTTTCCCTCCTTATCAAAGCTCTGCGCCGCATTTTGCACAAACGCGGACCTTTTTGCCGTCAACGATGCTGTGCTTTACACGAACACCGCGATCGCACTTGGGGCAGTAGAGAGCGACCTTGGACGCATAGATTGCGCCCTCGGTATCAACGATACCGCCTGCTTCTCCCTGCTTACGGGGCTTAACGTGCTTATGAACGATATTAGCGCCCTCTACCAATACCTTACCCTCTTTAACGGATACGTCGATTACCTTGCCCTTAACTCCCTTGGAGTCGCCGGAAAGCACTACTACGGTATCATCCTTTTTAATATGCAGCTTTGCCATGTCCGATACCTCCATTAAAGTACTTCGGGAGCGAGAGAGAGAATCTTAAGATAATCCTTCTCACGAAGCTCTCTTGCTACCGGGCCAAAGATACGAGTACCCTTGGGGTTTTTGTCTTCCTTGATGATAACTGCGGAGTTCTCATCAAACTTAATGTAAGAGCCGTCTGCTCTCTTAAGGCCCTTCTTGCTTCTTACAACAACTGCCTTAACTACTTCGCCTTTCTTAACAACGCCGCCGGGAGTAGCCTTCTTAACGCACGCTACGATAACGTCGCCGATATTTGCATATCTGCGAGCGGTACCGCCGAGTACGCGAATGCACATGATCTCCTTCGCACCGGTGTTATCGGCAACCTTCAAAATTGTTTGCTGCTGAATCACTTTTGCGTTCCTCCTGTTTTCAATACGATCCGGTCGTATTTACTGTAATTTCGCGATTAATGATTGATAAACTAATATTTTAGCGCTAAATTATTTAGCTCTTTCGATAATCTCAACAAGTCTCCATCTCTTTGTCTTGGAAAGAGGTCTTGTTTCCATTACTTCTACCTTGTCGCCTACGTTGCATGTGTTTTCTTCATCGTGAGCGTGGAGCTTCAAGGTTCTCTTGATGATCTTGCCGTAGATGGGGTGCTTTACGTTGTCCTCAACTGCAACTACGATCGTCTTGTCCATCTTGTTGCTTACAACAAGTCCGACTCTTGTTTTTCTAAGGTTTCTTTCTGTCATGACTCATTCCTCCTTAAGCATTCTTCTCGTGAAGAACTGTCATTACACGAGCGATGTCCTTCTTGACGTCCGAGATTTTGTGGGGGTTGTCAAGCTGGCGGATCGCATTCTGGAAACGGAGTCTGAAAAGCTCGTCCTTAAGTTCCTTGAGCTTAGCTTCAAGCTGCTCTGAAGTCATTTCTCTGATTTCTGTAACTTTCACGGCTTATACCTCCTCTTCCTTAGTTACAAACTTACATTTGATCGGGAGCTTATGAGACGCGAGACGCATAGCTTCCTTTGCTACGTCCTCCGGTACTCCGTCCATCTCAAACATAACTCTGCCGGGCTTAACTACTGCTACCCAGTACTCGGGTGAACCCTTACCTGAACCCATTCGAGTCTCGGCGGGCTTTTCTGTGATAGGCTTGTCAGGGAATATCTTTATCCATACCTGACCGCCACGCTTGATGTAACGCGTCATAGCGATACGGGCAGCTTCTATCTGATTGCTTGTGATCCAAGCAGGCTCAAGAGCAGCAAGACCGTAGCTACCGTTTGTAACCTTGTTACCGCGGCTTGCCTTACCCTTAAGTCTTCCGCGCTGTACTCTGCGGAATTTCACTCTTTTAGGCATTAACATTTTTGCGTCCTCCTTCTCTGGGAGTTCTGTCGCCTCTGTTGTTGTTTCTGGGCTTGCGATCACCGTTTCTGTTGTCTCTGCGAGCAGGACGGTCGCCGCGATTGCTCTTTACAGCGGGACGATTTACCTCGTTAAGAACCTCGCCTCTGTAAATCCATACCTTGACGCCGATCTTACCGTAGGTTGTGTTTGCTTCCCAGAAGCCGTAATCAATGTCAGCTCTGAGAGTCTGAAGCGGAATAGTACCCTCGTGGTAATGTTCTGCTCTTGCGATTTCCGCACCGCCAAGACGTCCGGAGCAAGTGATCTTGATACCCTTTGCGCCGAGTCTCATTGTGTTACGGATCGCCATCTTCATTGCGCGGCGGAATGCCACACGGTTTTCAAGCTGAGCTGCAACGTTCTCAGCAACAAGCTGAGCGTCGAGGTCTACCTGCTTTACCTCAACAACGTTAAGGGAAACGGGCATACCAACCATTTTTTCAAGCTGAGCCTTGTATTTTTCGATCTCCGAGCCGCCGCGGCCGATTACGATACCGGGCTTTGCACAGTGTACGAAAATTCTTACTCTGTGGCTGTCACGCTCGATTTCGATCTTCGGAACGCCTGCTTTTTGGAGCTCTTTCTTAAGATATTCTCTTATTTTGTAGTCGGAAACAAGAGTGTCGCCAAAAACTTCGTCTTTTGCGAACCATCTTGAATCCCAGTTCTTAATTACGCCCACACGCAAGCCGTGGGGATTAACCTTCTGACCCATTTTAGCTACCTCCTATTTAGACTCTTTCTTTAACCACGATTGTAACGTGGCTTGTTCTCTTCAAAATTCTGTCTGCGCTTCCCTTTGCTCTGGGCATAATTCTCTTGAGAGTGGGACCGGGGCAAACGAAGCATTCAGCTACGTAGAGCTTTGAAGGATCCATATTATTGTTGTGCTCAGCATTTGCAATTGCACTTCCCAACAATTTGATAAGGTACTCGGATGCGCTCTTGTTTGTATTCTTAAGAATAGCCATCGCAACACCGGCATCCTTGCCTCTGATGAGGTCAAGAACGATTTTTACCTTACGAGGGGAAATTCTTGCATATTTAAGATGAGCTTTTGCTACATTGTTTTCCATCGAATCTTCCTCCTCTATTACTTACCGTTGTTGGATGTCTTCGAGCCCGCATGTCCCTTAAAGGTTCTCGTGGGAGCGAATTCACCGAGCTTGTGTCCTACCATATCCTCGGTTACGTACACCGGAACGTGCTTTCTGCCGTCGTGTACTGCGATGGTATGTCCGACAAATTCAGGGAATATTGTCGATGCACGAGACCAAGTCTTAAGAACTTTCTTCTCGTTCTTTTCGTTCATTGCGCAAATTCTCGCATAGAGCTTTTCTTCTACGAAAGGCGCCTTCTTCAAACTTCTGCTCATTTATATTCCCTCCTTATCTATCGTTTCTGCGTTTTACGATGAATTTGTTTGTTCTTGCCTTCTTATTTCTCGTCTTATAACCGAGAGCAGGCTTGCCCCAAGGTGTAACAGGGCCGGGACGACCGATGGGCGACTTGCCCTCACCACCGCCGTGGGGGTGATCACAGGGGTTCATTACAGAACCGCGTACTGTGGGACGGATACCCTTATGTCTTGTCTTACCCGCCTTACCGAGCTTAACTGTGTCGTGCTCGATGTTACCGACCTGACCGATAGTTGCCTTACAGTCAAGACGGATAAGGCGAACCTCACCCGAGGGAAGTCTTACCTGTGCCATATCGCCGTTGTCCTTGGAGACAAGCTGTGCAGCGGCACCGGCAGAACGAACGAGCTGAGCGCCCTTACCGGGGTAAAGCTCGATATTGTGAATGAACGTACCAACGGGAATGTTAGCGATGGGAAGTGTGTTACCGGGCTTGATGTCCGCATCAGTACCGGAGTAAACAACGTCACCGTCTGTAAGTCCTACGGGAGCTATGATGTAGCTCTTGTCGCCGGTCTCGTTCTGAAGGAG
Organism: uncultured Lachnospiraceae bacterium; assembly: GCA_964534905.1. GTDB lineage: Bacteria > Bacillota > Clostridia > Oscillospirales > CAG-272 > RGIG4608. The sequence goes on along the minus strand of CAZHPZ010000021.1, from coordinate 9,363 downwards.
AGCGATGTATGCGCTTCTGTTGGGGTCGTACTCAACACCGATTACTGTGTTAGCAGTAGCGTCTGTACGCTTAAAGTCGATGATTCTGTACTTTACCTTGTTACCGCCGCCGTGATGACGAACGGTGATTCTGCCGAGGTTATTTCTACCTGCGTGTTTCTTCTTTGTCGCGATAAGACTCTTTTCGGGAGAAAACTTTGTGATCTCGTCAAAGGACGGAACAGTCATATTTCTTCTCGCAGGAGTCGTAGGCTTGTATTTAATTGTAGGCATTTCTTCTCTATCCTCCTACTCTTAGTTCATACCTTCGAAGAACTCAATGGTCTTGGATTCGGGCTTAAGTGTAACGATAGCCTTTTTCCATGCTGCTGTGTAGCCGCTTGTATAACCCTGTCTCTTCTGTTTTCTCTTGACATTGATAGTGTTAACTGTCAATACCTTTACGCCGAACATAGTTTCAACTGCATTAGCAATCTCAGGCTTTGTAGCGTTCTTTGCAACCTTGAACGTATATGTCTTATTGGCAATACGGTCCATGCTCGCCTCTGTGATAACGGGAGCGATGATTATATCCTGAACCATTTTCATTATGCGAACACCTCCTCAAGCTTTGCGATTGCTGCCTTTGTAGCAACAAACTTGTTTGCGTTAAGAATGTCGTAAACGTTTACGGTGTGTGCAAGTGTTGTCTTAACACCGGGAACGTTAGCTGCGCTCTTAACTACGAAGTTATCAACTTCGGGAAGAACGATGAGTGCCTTTCTGTCAGCGCCGATAGCGTTAAGCATATTAACGATCGTCTTTGTCTTGTAGCCCTCGCACTTGATGTCATCGATAACGATGAGATCGCCTGCGGCAACCTTAGCAGAAAGTGCGCTGTAAAGAGCAACTCTCTTTGTCTTCTTGTTCACATCAACACGGTAATCTCTGGGCTTCGGACCGAGAGCAATACCACCGTGTGTCCACTGGGGAGAACGTGTTGAACCCTGACGAGCTCTACCTGTTCCCTTCTGTCTCCAAGGCTTCTTACCGCCGCCGGAAACCTCACTTCTTGTAAGAGTAGACTGTGTTCCCTGTCTCTGATTCATAAGGAACGCTCTTACTGCAGCGTGGAGAACTGCTTCATTAACCTCTGCACCGAAAATAACGTCGGAAAGTGTGATCTCACCAACCTCTTTGCCGGCCATATTAAGTACCTTTACGTTTGGCATTATTCAGTTCCTCCTTTCGCTTATGCTTTGCAAGATGTGCGAACGAATACGATACCGCCCTTAGGTCCGGGAATTGCACCCTTAACGGCGATAAGATTCTTTTCAGCATCAATCTTAACAACATTCAAATTCAAAACAGTTACCTGCTCGTTACCGTACTGACCTGCCATCTTCTTGTTCTTGAAGATTCTCGCAGGGTCGATAACGCCCATAGAACCGGACTGACGGTGAATCGGACCGATACCGTGAGTCTTGCCGAGCATATGAAGGTTCCATCTCTTGATAGCGCCTGTGTAACCGTGACCCTTTGTTATACCTGTTACGTCGACTTTTTCGCCTGCAGCGAAGGTTTCGACGGTAATAACGTCGCCAAGATTGAGAGATGCGCAATCATCAAGGCGGAATTCCTTGAGATGCTTCTTAGCAGGAACGCCTGCTTTTTCGAAATGACCTTTTTCAGCCTTGGTCATGTGCTTTTCCTTAACATCCATAAAACCAAGCTGAACGGCGTCATAGCCGTCGTTTTCGACAGTCTTCTTCTGCGCTACTACGCAGGGACCTGCCTCGATTACCGTAACCGGAATAACGTTTCCGATCTCGTCGAAGATCTGTGTCATACCGATCTTCTTACCGATAATACCGCTTTTCATTTTCTTTCCTCCTGTAGGTTATTGGTTGACGCTTTGAATTTCACCTTGGTGCTACGCCAACTTGACCGACAAAAGTGTCGCCGTGCGACATTTTTGCGTTTCGCTTTTTCTTGAGTCGAAGGCTTGATTAAACCTGAACTTCGATCTCAACGCCTGCGGGCAATTCAATATTCATAAGAGCTTCTGCAACCTTTGCAGAGGGCTTGAGAATATCAATGAGTCTCTTGTGTGTCCTGAGCTCAAACTGCTCACGGCTATCCTTGTACTTGTGCACCGCACGAAGGATCGTAACGATCTCTCTCTCCGTGGGGAGCGGGATAGGACCGGAGACCGTAGCGCCGTTTCTCTTAGCAACGTCAACGATCTTTTCAGCCGCTGCGTCGATAAGCTTGTGGTCGTAGCTCTTGAGTCTGACACGGATTCTTTCCTTTACTGCCATTTTTCTGCCTCCTTTTTAGATTTCGTCCTTCGCTTAACGCCGTGTGCTCACAACACACTCGCCCGTGGGCGACATATATATAATGTGGCATTCTTGCGTCGGACAAGTAATGAGTGGGGCATTTTCCTTGAACACGGTCTCGCGTGTTCGGGGACTTTCCTTACAAAAACGGACTTCGCGGTCTGGGTTTTGACCGACAAACTCCGTGCAAGCAAGCCCTTCACGCACGTCGTGAATGGGATCTTTGCGCCCGTTTAACGGACATACTCCACGAAAATTACCCGCTTTCGCGGCAACCTCTCGCTTCATCGCATATCAAGCTTTGCTATTATACCACATAAAAACCGATAAATCAACCCCCTTTTAAAGATATTTTTACAGTCATATCGCAGAATTTAATCATTTTTAAAGTCACAAAACTGTGCATTTTATACAAATTTAATGATTTTTTGTGATTTTTTTGACAGTCTCGGACATTTTTGCGTCAAAAAGCGTAAAAAACACACCAACAAACCTTGTTTTGAGCATTCCTTTAACATTTTGTTCATATTTATGTCTTATAATATGTGCAAGAACGCTTTCAAGGAGTAATGCAGATGAACGAAAAAATTTCCCTCAAATCGGCATACAGACTCATTGCCGTATTTACGGCTGTCTCCGCTGTTTTGCTTTTCATACTTTTCACCGCGTTTTTTGATCCCGACTCGGGATATTTCGACACAAGCACGAATGCAACAATAGTAAAATCTCTCTTTGCAATATCATCCGTGTTCTGCTTTGCTATATCTCTTATTCCCGCTAAGCTTCAAGAAATCCATTCGGAGAAAAAAGTAATTCTTCTGTCTCCCGTAGCGACTCAGGTAGCAGCGGCAGCGGTCATAGTTCTCGGAGCGTTTCAGATAGCCATTACGTCACTCGGCCTCATACACCCCACACCCAAGGCATATCAATTATGCGGACTCGGCTGTATCGCATTCGGCGTATATCTTCTTCTCCGTTACAAACAGAATTTTTCGGTACCGCCGATTGTTTTTCTCGCTCTGCTCGCTCTCGGATGCACTCTGCCGATAGGAACGATAATTGGAATCAATTCGACGTACACCCGACACATAAATTCGGTCGAAAACACATTAACCGTCGCATTTTCGATATTTTATATGCTCTATATATTATATGAAGAAAAGCTTCTGCGAGGTATGACGTCGCGTTTTTACATCTCATCGGCGCTTTTAACCTCATCAAGCGGAATAACATTCTCCGTTGCTTATATCGGAGCTTATCTTTTCGGATCGGTTCACGAGAGCGCGCGCTTTGTTCAAGCATTTTTAATTCTCGCCATATCCGCAGCAGTCCTCGCAAGCCTTTTCACAGACGCAAATTTCTCTGCCGAGAGTGATACATCATGTGTAAGCAGTAACGAAGAAAAAGAAACTCCGGACTGACATCTAAAAAAAGTAATAAATGCAAAGCCTCACGGTTATACCGTGAGGCTTTTGTCGTTATCAGTATGCCGAAATGCAATCCGCGCTTATTACGGTGCTTACCGTAATCTCCTCGCCGTTGCGAACGAGCGTTATTTTAACCGCATCACCCTCTCTCACATCAAGCATAGCGTCAATGAGATGATGACGGCGTGTGACGGTCTTTGTTGTGTCACCCACTTTTATGGTTTTTATAACATCCCCGGGCTTCAGTATCGACTCGGCAAGTCCTCCTCGGCTCACCTCATATACCGATACCTCCTCGATTTTCACAAGCGCTCCGCTCTCTGTGTCGTACTGTGTAGAGAGCGCGCTCGTCTGCACCGTCACGCCGAGTATACCTCTCATAACCGTTTCACAATCCTTGCCGTAGCAATAATCTATGATATTATCCGCAATCTTTGTGGCAACGCTCGACGGGATCGCATAACCTATGCTCTCGATATCGGTGCTTGATATCTTGGCGTTCACAATTCCGATAAGCTCTCCGTTCGCATTGTAGAGACCGCCGCCGGAATTTCCCGCATTCACAGGTGTGTCCGTTCTTATAACGCGGAACGTAACGTCTCCGGAATTATCCGATGCGCTCATTGTTATATATTCGGAATCAACGCTCACGATTCCGCGTGTAACCGAAATTCCCGAGAGCCTGGTTGATGACGGATTTCCAATCGCAAGCGTGCTCTCTCCGGGAAGAATCGCATCCGAATCTCCGATTTTTGCCGCAGATACCGAGCCTCTTTCAAAAGCCTCTCTGAGCACGTCGCTTTCGTCGACTCGAAGCACCGCAATATCATAATTCGCGGATCCGCCGACAAAGCTTGCGGAAACAGCGTATTCCTCACTCTCAAGTCCGTAAAGATAAACGTATATTTTATCGCTGACGCCGTTGTCGGTATTACTGTCCGCATCATACACAACGTGATAATTAGTTACGATAAACGCGCTCCCATCCTCCTCAAGACGGTAAATAACGCCCGAGCCCGTCGTGTAATAAGCCTGCGTATATTTTTGAGGATTCCAGGGGGAATTTCCGCCCACGATTTTTTCGAATGTGCAATAGACACTCACCGCAGAACGCAAGCCCGCCGACGCGGCATATGCGCAGGCATCCGCACCGGAGCCGTCTATTATTATATCGTTCTCCGTAACATACCGATTCACGGTAGCTCCGCCGCCGTTGTCGGAATCCGAACCGACGTATCCGTAAGTAACAAGCACAGCCGTCACGCACAAAGCAAGCACGAGAACCACTGTAAGTATTTTGTTCAAAGCATTGACTTTCATTTTGATCACTCCGATTTCATATCATTATCGGGCAGGCGCCCGACCTTGCTTATATTATATTTCGCTCGCCTTAAGATATACTAAAGAGCAAGATGAACAAAATGTTAAAAGTATGTACGGATTTTAAATGTTAAAAGTATCATATGTTTCGGCGGGAGCAAGCCCCCCGACGTGCTTCAGATCAAAATCCAAATAACAATAATCGGCAGAGAAAACAATCTCTGCCGACTATTAGGTTTGTACAAGCACCGCTTTATTTTTTGAAAACGACCTTAAATCCGATACGCTTGCCGTCCTTTTTATATGCGGATATCGTACCGCCGTGCTGTCTCACTATCTCGTGAGCAATGGAAAGACCTATTCCGTGCCCCGTACCGTACGTTCTCGCACGATCCGCGCGGTAGAATCGATCAAATACCTTATCAAGCTCCACAAGATCCGCATCGGCATAATCATTCTCAACAACAAGCTCCGTATTGTGCCTTTTTTTAAGAGATACCGAAACCGCACCGCCCGCGTCGCAATATTTTACCGCATTGTCAAGCAGAATGGACAGAAGACGCCCGATAAGCATTTCATCCCCCTCAACGACAGCGTCATCGCAGATATCATAAGTTATGTTCTTTCCTCTTTGCTCCGCAAGAGGCTCAAATTCCGCTACCGCGTCGGCGGCAAGCTTACCGAGAGCAACATCTTGCATATTCAGAGAATATCCGTCCTCGCCCATGCGGGAAAGCGTACCGAGCTGCTCTATAAGCTCCGCCATTCTTCCGCCCTCGCTTCGTATATCCTCAAGCCATTCGTTCTCGCCGAGCTCCGCCTCGGCAAGATCAAGATTGGCAAGTATAAGAGTCAGCGGTGTTTTTAGCTCATGATTGGCGTCGGTAACAAACTGCCTTTGCTTTTCATAGCTCTGCGCAATCGGCTTGACGATTCTGCCCGAGAGCAATATCATAAACGCAAGAACAAGAGCGCCGCAAACAAGGAGCACGATGCCGCTGACCGTGCTCGACTGCACGAGCATCGAAACGCTCGGTGCGCCGTCAACAAAAACAATTCCTATATTGCCCGACGACATTTGAAATATCTTATATCTGTATTCGTCAGCCCAACCGCGTGTGCGCGAAGAATCAAGCACACGACTCGCATATTCAAGCGCAGACGAGGCATTTACAGAATATATCGATTCAGTATTTATGCTTATCACTTCATAGGACTTTGTCAGCACCACCGTAAAATAACGCGTCGAAAACGGCGTTTCGGGATTTATAAAGCCGAAATATTCATCCCGCCCGCCGTGATTTCCCGACGGAGAAGACGGAAAGCGTCCGCCGCCGTCCGATATAGTATCCGCCAGAATATCCATATTTCTATTCAATGCATTAATATTAAACAGCAGAATCGCAAAAAATATGAGCAATATCAGCGATATTACGGATATCGAGCTTGTCAGAATAAATTTTTTCTTCAGTCCCTTAATCATCATTTTTCTCCAAAACGTATCCGACTCCCCTGACAAACTTTATAGACGCAGGTGCGCAGATTGCTTCAAGCTTCTTTCTTATATTCGATATATGAACCCAGATAACGCTCATATCCACGCTTGTGTCCCAGCCCCATATATGAGTCATCAGCTGCTCCGCACTCAATACGGCTCCCGGACTCTGCATAAGCATCTCGACTATCATAAATTCCTTTCTGCTCAGCGAAGCCGTTTTTTCGGTGCAGGATATCTCGTACGTGGAGCGATTTAAAACTAGATCTCCGAGCGAGAGCGTATCGGGAGTATAATTGTCCTTTCTGCGAAGCATTGCACGCACTCGCGCAAGCAGTTCCTGCGTCGAAAAGGGCTTTGAAAGATAATCGTCCGCTCCCGCATCAAGTCCCTCAACTCGCTGATAGACCTCGCTTCTCGCGCTCAGAAAAAGCGCGGGTGTTCTTATTCCCCTCGCACGCAGAGTAGAAAGTGCGCTGATTCCGTCCATCTCGGGCATCATAATATCAAGTACAAGTCCGTCGTATTCACCCGTCATCGCATATTCAAGCGCGTCGGCACCGTTGTCCACGCCATCGACGGAATAATTGTTCATTTCAAACAGTCTCACAAGCGTCTTAAGGAGCTTGGGATCGTCCTCCGCAACCAAAAGCTTCATAGCATTCCCCCTTTTTGAATATGATATCACATCTCGCTAAAGATTCGCTAAAATTCACACAAATAATTATATACCCTTTTTCTCGCACATACAAGGGTGATAATGTAAAAAAATAAAGTCCCTGCCGCGTGGGCAAGGACCTTATAATAAATTTAATTAGTCTGCAATGTAGGGGAGCAAAGCAACCTGACGAGCACGCTTGATAGCTGTTGTAAGCTTTCTCTGGTGCATAGCACAGGTACCGCTAATTCTTCTGGGAAGAATCTTGCCGCGTTCACTGATGAACTTTCTGAGCTTTGCGGAATCCTTATAATCGATATAAGCGATCTTATCCTCACAGAAGACACAAACCTTTTTTCTTCTGCGGTTGTTAAAACGAACCGGACGAGAAGTATTTTCTGTTCTTTCCATAATTATGAATCCTCCTGTTTTATTTTTCGTTGTTTTCAGAACGGCAGATCGTCGTCTGTTTTTATCTCCTCAAAGCTAGGCGAATCCGAGCCCGAAGAGAATGAAGGAGAACCGTAAGCATCGGGAACATAGCTTGACGAGCCGGAGCTTTCAGATTTTGAATCAACGAACATAGCTTCGTCGACAACAACCTCGGTTGCATAGCGCTTAGCACCTGAGTTATCATTCCATGTTCTCGTCTGAAGAGAACCGGTTACGCAAAGGGAATTGCCCTTCTTGAAGTAACGTGAAATAAACTCTGCACTTGATCTCCACGCAACGCAGTTGATGAAATCTGCTTGGGAATTCTGCTGACCGTCACCGCTCTTGGAAGCAAATCTGCGATTTACCGCAAGAGTGAAGGAAACGACAGCAATTCCGCTCTGTGTCTGCTTAAGTTCAGGATCTGCTGTAAGACGGCCACAAAGTATAACCTTGTTTAAGTTGAGATTTGACATCTTACTTACCTCCTTGACCGATTATTCAGCGTCGTCGGTAGCAGTAGCTTCCTCAGCAACCTCGGCAGCAGCTTCTGCAGCAGCCTGAGCAGCAGCCTCGGCAGCGGCACGTGCAGCCTTTGCAGCCTTGTTCTTCTCGATTGCCTTAACGTCGAGCTTAACTGTCATTGAACGCATAACGCTTTCGTCAATGTTCATCAAGCGGTCGAGCTCAGCAGGGAAATCAGAAGCAGTCTTAAAGGTTATAACTGTGTAGTAGCCCTCGCTCTCATCGTTGATAAGATACGCAAGGCGGCGTTTGCCCCACTCAGCAACCTCAACGATTTCTGCGTTGTTAGCTATCAACGTTGTGAATTTGTTCACGGTCTCTTTTGCAGCGTCTTCACCGTTTGCAAGGCTGACAACGAACAGGTTTTCATAAGTATTGATTACCTTTTCCATATTTTACACCTCCCTATGGACATTAAAGTTCGCACTAAGATGAAATTTGTGCGACAGAGAGTAGGACAGAAAGTCCATACCAATTTGATATTATACCATATTTTCTCGTTTTGTCAAGCGTTTTTTCAAAAAAGGATAAATTTTTTGATTCATTGCAAAAAATGTGCAATTAATCAGCGGTTAAAAAATCAGAGAGCCGGGTGAATTGTGTTGATTACGCAATCATCCCGTAGGGGCTTGCTCGCGCCGATTACGATATAAAAATCTTTTTGCTTGGCAACGCCTCATCCACCGCTTACGAGGTCCCCTTCTCCCACTGGAGAAGGCTTATATTGCATTCGCTTCGGGGAACCCCACGCGCCGGAGAAGGCAAATAGCTATGTGCGTTATTCGTGCTTGCCAATGCCGAAAAAAAGTTTTGTGTCACTTTTTCAAAAGTGACTGCCCGCGCGGCACGAGCGCATATCGGCGTTTCTTTTTTGCGAAGCCTTTTTCTTTGCGCCTATAGTGTCAAAGAAAAAAAGCGAATTAAAGATAAGAACAAAATATAAAGCAACGTAATACACAGAAACCCGTATGGCGGGGCTTGGCTCCCAACGTGTGACACAGAAAAATCCTTTGCCTTGTAACACCTCATCCGTCAGCCTGCGGCTGACACCTTCTCCCACTGGAGAAGGCAAACAACTGCGCAAACAAAGTGCTCGACCCGCAGACGAGTCATGCCTATAAATTTGTTGTAGACAACAAATTTATAGCGAGATAGCCCCAACGGGCTACTCGGGATCTGGGCACG
>CAZHPZ010000020.1:0-22118 GCA_964534905.1 uncultured Lachnospiraceae bacterium | reverse complement strand
CGTCCGTGTCAGGCGGATTTGTAACAGTATCCGCGGGCGAGGTTAAGCTCGTTGCGATAACATTTGAATTTGCCGAGGATATTGACCTCGACCGCGCAAGGCTTGCAGAGCAAAGGGCTAAAGATATAATAATGTCCTCAAACGACGCCAAAAGCGTTGAAATAGCCAAATTGAAGCTTCAGCGTGCTATATCAAGAATTAACGTAGCAGATCTTAAATAAATATAAAAAGGCAGATTTTTCTGCCTTTTTTATTGCAAAATTTGCAGTTATATGCTACAATGAAATAAAAAACGGTATACGGGACATTATTATGAAAAGAAATATATTAAGAAACTTAATTATAGTTATTCTCTGCTCCGCCCTAATACTGACAATTTTATATTTTGCTTTTTGGCAACATACGCATCTATTCGGTGAGTGGATAATCGAAAAGGAAGCTACCTGCTCGGAAACGGGAATCAAAGTGCAATATTGCAGTTGCGGAGAATCTCGAACATCCGTCATAAGCAAAACCGAGCATACACCCGGTGAATGGATAACGGATACCGAGCATATGATACGCACATTATACTGCTCTGTTTGCCACGAAGCCATCAGGAAAGAGAGTGTAGATGAGCATTCGCACATTTGGAGCGAATGGACGACCGAACGTGTTGCAACCTGTACTTCCTACGGACTGGAATCTCGCACCTGTGAATGCGGCAAAACAGAAGAACGAACAGTAGCTATTCTTCCGCACAGCTTCGACAGCTGGCATACACTAACGGAAGCAACTTGCGAAAAGCCCGGGTTGTTAGAGCGTTTCTGTTCCTGCGGAAAAAGAGAGACCTTGGAAATAACGGCCCTCGGCCATGCGAAAGCCGATCACTATACGGAAAACGAAACGATATATTATTATTGTCCACGCTGCCTGAAAATTCTCAAAACGGAGCCTCTGAAAGCAGATGTAACATTAAAAGTGGAAAACGGGTATGTTATCGAAATCACCGGCTTTGTCGGCGGGCAGATTGTTATACCTGCGACTTATAATGGTGAAGCAATAACCGCTATCGGCAAAGAAGCCTTTAAGGATATGACCGAAATCACATCGGTCGTATTGCCGAGTACAGTTAGCCTTATAGGAGACAAGGCATTTTACGGTTGTTCAAATCTTAAGAGTGTCAATCTGGAAAATGTCAAGTCTATCGGAAAAGCAGCATTCGGATATTGCGAATACTTAAGCCGAATTACACTCGGTAATGAGCTTGAAAATATAGGCACTTGGGCATTTGAATACTGCAATTCTCTTCTGTACATCAGCTTTAACGGAACACGTGAGCAATGGAACGAAATCGATAAAGGCAAGGATTGGAATTTAGGAATACCCAATACTGCAGTCGATTGCTTGCAATAATACCGCATGCAAACACATCACAAACGAAAATCCGTCCGAGCCATAAAGGCCTCGGACGGATTTATTTTTATTAACTGTTCTTTATTTAAGAGTAATTCCGAGCATATTTGCAAGTGCCTCAATAGATTCGATCTTACTCGCATCCTCGGTATTGCTTTTGGCATTTTCGAGAATATTTTCGATACTGCTTTTTGTTTCTGCGTCCAAACCTGCTGTTGCGGACTGCACCTTATCGGTTATATCGGAATTAGATTTTGTAATACTTCCGATTGTAGAGAGGCACACATCGGATTCAATAACGGATTCAACAGAGGATATAATTTTTTCCTCGTTGATTTCACTGTCGTCTACGGCAATATTCGTTACAATGTCTGTAAATCCGTCAAGTGCCTTTGATTCGTTCTTGGCAAATTCCTGCTTTGCCTGTTCAAGCTCCTCCGCACTTGCATCGGAATTTGAGGAATGCAGGTTATCAAGATGAGAGTAAAGCTCATCCAGATAAGCATCAACGATGTCCGAAAGCAATCCCGTATTATCTCCGGAATCAACCAACGTACTGTTTATAGCATTTGAAAGAACCTGCTTATTGATTTCGGCATACTCGGGGTCATAGTTTTCAAAAAGACTTGCAAAACTATCCTCGGGAGTTTGCTTCTTGTCATCATCGTGCTCAATGGAAGCACCGCATATATCGCATATATAGTCGCCGTTCTCGTCCTTATGATTTGTACAGTTCACCTTATCGGACGTATCTCCGCCGTTTCCCGTGCTATCGTCGGGATTACTCGGGCTTGCGTGCAATGCCTGCTGAAGATCATCTACAAAGCTGTTGATATCACTTGATTTATATGAGCCCAAGGCACCAAAAAACAATATAGCCGCCGTGCTGACCAGAGTCAGAATTTGAATTAATATCTTTAACATTTCATCCACCTCCCAAGCTTACGAAATAGCAATTTTGAAGGTATCGGCAAGGCTCTGCATATATCCCTCATACGAAAGATTTTCGTTGCTCTGAACCTTTTCGACTATCTGATTAACTATCGCCGGAGTCATTATCTCTCCGATGGATCCGTTCTTCACAAGTCCCTCAAGGATAAGAGGCGGAAGCTCATTCATACAGCTTGTTTTTGTCATAAGATCCATTGCTCTGCCGAGAATAACAAACTGATCAAGCATTGTATCAAGATCACTGTCCTCAGACGAGTCTATATTTTCCGATATATCAAGGAACGATGTGATAATGCTTACGCAAAGTCCGGCGTCGTTCTTTCTCTCCTCTCTCGTCCAATCCTCAAAGTCAAGGATATCAAGCATCTTTTCTACCGTAACACCCTTGGATACGAAAGAGCTCTTATTAAGAAGCGATGCGGCAAGATCCTTACATACCTTATGGCTGTCCGACGTGACGGAAATATAATTTGTAAGAATTGTGTTCAATCCGTCGGAATTTATATCAGTTGTCGACCAAGAGTTGCAAATAAGATAATTTATGAGATTTGAAAGAGGAGATATTTTATTACCGTATGCAGACTCGTCGGCAATCGCAGTCAGGGTAGCCTTTTTCATATCCTTAATATCCTCAACTCCGGATACATTGCTCATATCAAGAATGTAGAGCTGACCGTCTATTTCTATTGTGAAATAAGCAAGAGATTTGTCCTCAGAAGCGTTCATAAACACGCTCTGGATATCAGACCAACGCTTAAGATATTCAACAAACGCATCTGCGTCGCTTGAATAATATGCCGCATAATCGGACACGATATGGCTTTCGCTTTCCGCACATCCCTTAACAAAAGAGTTAACACGTGACATATTAACACCGGGCAGGCGATATTTGTTCAAAACCTCAAGAAGGCTTTCAACGAATGCGTCATATGCTTCGGCATCGTTATATGCAATTTCAAGAGTTTCACCGATATTTTCAATACCGGACTTAATGAGTTTACTCATTATCGGCTCAAATGCCGAAATACCCGACATTGCGTCCACAACCTCAGCAAATTTTTCCTCATTCTGGAGAAGCGAATCAAAATCCACGCTCTCGCCGTTCAGTATATCCGAAAGCATACCGTTCTTGGCAAGCAGGACAACCGCATCGGAAATAAAGGCTATATCCTCGGCAATTGTTTCTGGGCTTGCATTCTTATAGTGCTCAACGAAATCAGCCTTGATCTCGCTGACCATATTACCCTCCTCGACCGCGGGAACCTCAACTTCCAAAAGGCGTTCGGATATTGCATTTGAAAGGATAGAAGCAACAAGGGGATTAGCCGTTATTGCCTTAATGTCATCTCCGAGAGACTTATATTCCGTCTTTTGAGACGTCAACTGAGCCGCGGCACTTACGCCGTGTGTAAGCAATGTTCTTATAACATCGTCCGCATAAACCTTGCTTCCGTCGTCAAGCTTGATTTTAGCGGAGGTTCTGACAGAGCTCTTTATAAGATCTATCAAGGCTGTGCTGTCGTAGAATTGAATTACGAAGCTTTCCTCATAAGGCTTTACTATATTATCGTCTAAAACATCTACTATCTGATATACGGAGCTGTCATCGGCATCGGAATTTCTGATGCTCTCGGCAGCAGATGAAAGAATATCCATAGTATAAAACAATGGCATAAGAGTCACACCGAAAATAAGTATACCGCTGACCGCACCGACGATCACGGATACAATCTTATGCTCGGAGGTTTCCGCAAAGAATCCCGTTTTTGTCTTGATCTCCTTGTCGGATTTAACTCTCTTTTCGACAAGTGCCTCTATTTCGTCGTCGTCAAGACCTCTGTAAGAGATAGAAAAGACGTTTTCGCCCTCTTCTCCGCTTTTAATCCCTTCCTCAAGCAGCTTATCGTTTTCGATTATTGCCTTCTTGACCATTTCCTTTTCCTGCTTAATGGCTTTCTTCAAGTCACTTCTGCGCTGCTTATTAATTCTCGCATTAATACTGCTTGCAACGAGATTAACGTGAACGACCTTAAGAATATAGAAAATAACGAAGAATACACATACGAAGAGTATAGGTGAGAGCAGCGTGCTTGCAAATGCAATCAGATAATCCACCATATCAGCATACGCTCCGAGCTTTGAGGCAAGATTCAAAAGTCCGATAATCTTGGTTGCGACAAACTGAAACAATCCGCAAGCCTGGATCACATAAGTGATGACGAAAGCCACGGGAATGCACACCAATCTCAATATATTTTTAAGCATCGGTTTATATAGCGCCTTTACTGTTTCCGAAATCAAAAACACCAGAAAGAGCGCTAACAATATCCATTGAAAATTCATACAAACCTCCGTATTTTATAATAAATATTATTATTCAATATATTTTACCACTATATTATACAAATTTCAAGTACTTTTTCGGAGAATGTAAAATAAAATTCATAAAAATGTCATTACAAGCTCTCGATATTCTTTATTCGTTTTTTTATAACGGATATTTCACGAAGCATTCTAAATGCATCCTTAAGCACATTGACCTTTGATTCCCTGTGATTGATTATCATTGCGGGCATCTCGTATATTTTCAGATTCATTTTTTGAGCAATGAGTATGACCTCAAGGTCAAATGCGAAATTATCGGTACGGCACAAAGCAAAAATTTTTCTTGCCTTATCACCGTCAAATGCCTTAAATCCACACTGCGCGTCCGATATTTTTATACCTCCGAACAGATTTAAGACCTTTATATATGTCTTAGATGCTATTTTGCGAATGAGCGTATATCCATCATATCCCCTTTTATGCTTAGCACGTGACGCCACGAGCACATCGAAACGACCTCCCTCGATATACTCGACCGCATCGCCTATAACATCTATTCCGTAAGCAAGATCCGCATCGGTAAATACAACCGTATCTCCCGATGATGCAAGAACGGCAGTTCTGACCGCACATCCCTTGCCTCGATTTTTTTCATATCCCGCAATTTTTACGTGCGGAAGTTTCAAATTCATCACCGCATCCGCCGAGCCGTCAAGGCTGCCGTCGTCGCCGAAGATTATTTCGAAATCATCTCCGTAATGCTCCGACATATATTTATGCAAAGCAAGAGCGGTATCGGCAATTATCGCAGACTCGTTATACATAGGAACGCAAAGCGAGATCCTCATTTTTTTGATTCCTTTCTGTAAACACGTATTTTAACCTCGACCTCGGTTTTAAGTTTTTCAAGAGCTTGAAGCTTCTCCATATCACGCGCACTTGTACGATAAGAATACGGAGTCATAGAAAACAAGCTTCTTATAGTCTGCGCATCTTCAAGCTCGATATCATACGACACGGTATCCTCGGATACAAGCTTTAAATGATCTGGCATATCTGCACGCTCCTCATTGGTATATACAGTATCGTAAACTGCTTTTTTCAAACCGTACAGATGATTTTTGCCCGCAAGTGCAACAACGAGCAATCCGCCGTCCTTTAAAATTCTCGAAAACTCGCCCTCGGCACACGGTGCGAAAATATTAACTATCGCATCTGCCGAAGAATCTGCCACGGGAAGATCATATATTCCCGCAACAAAAAATCCGACATTGGATATTCCCTCTCTTGCGGCAAATTTGGATGCGGATACAATTGCTTCACGCGAAAGATCAAAGCCATAGGTCTGCGCACCTGTACTAAGCGCAATATTACCCGTATAGTATCCCTCTCCGCACCCTGCGTCGATTATTACGGAGTCTTCATTCAATCCGCTGAGCAGCTCGCATATTTTGTCCGATACTGGCTTATAATATCCCGCTCTGAGAAATTCACTTCTCGCTCTTACCGCGGACTTATCATCACCGCCGCTTGATCTTCCGGGATATAAATTTGCATATCCCGACGCCGCTATATCAAAGCAATGCTTTTTTTGACCTCTGCAAAAATAGCTTTTTTCGCATCTGAAAAGAGCTGCCCCGCAATTCGGGCACGCTAAAACCAATTCTTCGTTCATAGTCTCTCCTAAAGTATTTTATTATATTGTAAACTCTAATTGTGAATTTTTTTTGAACAAAAGCGAGCAGTACATCTTTTTACATAATTTATATCGCTTTTTACGAAAAATGATTATCTTTTTTCAAAAATAAGGTTGAGAAAAAAAGCATTTTGGGTTATAATGTAGTTAAGTTAACTTTCGGAGGATATTATGCTTGATTACATAAAAAACGAACTCAAAAAATTCAATATCGAGCTTTGCTCCTCCATTTCACTCGAAGAATGCGAGATTATCCGTCCGTATCTCCTCAAAAACAACGGACTGGATCCGACCTGCGGCACGGCAATCATTTTTGCAGTACCGTATCTTACAGAGATATCCGCCGGCAAAAGAAACATTTCGTCGTATGCGGTAAGCCGTGATTACCATATCTTTTTCCAATCGCTGTTCGACACGGTAATTCCGAGACTGAAAGAAAAATACCCCGAGTATCGATTTTTCGGATTTACCGACCATTCACCCATAAACGAAATCGACGCAGCCGCACGTACCGGACTCGGAGTTAAGGGGCTGAATCATCTTCTTATAACCGAAAAATATTCATCCTATATTTTTATCGGAGAAATCATCACCGATGCGATTCTTCCCTCCCATGCAGGTCAGGTGAACTCCTGTATCAAGTGCGGAAAATGTATATCCGCCTGTCCCTGCTCAGCAAACATTTTCCTTTGCCTTTCTTCATTGACTCAGAAGAAAGGAGAACTGTGTGAGGACGAACGCATTAAAATAAAAGAAAGCGGTTGCGCTTGGGGATGCGACATATGTCAGCAGGTGTGCCCGTATACAGTTGCGGCTACCAAAGCACAAACGATTTATACAAAAATAGATTTTTTCAACGAATATCTCACTCCCTCTCTTACAAGCTGTGGTATAGAAGAAATGAACGAGGAAGAATTCAAGTGCCGTGCATATTCTTGGCGAGGTAAAAGCACAATAGTAAGAAACCTTAAAATACTTGAGGAAGGAAAAAGCTGATATGATACATTACATTTACGGTGCTCCGGGCTCCGGAAAAACATATACGATGCTTAATTATCTTAAGTCCGACGTAAGTCGCGGCAAAAAAGCATTTTTCATAGTTCCCGAGCAAGAAACAGTAGCGGTTGAGCGAGCCATACTGACTTTACTTCCCCACACTGCGCAAATGAATATCGAGGTGCTTAACTTCTCAAGACTCTGCAACACCGTATTTCGCAAGTTCGGCGGTATATCGTACAATTTCGCTATCAAACCTCTAAAAAGCCTCGTTATGTGGAACACGCTCCGCGAGCTCTCACCGATGCTTGAGGAATACAATGCAGGTGACGCCTCCGACCTTTCTCTCTCTCAAGAAATGCTATCTGCGGTAAGCGAGCTCAAGGCGTATTGCATCACTCCCGAGGCTCTCGATAAAATATGCAAGAAATTAGATATAAGCTCTCCTATTTACAAAAAAATGAGAGATATATCACTTATATACTCCGCATACACCGCTCAGCTAAGCGAGCATTTTTCCGACAGTTCGGACGATATATCCCGTGCTACCGATCTTTTACGCGAGAACTGCTTTTTCGGTGGGGCAAATATTTACATAGATTCCTTTGCCGGATTTACCAAGCAGGAGCTTCTTTTGATAAAAAGGATTTCCGAGCAATGCGACGACATATATATTTCTCTTCCAATAAAAAGTCCAAATGACATATCAGTACACACAGAATCATTGCGCTATACCGCAACACAGCTCAAAAAGCTTCTTTGCGGCGAACAATTTGACGAAATATATCTGATCGGCAATCACAGAACAAAAAGCGATGCTCTTAAATATCTTTCCGACAATCTTTGGTGCTTTGACGCAAGCTCATTTGATTCGGACACGAACGGAGCAATCTCCGTTATAGAATGTGAAACTCCGTATTCGGAAGCTGAATGCGTAGCACAGGAAATCTGCCGATCCGTAAGAAACGGTAATAAATACGGAGATATCGCCATTATATTACGTAACGCCGAAAAATACAGAGGAATACTTGACGTAATACTCTCAAAATATGAAATTCCCTTTTTCTTCAGTGAAAAGACGGACTTTATGACAAAGCCGCTCACAAAATATCTTTTCAGTGCGTTAAAGATAAAGGAAAACGGGTGGAGAGCAGCTGACGTTATCGCATACCTCAAATCCGGATTTTCTGGCATAGACCCCTTTGACGTCGATATATTTGAGGATTATATCACTACGTGGAACATACACGGCAACAGATTCTTCGAGAGTGAATGGACAATGAATCCCGATGGGTATAAGAACACGTTCACCGCAAGGGGCGAACGGATACTTGCAAGAGCAAATGATGTCAAAAGCAAGCTTGTCCCCACTCTTTCACTCTATTTTACAAGGCTCGACGCGTCTGTGAATGTCAGGGAAATGTGCGAGGCAACATTAAGCTTTTTGAAGGATTCCGACATCACACAAAAGGTCAGAGAATTATGTCAAAAAAGCCTTGAGCAAGGCGGACGAAGAGCCGCCGAAGAGGACACTCGACTGTATTCCCTTACATTATCCATCCTGTACGATCTTTCAAATATATTCGGAGATCGAAGCTTCACCTTCTCTGAATTTTCAACTGCACTTACCCTTATGCTTTCCGAAAGCGAAATAGGATCAATCCCCACATCAGCCGATGAAGTCACCGTGGGCTCCGCCTCTATGCTAAGAGCAAGCGGTATAAAGCACGCCGTAATTATGGGGCTTAATGAGGGTGAATTCCCCGCGGCGGTAAAGGACAGCCGAATATTCGGAGATACCGACAAAAAAATTCTTGAGGAGCTCGGTATGTCACTCTCCGCCGACGTTGCATCAAAAACAAGCGAAGAGCTTTTCTTTGCTCTTCGTGCCGTCTGCGCTCCAAGTGAAAAATTAACTCTTACCTACTCCGCCCTCTCCTCTGACGGTTCGTCGCAAAGGCAATCCATAGTTATCGGAAGAATAAAAAGACTGTTTCCGACGCTTACCATCGACAGCGACAAGCTCCATCCTAAAACCGATAAAATATGGAACACCTCACTGCTAAAGGAGGTATATCCCTCACTTAGGAATAGCGGCGGTGAAAGGCTCATAGAGCTTTTTGAGGACACCGAGGAAGCCAATGCGTTTCTTGAACGTCTGAGCATTCCTGTTTCAAATACAGAATGCACAGTATCGGAGGAAATCACGGATAAAATTTTCGGTGAACGCATATCCATGACTCCGTCAAGGCTTGAAAAATACGTTATGTGCGGCTTTGACTATTATTGCACAAATATTCTACGTCTCAGAGAAAGCAAAAAAGCTGCCTTTCAGCTTAACGATATCGGTTCATTTATTCACAACATTCTCGAAAAGTTTATGCGCGAAATAAGCGCCGAGGGCAAGCTTAATCTAAGTATCAGCGACGATGAAATAAGCGAAATACTTGAGAAAACCGTTGAAAATTACCTTTTGAATATGCTCGGAGAGGATTACTCCGTTTCAAACAGAACCAGGCATCTTTTCCTGCGTCTTAACAGGCTTTCATTCATGGTTGCCAAAAACCTTTTGGATGAATTCAGACACAGTGATTTTTACCCCTCATTTTTCGAGCTCAAGGTCGGTATGGGAGAAGACGGAATCCGTGCAATCGAATTTGAACTCAATGACGGAAGAAAGGTTTGTCTGTGCGGTATTGCCGACCGTGTGGACACTTACAAAAAAGACGGAAACGTTTATATAAGAGTAGTGGATTACAAAACCGGAAGCAAAGAATTTTCTATTGACGATCTGAAGCACGGACTGAACACACAGCTTCTTATATATCTGTTTTCTATATGTTATGCACAGAGTGACTCAAAGAAAGAAGAGCTCGGCGCCGAAGCAGGCGGAAGCATAATTCCAGCGGGAATTCAATATCTTTCCTCAAATGCACCGATAGTATCCTTGGATGAATATTGCGCTAACGATGAAATCGAAAATCTTATTCAAGATAAATTCACAAGAAGCGGACTTCTTACATCGGATCCCGACATTCTGCGTGCGATCAATCACAATCTCGATCCCAAGATAATATCAAAGGTTAAGAAATGTGACGACGGCACATTAACCGGAAAGAACATAGTTGGAGCCGAACAGTTTGACGAGCTGTATTCCCTCCTGGAGGATGCAGTAACCTCGGTGGCATATGATTTGACAGGCGGCAAGGCAAATGCAAAGCCGTTGCGTAAGGGTCAGCAGTCACCATGCCGATTCTGCAAAATGAAATCTATATGCCGAGCAAGTGCGGCAAACAAAAAATAGGAGGTAAAAATGAGCAAAAACTGGACAGACAAGCAAAAGCAAGCCATAAATTCAAGAAACAAGACTCTGCTCGTTTCCGCCGCCGCAGGATCGGGTAAGACCGCAACTCTTACGGAGCGTATAGTACAAAAAATAACCGAGCCCGATTCAAACGCAAGCATTGACAGAATGTTGATAGTAACATATACACGAATGTCGGCTGCCGATCTGAAGAGAAAAATATCAGAAGCAATATCCGACAGACTCGCACAATTTCCGACGGACAAGCGTCTTTCAAAGCAGCTCGTTTTGCTCGAAAATGCACATATATGCACCATCGACTCATTTTATCTTGAAATAGTCCGAACCGGATTTCAGCGTCTCGGGCTGCCGTCAACATTCAGAATTGCCGACGAGGGTGAAATTGCGCTTCTCCGAAAGAACGTTATGGACGCTGTCATTGAAAAGCACTACGATGCCCAAGCCGACAGTGACACAACATTTCTCTCATTCATTGAAAACTTCACTGCCGCAAAGCAGAGCGATACGCTGTCGGACGTTTTTCTCTCTCTTGAAAGCAAGCTCTGCTCAAGAACCGAGGGCGAGAAAATCATACTTGACTGTGCAAACGAATTAAAACGCGAGTCAAACGGAGACTTTTTCGAAAGCCGGCAGGGCAAGCTGATACGCGAGTATATTTTAAACGCCTCGCAAAGCTATTACAAGGCTATCTCCGCTTGCTGCGATGTTATTGCGGATAATGAAAATGCGTCTGCTTCATATCTGGCCGCTTTTTCCTATGACAAGGATTTCCTGGAAGACCTTTCAAGCATTATTGTTAACGGAACATACTCTTCCGTAAGGGACAAATTTCTTTCCTACAGCAAGCAAAATCTCAAATCTCTGAAAAAAGAATTTCAAACTCCTGAAATTCTTTCATGCAAAGCAATACGAGACGAAGAAACCAAGCTTATAAAAGCGCTGTCTGAAAAATATTTTTCGTTTACGCAAGAGGAAATAAGCGACTCTATGCTTAAAACAGGAGATATTTTTCAGTCTCTTTACTCCGTGTTAAACGAATTTGAGAAGGAATCTCTTGAGGAGAAGATAAAACGCAGAACCTTTGATTTCAACGATATCAGACGCTTTGCATTCAAACTGCTATGTGATGAAAACGGAGAGGCAAGCGACATTGCTCTTTCCTACCGCGATAAATTCGATGAAATATACATAGACGAATATCAGGACGTAGATGCGGTTCAGGATAAAATATTTACACTCATATCCAAGCCCGAAAACAGATTTATGGTAGGCGATATAAAACAAAGCATATACAGCTTTCGAGGCGCAGAGCCCGATGTTTTCGCCGAATACAAAAAAAGCTTTCCTCCGATTGAAACGGCGGACGGCTCCGACAACGCACTGATATTTATGTCAAACAATTTCCGATGCGACAAAAACGTCATAGATTTTACGAACAGGATATTTTCGTTTCTATTCGGAAATTGCGGCAAGAATATAGGGTATACCTCAGAGGACAATCTTATCTTTTCCAAGGTCGAGGAGGGGCGTACGCTTCCCTCACCCAAGGTCAAAATAGCCTTGATAACAGGTGATGAATCGGAAGGCTGCGACGTTGAAGAATCGGAAGATAAGACCTCACCCCAACCTAATCGAGAGGCTATATGGATAGCAAACGAAATCTCCCGTCTTATATCCTCCGAGCAAAAGGCGGACGGAAGTCCGATAGAACCGCGTGACATTGCAATTATTATGCGATCCGTCACTTCAGCCGCAGATATATCGGCGGCTCTTGATGCAGTTGGAATTCCCTGCTCCGACAATTCAAAATATGATCTTTTCGAAACACCCGATGTGATGTTAGTGCTTTCTCTTTTATGTACGGTAGACAATCCAAACAGAGATATTCCACTTGCGGCTACTCTTTATTCTCCCGTTTTTGCATACACTATGGATGAGCTGATAGAGATACGCTCGAATTCAGATGATTCCGCTTCACTCTTTGAAGCGCTCACATCTTATCAGAGCTGTGAGAATGCAAACAGAGAAACAGTCTCCAAGGGTAAATATTTTCTTGAAAAGCTCTCATTGTATCGTGACAAAGCGCTTACTCTCCCGATAGACAAGCTGTTGAATTTTATTTTTTCGGATCTCTCTCTCGCTTCGATCGGAGCTCCGGAAAGTCAAAATCTCACACGTCTTTACGAAATGTCAAGGAAGTTCGAATCGGGATCGTTCAAGGGGCTCAACAATTTCATTTCCTATATTAATGAGCTCATAGAAAACAAAAAGATCCCCTCCCTTTCGCCGGATGATTCCGCAAGTAACTCGGTAAAACTGATAACCGCTCATAAATCAAAGGGACTTGAATTTCCCGTTTGCTTTATCTGCAATACACAGTCGCCTTTCAATTCGGACGATATAAAGCCTAATCTTCTGTATAATGCCAAGGCGGGAATAGGATTGAAATTATCCGTTGAAAGAGGTATGGCACGCATAAATACGCCGATACGCGAAGCGGTTGCACTCGCTATATCGGAAGCGCAAACGGAAGAGGAAATGCGTATTCTCTATGTTGCGCTGACTCGCGCAAGAGAGCGTCTGTACATCACCGCACACACAAACTCAAGGCTTGATCGCTTAATTGAAAACGCATCTCTTACATCCGAATTTGCAAGCGATTTCAGAATAAAGAAATGCAGAAGCTGGCTTGCCATGATATTGGCGTCAATCTATCCGATCACCGAAAATGATTGCTACACGCTCGAAACGATCGAAAAAAATGCGGAATTGGATTTTGATCCAATCACGGAGGTAATTTCAGATATGCATTATCCGATATGCGAAATATCGGATGAAAAGATATCCGAAATTAAGGACAGGCTGAACTTTGAATATCCGTATAAGCATCTGAACCGTCTTCCCGCAAAGCTATCCGTTTCAAGGCTTAGCCCAACGGTTATAGATGATCTTTATGACGACGGAGCATTGCTCGACTCATCCGATGATTTGAAAATACTTGAAATTGAAGAGTATTTCAAATCCAAAAGCGAGAGATCCGGTGCCGACATAGGCACCGCAACCCATCTGTTTCTTCAATTTTGTAATTTTGAAAATGCGGAAAGAAACGGCGTCGAGGCGGAGCTTAAACGCTTAACCGAGCACAAATTCATAACAGAAGAAATAGGAGATCTGATTGCAAAACAGCAAATAGAGCGATTTTTTGCAAGCAATCTTTACTCCACTGTAAAATCTGCCAAAAACATATGGCGAGAGCAACGCTTTAACATAATGCTTCCCGCCTCTTCGTTTACCGAAAACGAAGAATTATCCGAGAACGCTCGTAATGAGAAAATTCTAATTCAAGGTGTAATTGACCTGCTTATAGAAAGTGAGAACGGCGAAATCATCCTCTGTGACTATAAAACAGATTACCTGACTCCGAATGAGTTAAAAAACGAACGCCTTGCTAAAAGCAAGCTAAGCGAACGTCACGCACGCCAGCTCTCGTACTACGCATTAGCGGTAAAAGAGCTTCTCGGACGCTCTCCCGACAAAATTCTGATATATTCTCTCCCTCTCGGCAAAGCCGTAGAGATAGAAATATAAAAAATCAGAGTGCCTATGGCACTCTGATTTTTTTACGAAAGTCAGGAGATATTCGATAGATATTATTAAAAATATCTCTTTTCGGTTTTTTCGAGGATATCAAGTGTTTTTTGGAAATAATCCGGCAGATCTGAATCAATTGTAACAATCATTCCGCTTGTCGGATGAGTAAAATGAAGTTCCTTTGCATGTAGACACTGACCGTGAATAAGATCCTTATGCAATGCCTCAAAGCGTGTTTTATTTCCGCCGTACACCTCATCTCCGAGCAACGGATGCCCGAGATAAGCCATATGCACTCTTATCTGATGCGTTCTTCCCGTTTCAAGCACACATTGAATATAATCAAAATTCTCATAGCGTCTGATAACTCTGTAATGCGTAATCGCATATCTTGAGGTATACTGCTCGTTTGTTATGACCGCCATCTTTTTTCTGTCTACAGGATGACGTCCGATGGGAGCGTCAACGGTTCCCGATATTTCCTTAAGATGACCGATAACAATAGCATGATAGACTCTATTAATTTTATGAAGCTTCAAATCGTCCGATAAAACACGGTGAGCAAAGTCGTTCTTCGCCACTACCAAGAGTCCGCTCGTATCCTTATCTATTCTATGAACTATTCCCGGGCGTGATACGCCTCCGATACCAGAAAGAGAGTCTCCGCAATGGTACAACAATGCATTTACGAGCGTTCCGTCCGGATTTCCCGGTGCAGGATGCACCACCATGCCCTTCGGTTTATTTATAACTATAATATTTCTGTCCTCATACGCAATATTAAGAGGAATATTTTGAGGCTCTATATGACACTCCTCAACCTGAGGATGCATCACCTCTATTATGTCATTTGCTCTTATCTTGTAATTTTTGGTAGAGGGTTCTCCGTTAACAAGAACCATACCTCCCTCGATAAGCTTGGCTCCCGCAGAGCGTGACATTTTCTCACGCTCTGCGACTACGGTATCGAGTCTCTCGCCGATATCATCAATTATCAGCTTCAGAATGTTCTTCTCTACCATCTTCCGAGCTATCCGTCAAGCCGTTATCCGAGATATTTTCGGATATTTTAGCGGCTTTATTTTTCTTATATTCATTTACCTCGTCAAGAATTATATAAAGAGCAAATAATCCGACTCCGACGCATACAAAGCTGTCTGCAATGTTGAATATAGGATAATTTATAATTCTGAAATCCAAAAAATCGATAACGTATCCGAGGCTCAGACGGTCTATCATATTGCCGATACCGCCGCCGATTATAAAGCTCATTGCCGTGCAAAGAAGCTTACTGTCGTTGCGTTTTTTCCACAAAAATACCGAAAGAGCGATTATCGCAACGGTCGAAATAACAAGGAAAACCCAACGGTGATCCTTAAGTATTCCGAATGCAGCCCCCTCATTTCTTACATAAGTGAAGTGAAATACGTTATTGATTATGGGAAATGTCTCGTAGAGCTTAAGATTTATAATCGTAAGCCATTTCGATATCTGATCGAGAAACACCACCCCAACGATTAATACAAGCCAAACAAGCATTTATTTGCTCCTTTACTGCTCAAGTATTTTTCTGCAGCGCTCGCAGATAAATCCCTCTCCGTCGGAAACACCCTTTGTGGAGTATGTCCAGCAACGATCGCATTTACATCCGTCTGCCTTT
The DNA here is from genome assembly GCA_964534905.1 of uncultured Lachnospiraceae bacterium. Classification (GTDB taxonomy): domain Bacteria; phylum Bacillota; class Clostridia; order Oscillospirales; family CAG-272; genus RGIG4608. Next base: position 6,179 of record CAZHPZ010000020.1, on the reverse strand, counting down.
TCAACCAAAACGGCAATTCCGCTTTCCGTTTCCGTAAATGCGCCTTCGGGAGCCGCTCCGTCACACAGGATTACCTGAGAAACGATAAATACAGTAGCAAGATCGTCCGCAAAGCTTTCAAGTAAAGCCTTATGCTCATCGGAATCGCTATATACTGCAACCTTGGCATCAAGAGATTTTCCTATCGTCTTGGATGCGCGCGCAAGCTCAAGAGCCTTCATAACATCGTCACGAAGCTCGAAAAGCTTATTCCAATGCGAGCTGATATCTCCGAATGTAAGTGCCTCGGAGTACTCTGGCATATCGTTAAGGAATACGCTCTCTCTTACATCTGACAAAGAGTGAGGCATAGCCTGCCAAATTTCCTCGGCAGTGAACGAAAGCATAGGTGCGATAAGTCTTGTCATACCGGAAAGAACAAGATACATAGCAGTTTGAGCACTTCTTCTCGCACGGCTGTCCTTTTTCTCGACATAAACTCTATCCTTTGTTATATCAATATAAAGCTTTGAAAGATCATTTGTACAGAAATTATTTACGCTATGGTACACTGTATGGAATTCAAACGTATCATATCCGCGGCGAACCGTTGCCGCAAGATCGTTAAGACGACTGAGCACCCATTTATCTATCTCGTAAAGCTCATTTACGTCAAGCATATCCGTATCGGGATTGAAATCGTTAAGGTTAGCAAGGATAATACGGGACGTATTTCTTATCTTTCTGTATGTTTCGGAAAGCTGCTTAAAGATATTATCGGAAACACGAACGTCAACTCTGTAATCACTTGACGCAACCCAAAGACGAACAATGTCGGCACCGTATTTATTTATCATTTCCTCGGGAGCTATTGAGTTACCGAGAGATTTATGCATAGCCTTTCCCTCTCCGTCAACTACCCAACCGTGAGTAAGCACGGTTTTAAAGGGAGCACCGTTTCCAAGCGCACCGACTGCCGTAAGAAGAGATGACTGGAACCATCCTCTATACTGATCGGCACCCTCAAGATAAACATCGCTTGCTTCGCCGATCTCACGGTAGAGGTCGGGTGCGCAGAAATGCGATGAACCGGAATCAAACCAACCATCAAGAGTATTGTGCTCCTTGGAAAAATGCTTTCCGCCGCAATGCGGGCAAACAAAGCCTTCGGGAAGAAGCTCCGACGCTTCCTTATCAAACCAAGCGTTTGAGCCCTCGGCACCGAATATATCCGAAATATTCTTTATGGTTTCGTCATTGCAAATGGGCTTTCCGCAATCCTCACAGTAGAATACGGGAATAGGAAGTCCCCAATGTCTTTGACGTGAGATACACCAGTCGGCTCTTTCTCTTATCATCTGTTCCATTCTATCGCCGCCCCATTCGGGAAGCCACTGAACATTCTTGCAAGCCGCTACGGCATCGTCCTTGAATGCATCTACCGAGCAGAACCACTGGGGCGTTGCACGGAAGATTATAGGATTCTTACATCTCCAGCAGTGAGGATACTCGTGCTCAAGCTCCTTGGAAGCAAAAAGCGCACCGCTCTCTGTCATATCGGCAAGTATCGCCTTGTTGGACTCCTCATAATAAAGTCCTGCGAATTTACCTGCGTCTGCCGTCTGATAACCTCTGTCATCAACAGGAACGATTATATCCATTCCGTATCTTACACAGGTCTGATAGTCATCTGCACCGAAGCCCGGAGCCGTATGAACGCAGCCCGTGCCGCTATCCATAGTAACATAATCGGCATTTACGACAAGACTCTTACGATCAAGGAACGGATGCTGAGCGTTCATATACTCAAACTCACGTCCGGGCATAGTAAGGAGCACGGTATAGCTTTCTATACCCCCCTCTGCCATTGTTTTTTCAAGAAGCGCCTTTGCAACAATATAGCACTCTCCGTTATCCGCTCCAACGACTACGTAATCTTCGTCGGGATTCAAAGCAATAGCAAGGTTACCGGGCAAGGTCCACGTTGTGGTAGTCCATATAATAAAATATGTCTTATCAAGATCACAAACGGCACCGAGCTTTCCTTTATCGTCGCTTACCTTAAATTTCACATAAATCGAAGTACACTTATCGGTTTTATATTCAATCTCCGCCTCGGCAAGAGCCGTTTCGTCCTTGGGGCACCAATAAACGGGCTTAAGTCCCTTATAGATGTATCCCTTTTTAAACATTTCGCCGAAAACAAGGACCTCTTTCGCCTCGAACTCGGGATTCATTGTAAGATAGGGATGATCCCAATCGGCACAAACTCCGAGACGCTTAAACTGCTCTCTCTGTATATCAACGAAATCCTGTGCAAATGCATGGCACTGACGGCGGAAATCGGATATACTCATTTTCTTTCTGTCTATTTTATTTTTCTTTATAATAGCCGACTCAATAGGCATTCCGTGGTTATCCCAACCCGGAGTATAGGGTACTCTGTATCCCTCCATAGTCTTGGATTTGTTTATAAAATCCTTAAGTATCTTATTAAGCGCAGTACCCATATGAATGTTTCCGTTTGAAAACGGAGGTCCGTCATGAAGAACAAACGTAGGTCTACCCGCTCTCCTTTCCTGCATACGTGAATAAAGGTCGATGCTCTTCCAATAATCAAGCATAAGAGGCTCTCTTGTCGGAAGATTAGCTCTCATCTCGAATTTAGTACTGGGAAGATTTAATGTGCTTGTGTAATCCTTTGCCATAAATTATCTCCTTAATTTATTTTCTGAAAAAATATATCATATTAAAGTCATTGAAACAAAAAAGTCTCACAGATCGAGGATCTATGAGACGGATTTACCGCGGTACCACTCATTTTGCATGCTGCACAGGCTACATGCCGCTTGAATTCTTTAACGCAGAAATACGGATCGCCTAAGGTTAATGTCAGCGATCTGCTCCAAAGTGATCTGCATTTTTATACTCGGTTATACGCTTTCACCCTCCGCGTACTCTCTGCAACCTTTCAAAAAACGCCGTCTTTTTCAATGCTATACTAAATTTTATCACAAAAGAAGTCTTTTGTCAACAATTATTATTTAATTTATAGTCATTTATACGTATTTATCGGCAGAAAGGCGTATTCTGCCCTTTTTCGTAAATGTAGATATATCACGGATAACAAACTTTCCGAATCCTCTGGCGGAAACGATATCTCCGCTGCAAACATCGGCATCTGTTTTCGACGCCGTATCGTAATTATGCTCCACCAAACCGCTCTTTATAAGATTTTGCGCTTTTTCTCGTGAAAGATTAAATACCGATGCCACGACACAATCCAATCTCTCCGAAGCTATCGTATCCGAAAAAGCCTGATATCTTTGCGTTGCGGGCATATTTCTGTCAACAACGGCACTTTCGGTTTTAACGCTGTCTCTTCCTACCGTATTAAGAGACGCAAGAATATATCCCTCTATATCGGCAGAGCAAAAAAGAACTGCTGAAAAATTATCGAGAATACATATATCTCCGAGTGTTGAACGCTCTATTCCCAAAGCGAGGAGACTTCCGAGATAATCCCTGTGAGAAAGAGCACGAAAACCGCTCCCCTTGATCCTTACCGCCTTTATAGCGGAATTAAAATCATCGGCGAGCATATCAAGCCTTGTTTCGTTATCGTAATCAGTCATATATTCCGGTAAAAGAAAGATTTGCCTTCTCTGTGCATCGGTGTAACCGCCGAAAAGGCAAATCATATCCTTATGTCCTTTTGCCGAAAAATAATTCTGAGCCTTATACTGTTCTGCGGGCGTCAAAAACGAGGTGTGAGAAACAGTCCCCGCTCTTGCACGAAGCTCAAGGTCATCGAGCCTTGCGTAAAGAAGCTTAAGCTCCTTACTATCTGCCCCGTCAAAGCTGCTCATATGTAATTATTCCTCAATTTCTCCGTCAAGGTCCTCATCCTCTTCGATATTATCGAACTCGGACACTCCGACATTTCTGGGAGCAAATACAAGCGTGGTCTTTGTAACGCTCTTCATATCTCCTCCGAGCACGTGGATAGCACCCATAAGGAAGTCAATAAGACGGATGGCACCGGCTCTGTCAAGGGATTCGATATTAAGGACTACCGTGCTTCCCTGCGCGAGATGGTCTGCAATAGAGGGACCGTCCGCATAGCTCTTGGGCTTAACAACCTTAAGAGATACGGGAGCCGAGCCTGCGTTAAAGGAAACACCGTCGCTCTTCTTCTCGGGATATGCGGTAACATCCTCGTCGTTCTCCTCGGTATCGCCGTAAAGATCGTCATCGTCGCGATAATACTTATCGTAATCGTTAGTATCCTTTTTTCCCATACCCAAAATGGATGATAAATTCTTCATTTTTTCTCTCCAACTTTCTTTGTATTTTTACATTTATTTATTAAACAATCTTCTGCCTATTCTTACCTGAGTGGCTCCCGCCTGTGCGGCTTGCACAAAACTGTCGCTCATTCCCATAGATAAAACAGGTCTACCTATATTATGTAATTTTTTTTGCCAAATGTCAAGCACTAATTGATAAGTTTCGCAAAAATATTTCAAATATTCGTCATTTTTTTCGAATTTTTTGCCCATTGTCATAAATCCACGCAAATTTAAATGCTTATACGAGGCAATTTCCGCACAAAAGGCCTCTGCATTTTCCGGCAGAACTCCTCCCTTACTTGCTTCTCTTGCACCGTTTATTTCGACAAGAACATCCATAACAATACCCGCTCTCTCCGCTTGCCTGTCTATCTCCCGTGCAAGCTCCGTTCTGTCCAGGGACTGTATCATGCTTACCTTATCTATTATATATTTGACCTTGTTTGTTTGCAGATATCCTATAAATTGAATATCCACACCGATTTCTCGAAGAGCTTCGTATCTCGAAAGAAGCTGCTGAACGCGATTTTCACCAACGCTTACAATTCCGTATTTACCGGCAAGATATCCGATCTCTCCGATATCCGCATTTTTAATTACCGGAAGTATCTCCGGCCTTTCGGTCATACTTGCGCTTACACTGTTTATCTCACGCAATATTTCCGCATAATTATTGTCAATATACGAATAATCCATACTATTTTCGTTTTACAAGGCTCTCTGCTTCATCCGCAATCACGTCCGCACCTTTTCCGTCGGCATCTATCCACCTAACGTCACCGTGAGACGAGAACCACGTCATCTGACGCTTTGCGTATCTGCGTGTAGCCTTTTTCAGGTCTTCGATTGCCGCATTGATATCGCATTCACCCCTGAGATATGTTAAAAGCTCCTTATAGCCTATTGCCTGCGCCGCAGTGGAATTTTGCTCGAATATTCCCTCCTCCATAAGAGCACGCGTTTCCTCAAGCAATCCGTCATCGATCATTTTATCAACTCTGAGATTGATCCTGTCATACAAAAGCGATCGGTCATTATATTTTATTCCTATCTGTACAGCCCTGTATTGGGGCTCTGCAAGCCGGCTCTCTCTGTCTATATCGCTTTTCCTTCTGCCCGACGTTTTATATATCTCAAGCGCGCGTATCACACGCTTTACATTATTCGGATGTATCTCATCCGCCGATTCCGAGTCAATCTCACGTAGCATTTCGTGCAACGCTTCATTGCCCTTTTTTAACGCGTACTCGTTCATCTCACGTCTGAAATCCTCGTCTATTTGAGTTTCCTCGAATTTTGCACCCGATATCAGTCGGTCAAGATAAAGCCCGGTGCCTCCACATAATATTGGAAGTTTTCCTCTTGATGATATTTCGCATATCTTACTCTGTGCAAGCGGAACATAATCCGCACAGGAAAACGCAGCCTTAGGATCTGCAAAGTCAAACAGATGATGTGGCACCTGTGCAAGCTCCTCTGCACTTGGCTTCGCGGTACCGATATTCATTTTTTTATATATCTGCATCGAATCACAGCATATTATTTCTCCGTCAAGCCTTTTTGCAAGCTCAATAGCAAGCGCGCTCTTACCACTCGCCGTCGCACCGACAACAGCCAAAATATCAATCATCGTTTTCTCTCCACACAAACCTGTATTCTATTACATTATATCATACTTGAGGTGACATTGCAAGTGTAAAAAGCGGTTAGACACTTATAAAATCACATAACTTTGAAACCTCAAATCAATATAGCATCAAACTTTTCAGCGTGTAATTCGTTCATATACCTCTTCTCCCAATATATCTCTTAATTTATTCTTTGCACGAAAGATCCTGCTGTTCACTT
>CAZHPZ010000019.1:0-22537 GCA_964534905.1 uncultured Lachnospiraceae bacterium | reverse complement strand
AGCCATAATCATAATATTATACCTCCATAATGCTGTTTCGCATAGTTTTACAATTTATTATAAAACATTTTTCTTTATTTTGCAATAGCTTTTTATATATTTTTTCTTGATTTTCGGTATTTTTTTTCATTTCCGGGCAAAATTGAAGCACGAAAAGCCGAATATATAATATAATATTGAAAAAAGAGTTGACAAATCGGGCAGAATGTATTAAAATAAAATGAATATATATTTTTATTTTCTAAATCGCAAAGGAAAAGCATATATGATAAAAAGTATGACCGCATTCGGCAGACACACCGAGTGCGTTAACGGAAAAAATATCACGGTTGAGATAAAGAGCGTCAATAACAGATATTTCGACTGCTCGACACGTTTGCCGAGAAGCTATTTTTTTCTTGAAGAAAAAATAAAGCCCTATCTTCAGTCCCACGGCGTCAGTCGAGGCAAGGTAGAGGTTTCGATAGGCATTGAGTCCGTCGGCGGCACTGACGTCGCAATCACTCTTAACGAGCAGTATGCAAGGGCGTATTACGATGCGCTTCTTCAGCTTAAGGATAAGCTTTCGCTTGCGGGAGATATCACGGTCGCAACGCTTCAGCGTGATCCCAACGTTTTCACGGTCAGCAAGCCCGAGGAGGACGAGGAGCAGGATTGGATCGATGTGTCCGGTGTGCTTGACGTCGCAATAGAACGCTTTATTACCGCGCGTGAGAGAGAGGGCGCCAATATCGAGGCGGATCTTCGAGCCAAGGTTGACGGAATAAAGGCAATGGTCGACACGGTGGAGACTCACAGTGAGCAGAGCATAGGCTCTTACCGCTCACGCCTTGAGGAAAAGCTTCGTGCGGTACTTTCCGATAATAGAGTTACGCTTGACGAGAACCGCATTCTCACGGAGTGTGCGATATTTGCGGACAAGGTGGCGGTAGACGAGGAGATAGTAAGACTTCGCTCACATTTCAAGGCGTTCGAGGACATACTTTCGTCCGGCGAGCCCGCGGGACGTAAGCTTGACTTCCTTATGCAGGAGATGAACCGCGAAACGAACACGATAGGCTCGAAATGCTCAGATTCCGACATCGCACACGTTGTTGTTGATATCAAGTGCGAGCTTGAAAAGATAAGAGAGCAGATACAGAACATCGAATAAGCGAGCGAGGACATCTTATGAAATTTATTAATATAGGCTTTGGAAATATGGTTGCGGTGGAGAGGATAGTTGCGATAGCAAGCCCCGATTCCGCACCGATAAAGAGACTTGTCCAAGATGCAAAGGAGAGCGGAAGAACGATCGACGTTTCCTGCGGCAGACGCACGAGAAGCGTTATCATTACGGACTCCGAGCACGTAATACTCTCGGCGATAGTAGCCGAAACGATAGCAAACAGAATGGACGATACGTCTTATGACGAGGAAGAGGACACCGAGGAGGAAGAGGAATGAACAAGGGACTTTTGATAGTTGTTTCCGGACCTGCGGGAAGCGGCAAGGGAACTGTCAATTCACAGCTTGTTGCGACGGGAGATTTTGTTTTTTCCGTTTCCGCAACAACACGTGCGCCGCGCCCGGGCGAGAAAAACGGCGTTAATTATCACTTTATCGACCGTGCCGAATTTGAGCGCAGGATAAGCGAGGGCGGTTTTCTCGAATATACGACATATTGCGGAAATTATTACGGAACGCCCCTGCGTGAAACGCTTGCGGTGCTTGAGAGCGGACGCAATCTCATTCTTGAGATAGAGTGCGACGGTGCGAAGAACGTAAAGAAGATCTTCCCCGACGCAGTGCTCATTATGCTCATTCCCCCGACGTTTGCAATTCAGGAGGAAAGACTTCGCGGAAGAGGAACGGAGACCGAGGAGGTCATTCAGGCGCGACTTGAAAAGGCGAAGAGAGAGATCGCACAGCTTGACGCTTATGACTACATAGTATACAATTACAACGGCGGAAGCTCCGTCGCCGCAGACGACATCAAGGCTATCGTCCGTGCGGAAAAGCACGCGCGTCACCGTATGCCCGACGCTGCGGAAAAATATTTTGCAAATTAATTACTTATTAAATTTTTAAGGAGAATATAAAAATGCTTCACCCAACCATAAAGGAACTTTCAAAGGACGAATTTAACCGCTACGAGCTTACTCTCGCAACCGCAAAGTGCGCTCGTATACTTACGGACGAATACGTAAGACAGAGAGACGAGGCCGAAAAGTCAATGACCGGCAATAAGGACAGCGACCGCAACCTTATGAATATGATCGATCAGGACCTCAAGGACGAAAAGGCGATAAAGAACGCCATCGACCGCTTCTATGACGGCAGATACGAGATCTACCGCGAGGATGGCGCAGAGACCGACGTTGAGGCAACGGAGGAGACTTCCGAGGAGTCGGAGGAGAGCGTTGAGGAGACCGCCGAGACGGCAGACGAGGAATAATTTGTAATGTAACGACGGCGGAGAATATTCTCCGCCAATCGTTTAGAGAGGAGGGCAGCCCTGTGGAGAACAGATACGTTAAGATACATCTTCTGAATAATCCGTATTGCATAGATACGCCTTTTACGTATTTTGTGCCGCACGGGCTTTCCGAGGTAGCTGTCAGAGGCGCCTTTGTCGTCGTTCCGTTCGGAAATTCGAACAAAACGCAGATAGGGCTTGTTACCGAGGACTGCTGCCCGCCCCCGAGCGTAAAGACAAAATCCGTGCTTTCGCTTGCTTCCGAGGAGATATTCTTCGGCGAGGAGGAGCTCGGTCTTTGCAAATTTATGAAGGAGCAGACGCTCTGTACCGTGGGTGACGCCGTTCACGCAATGGTGCCGTCGGGCGCTCTTTCGCAGATAATCACATATTACAGCATATTGGAGTCGGACGAGCCTTATCTCGGAAGATACGGCGAGCTTCTCGCTTATATCGAGGACAGGGGACGTATTACCGTCGCAGAGGCGACGGAGATGCTCGGCTCGTCGGCATATGCCGCAATCCGGGAGCTTCTCACGGAGGGCTTTATAAAAAAGGAATTTACCGTTAAGAACAGAGCTGTCGGAAAGAAGAAAAATTATTATTCTCTGGCGATAGACGACGGCGAACTTGCCTCGCTTCTCGGAACTGGAGAGAGCGTTGAGGGATTTTCGAAGCTCCGCTCGGACGGACATATGGCGATCCTGTCTTTGCTTTCCCTGAGAGAGAGAATGAGCGGCGAGGACATAAGGAGCGAGCTCGGTGTGACCGACGCGCAAATATCGGCACTTGTAAAAAAGGGATATATCGAAAAGGAGATCGAGAGCGTATACAGAAATCCCTACGGGGATAGGGAACGCCCGAACAACGCCGCAGAACTTTTGCTCTCGGGTGACCAATGGGACGCGTTCTGCACCCTGCGTGCGCTTTTCGAGAAGAACGAGCCTGCCGCAGCTCTGCTCCACGGAGTTACGGGAAGCGGAAAAACGGCGGTGATGATGAGACTCATCGACCATGCGCTGCTTCGCGGCAAGGGCGTTATAATGCTCATACCCGAGATATCTCTTACGCCGCAGACCGTTGATATCTTTTGCTCACGCTACGGCTCAAGGGTTGCGATAATACATTCGTCTCTTTCCGCGGGCGAACGTCTTGACGCATATATGCGTATAAAGAGGGGAGAGGCGGATCTCGTTATAGGAACGAGAAGCGCCGTGTTCGCGCCTGTCAGAGATCTCGGTCTTGTGATAATAGACGAGGAGCAGGAGCATACCTATAAATCGGAGAACAATCCGAAGTATCACGCAAGGGACATCGCACGCTTCAGATGTGCGAAGAACGGCGCGCTTATGCTGCTTGCCTCGGCAACACCGTCGATCGAAAGCTATAAAAAGGCATCGGACGGCGTGTATACGCTGATAAAGCTTAAGGAGCGGTACGGAAACGCAAGGCTGCCCGAGGTAAGAGTTGTCGATATGCGTCCCGAGCTAAGAGCGGGAAATATCGGAACGCTTTCGGGAGCGCTTGTCGACGAGCTCGGAGCGACTATGCACAGAGGGGAGCAGGCGATACTCTTCCTAAACAGACGCGGATATCATAATTACGTTTCGTGTATGTCGTGTGGAGTACCGATCAAATGCCCGAATTGCTCCGTCTCAATGACCTATCATACGGATAGGATATACCGCATCGGAGAGCTTGTCTGCCATACCTGCGGAAAGCGAATGGAGATACCCGAGAAATGTCCCGAGTGCAACGGCACACACATAAAGCCCGTGGGCGTCGGAATACAGCTTGCTCAAAGACAGCTTTCGGAGCTTTATCCGAATGCGAAAATAATAAGAATGGATACGGATACCGTTTCGTCTAAAAATTCATATGATAAGATGCTCGGCGAGTTCAGAGCGCAGAGGGCGCAGATACTGCTCGGCACGCAAATGGTGACTAAGGGACATGATTTTCCGAATGTCACGCTCGTCGGCGTGCTTAATGCGGACGCCTCGCTCTATCTGAACGATTTCAGAGCCAATGAAAGAACGTTTTCAATGCTCACGCAGGTCATCGGACGTGCGGGACGCAGCGGAAAGCACGGCTTGGCGCTGATTCAGACGACGGATCCGGATAACGATATAATAGAGCTTGCCTCAACGCAAAACTACGAGGCGTTCTACGAGAACGAGATAAGCTCACGTAAGCTGCTCCGCTATCCGCCGTTTTGCGATATTGCGGTGCTGACGGTCTCCGGTACGTCGGAGAGCGCGGTTATGAAGGACGCGGCGGCACTGTCCGATATGCTCCGGGACAGGATAGAAAAGGAGATCCCCGGCGCGCCGATAGTGTGCTACGGTCCCTTTGAGGCACCGGTGTATAAGGCGGACGGCAAATACAGACTCAGAATGGTTATCAAGTGTAAGCTCAACCGAGCAAGTCGGGCTATGCTTGCGGGAATATACAGAGATTTCGGAAAGCGCAAGAAGAACGAGCCGACGCTCTCCGTAGATCTCAACCCGACGTCAATATAAATTTCAATGCGAAAGGATATGTAAAAATGGCAAGATTGAATATAGTAAAGGTCGGTGACGACGTTCTCCGCAAGAGATGCCGTCCCGTTGATGAGATAACGCCCAAGATACTCCGACTTCTTGACGATATGGCGCAGACTATGAGAGAGGCAAACGGCGTCGGACTTGCCGCACCCCAGGTCGGAATTTTACGCCGCATTGCGGTCGTCGAGGTTGAGGAGGGACAGCTCTATGAGCTTATAAATCCGAAAATCATCGCATACGCAGGCGAGCAGGTCGGAACAGAGGGCTGTCTTTCCGTGCCCAATAAGTGGGGAACGGTCAAGCGCCCGATGCACGTTACCGTTCGTGCGACGAACAGATACGGCGAGGAAGTGGAAATCACCGCGTCCGAATTTTTAGCGCGTGCGTTCTGCCATGAGATAGACCATCTTGACGGCAAGCTCTATACGGATATAGCAACGGATATCGAAACCGTGCCCGCAGAGCAATAATTCCATCGAGGAGATAAGCATATATGAAGATACTTTTTATGGGCACACCCGATTTCGCCCTTTTCTCGCTTAAGGCTCTCTGTGAGAGCGGATATGACGTTGTCGGCGTTGTAACTCAGCCCGATAAGCCGAAGGGCAGAAGATACACACTCACGCCTCCTCCCGTAAAGGTCTACGCACAAGAGCGCGGAATACCCGTATTCCAGCCCGCGACACTCAGAGGAGAGGAATTTGCGCAAACGCTTGCGTCGCTATCCCCCGAGCTTATTGCGGTGGTCGCTTACGGAAAAATATTGCCCCCCTCGGTTCTTGAATATCCGAGGTACGGCTGTATCAATGTTCACGGCTCTCTTCTTCCCGAATACAGGGGTGCATCTCCCATGCAGAGAGCTATAATCGACGGCAAAAAGGTCACGGGAATCACAACAATGTTTATGGCAGAGGGACTTGACACGGGCGATATGCTTTTGCGTGCTGAGTGCCCCATTAACGAAAACGATAATTTCGAAATAATACACGACCGTCTCGGCGTGCTCGGTGCGGAGCTGCTCATAAAGACAGTCGAAGGTCTTGAGAGAGGGGAGATAACGCCTACCCCGCAGGATCATTCGCTTGCAACACATACGTCCAAGATAACCAAGGAGGATTGCCTGATACGCTTCGGTGCGGACTGCGATACCGTGCATAACCTTATCAGAGGTCTCTCTCCCATGCCGCTTGCGTTCACACACACACCCGACGGAAAGCTGCTTAAGATAGTCGAGAGCGAAATATGCGAGCGTGAGAGTGTGAACGAAAACGCAGGACAGGTGCTTTCGACCGACGGCGGAAAAATAAGAGTTGCGTGTGCGCGCGGATCCGTGAATATTCTGAAGCTTTTGCCGGAGGGCAAGGGAAGAATGAGTGCGGCTGATTTCGTCAGAGGCAGAAAGATAGCCGAGGGCGATGTGCTCCGCTGATTATTGAAGTATGAAAGAAAAAAATAACGCTCAGAGAGTGAGAGGCGCACGCGCCGTCTCGCTTGAGATATTGCTTCGGTGCGAGAGCGGCGGATATTCGAATCTCGCTCTTGACACCGCAATAAAGAGAAATAACCTGACGCCCGCAGACCGTGCGCTTGTAACGGCGCTGACATACGGCGTGATAGAAAAGAAAATAACCCTTGACCGTATAATATCGACGCTTTCCTCAATACCCGAGTCGAAAATAGAGGGACGAACGAGAATGATACTCAGAATGGGAATATATCAGCTTCGTTATATGGACAAGATACCGAGCTTTGCCGCACTCAATGAGTCGGTCGACCTTGCGGATAAGCGTTCAAAGGGCTTTGTAAACGCCGTTTTGCGCGCCTATACGAGAAGAGATCCCGATTCGTTTCTGCCGAGCCGTGAGAACGGAGAGACCGAATATCTTTCCGTGAGGTACTCTGTCGGAGAAAGTCTTGCTTCAGCGCTTATTTCCGCATACGGAGAGGACGAGTGCGAAAGACTTCTTGCAGCCATAGGCGACGAGCCGTCCCGTATAACTCTGCGTGTAAATACGCTTAAGACGTCCCGTGACGATCTCCTTGCGGAGCTTTGCGAGTCGGGACTTGACGCACGTCCCTGTACCTTCTCTCCCGACGGAATAACGGTATACGGCGGTGCGGCGGTGAGCGAGCTTGCTCCTCTCTCGGACGGCAGAGCGACCGTTCAGGACGAAGCGTCCCAGATATGCGTGCGTGCGCTCGGAGCGTGCGAGGGCGATACGGTGCTTGACGTTTGCGCCTGCCCGGGATCAAAGAGCTTCGGTGCGGCGATGACGATGAATAACGCAGGAAGAATACTTTCCTTTGATATACACGAAAACAAGCTTTCCCTTGTGGAGAGCGGAGCGTCACGTCTCGGAATATCGATAATCGAAGCCGAGGCTCACGACGCAAGAGAGGAGATTCCCTCACTTATAGGTACGGCGGACAGGATAATATGCGACGTCCCCTGCTCGGGATTCGGAGTTATCGGCAAAAAGCCCGAGCTCAGATATAAGAGCGTTGAGGACTGTGCCGCTCTGCCGAAAATTCAGCTTGATATACTTGAAAACGTGTCAAAATATCTGCGTGTCGGCGGAACACTTGTGTATTCCACCTGCACAATTCTTCCCGAGGAAAACGAGAAGAATGTCGAGACATTTCTCTCGTATCACCCCGAGTTTGAACTTGCGCCGTTTTCCGTCGGAGCGCTCAAGGCAGACAGGGGATATATAACCCTGCTTCCTCATTTGCACGGAACGGACGGATTTTTTATGGCACGGATTACAAAAAAATATTGAAATACATTAACATTAAAACAGATACTTAAAAGGATCGAAAGGACGAGATATGCAAAATCTTTTGAATTTAAACTATGAGGAGCTTGAGGAGCTTCTTCTCTCTCTCGGTGAGCCGAAATTCCGCGCAAAGCAGATTTTTTCGCCGATGCACAGAGGAATATCCCCCGAGACGCTTACAAACGTTTCGGGCGCAACGAAGAAAAAGCTTTTCGAAAATTCAAAATACAGCCTCCCGCGTGTGCGCCGCAAGCTCGTGTCGGCAATCGACGGCACGGTAAAATACCTTTTTGAGCTGGACGACGGAAATTGCGTTGAGAGCGTTGTTATGAAATACCGTCACGGAACGACGATTTGCATATCGAGCCAGATAGGCTGCCGAATGGGATGTGCGTTCTGCGCTTCAACCATAGGCGGAAAGATAAGAGATCTTGAGGTGGGCGAGCTTCTCGGTCAGGTAATCGCCGCTCAGGTAGATATCGGCGAGAGGATAGACGGCATCGTTATGATGGGAATCGGAGAGCCGCTTGATAATTATGACAATGTAGTTAAATTTTTGCGCCTTGTAGGTCACCCGGAGGGACTCAATATCGGATATAGACATATATCCCTCTCCACCTGCGGACTTGTGGACAGGATATACCGGCTTGCGGATGAGGATCTTCCGATAACGCTCTCCATCTCGCTTCACGCCTGCAATGACGAGATAAGAAGCAGAATTATGCCCGTAAACCGCGCATACGGCGTGGACGAGCTTCTTGACGCTTGCCGTGCTTATTTTAACAAGACGGGCAGAAGAATATCGTTCGAATATACGCTCATCGCAGGAGAGAATGACAGCGTGTCGGACGCCGAGGCTCTTGCCAAAAAGCTCAATTCAAGGCTCAGAACGAGAAGCACCACTATGCCGATACACGTAAACCTCATTCCCGTAAACCCCGTAAAGGAAACGGGTTTTAAAACGAGCGCACGTGCGGATATCAAAAAATTTGCAGAGGTGCTTGAATCAAAGGGAATAAGAGCCACCGTTCGCCGAACGCTCGGCGCGGATATAAACGCCTCGTGCGGTCAGCTTCGCCGTGACGAGATAAAGAAAGAGGAAGCAAAGGCTCAGATACCGGAGGAGTGCGAATGATGAAGGCTTACGGCTTGACAGACAGAGGAATGATCAGAGAGGCTAACGAGGACTGCATAGGAATCACTCGACTTGCGTGCGGCTTGTGCATAGCCGTTGTTTGCGACGGTATGGGCGGTGCCGCAGGCGGCAAGATAGCGTCCGAGATTGCCGAGTCCGCGTTTATGCAATATATGATAGCGGCGGCGGATGCAATAGAGTCCTCTAAGTTCGATACACGTAAGATAAAGTCTGCCTTGCGCCGCGCCGTGGAATGCGCAAACTCCGCCGTGATAGCGAGAGCGCGTGAGGACGCCTCTCTTTTCGGAATGGGATGCACGCTCAATGCGGCAGTCTATTGCGAGAGCCGCTCGAGAATATATTACGCAAACGTCGGCGACAGTCGCCTTTATATGATAAATAAGCGTTCGATAAAGCAGCTCACAAAGGATCACTCCTATGTTCAGCTCCTTGTCGACAATAAGGAGATAACGCCCGAGGAGGCGGAAAATCACCCGAAGAAAAATCTCATAACCCGAGCCGTCGGAATCGGCGACGACGTTGAGGCGGACATTTTCGACCGCAGAATTTCACCGCTTTCAAAGGCTTATTTTCTGCTCTGCTCCGACGGACTTCACGGAATGCTCCCCTCGGATACGCTTAAGTCCGTTGCACTCTCGGATGTGAGCATTGAGGAGAAGGTGTTTACTTACATAAGACTTGCCAACGAGGCGGGAGGAGTGGATAATATCTCCGCCGTTCTTATCTATACGGGAGGTGAGGACGAGCAATGACGGGCGCATACGATTCCTTTATAGGTCAGACCTTTGAGGGCAGATATACGATAGTCAACGTAATCGGTATAGGCGGAATGGCTACGGTGTACGGTGCTTACGACAGGGTGACGGGAAGAAGCGTTGCCATTAAGATGATGAGCAAGAGGCTTGAGCATAACGCAAAGCAGATAAGCCTTTTCGTCAACGAATCCACAGCTCTCTCTCTGCTATCTCACCCGAATATAGTTCAGGTCTATAATACCGCTATTACAAACAGTACAAAATATATAATAATGGAATACGTCGAGGGCATAACGCTGAAAAAGCACATCGACCACAGGGGAGCGCTCCCCGAGCGTGAGGTGCTGTATTATGCCACACAGATACTTTCCGCACTTGATTATATTCATTCAAAGGGTATCGTACATTGCGATATAAAACCGCAGAATATAATACTTCTTCAGAACGGAAGCATAAAGGTTGCGGATTTCGGAATAGCAAGGCTCGACGCTATGCTTGAGGACTCCGATAAGAAGAGCGATACTGCTCTCGGAACGGTGTATTACGTCAGTCCGGAGCAGGCCCAGGGCAAGGCGCCGAAGCCGCAGAGCGATATTTATTCGCTCGGCGTAATGCTTTACGAGGCAATGACAAACAGATTGCCGTTTTATCACGAAAATGCGACAGAGGTCGCAAAAATGCAGATAAACAAGGAACCCACTCCGCCGAGCGCATACCGCCCCGACATATCCGTCGGACTTGAACAGATAATTTTGCGTGCGATGGAGAAAAATCCGAAGAAGCGCTACGCAACCGCAGCCGAAATGCTCACAGATGTGCGTGCGCTCCGACAGAATTCAAAGACGGTTTTCGGAAGCGACAGGGCGTCAAGCCGATACAGAATGATAGAACGCTCCGCCGTGCAGAACGTTTCGAACGTTTCGAACAGGGGCATCTATCCGCTGAATGCAAGAGGCGCGTCATTTGCGGAGAATCAGGGATATTTCAAGAGAAGCACCTCGTCGTCGGGTATACTCGGTGCGAGCCGTGAGATGACAGCCGCAACGGCTGCCGTGCGTGTCGAAACGGGAAGAACGTTGTCACAGACCGGAAGAACGCAGAGAGTTCCGTCCGGCACAATACCGAATACGCAGTCGATGAAGCTTCCGCAGGCGTCGAATACGATCGCCATTGAGGAAGATAAGCTGAGGGAGGACAAGAGTGCGGACAGACTCTCCGTCCTGCTCGGAGTAATCATTGCGCTTATAATCGTTATCGCCGTTTCTTTGGCAGTGTGGTTCTTTGCATTGCCCGAGAACAGAACAGATCATATTTCAGAAACGGAAACAGAATGGAATACAGAACTTACGGAAAAATATTAAAGGGCGTCGGAGGACTTTATACCATAAGGCTTGCGAATGCGGATAAGCATTCGTGTGACTTTGATACGCCCTCTCCGCTTGCGGGATCACTCATATCCTGCTCGGCAAGCGGAGCTTTGCGACACGACCATATCAAGCCGCTTGTCGGAGATAACGTTGAGATCGTATATTCGGATCTCTCGCTTGAGGCGGAGGACGTGCGCGGAAACGATATCAGAATATCGAAAATACTCGATAGAAAAAATTCGCTCATACGCCCGCCGCTTGCGAATCTCGACGTGCTTTTTATCACGATGGCTGCGGCGTCTCCCGCCCCGGTGCTTTCGACCGTGGATAAGCTCATCTGTATTGCGGAGCATAACGGCATTGAGCCTGTCGTCGTCATCGGAAAGCGAGATCTCGCACCGGAATATGCGGACGAGCTCCGAAGTATATATGAGGGAGCGGGCTTTGATACTTTTGTTCTCTCAGCCAAGGAGAAGGACGGCACGGAGAAGATAAAGGATTATCTCGAAAACAGACTTAACGGCGGTACGGCGGCGTTCGCCGGAGCCTCGGGAATAGGAAAATCGACGCTTCTCAACGCCATTTTCCCCGACCTTTCGCTCTCCACAAATACTGTGAGCGAAAAGATTCAGCGAGGCAGACATACCACGCGTCACGTTGAGCTTTTTCCCGTAAACGGAGAAAACGCCGGCGGCGGATATATTGCCGATACACCCGGATTTTCACTGCTTGACTTTGAGAGATTCAATTTCTTCGATAAAGAGGATCTTGCATATAATATGCGTGAGTTCCGCGAATATATAGGACAGTGCAGATATACAAAATGCACGCACACAAAGGAGGAGGGCTGTGCAATACTTGCCGCCGTCAAGGACGGAAGAATAGCACGCTCCCGTCATGATAGCTTTCTTGAAATTTATCAGTCGCTTAAAAACAAAAATAAGTGGGATAAATGAGTACTGTTCGCTTTGAAAAAATGCTTGACAAAGCCTTATGATTGCATCGACTCTTGCTATCATTCCGAGAGAAACGGCATGGCGTATGCCGTGATATGGGATGATCTATAATTTGTGTTTTTACAATCCCTCAGTCAACTGCGTTGACAGCTCCCTTTACACAAGGGAGCCTAATGTAGCCTTCTCCGGCGCGTGAGGTTTCCCGAAGCGAATGCATATGAGCTTTGGGGGTTCCGAGGGGAGAAGGTGGTAGACGTAGGCTGACGGATGAGGTGTTACAAAGCAAAAGATTTTTTCCGTAGCAATTGTCGGAGCAAGCTGCTGCCCTGCAGGGTGTACCCCGACTTCTAAGCTATGGCAAAAAGCTTTTTATCGCAAGGGAAGCGTGAACAATGTGCGTATCCGAAAATTATTGTTGCCGATTAAAGACAACAGTGCACATTAATTCGCATATAACGAGATTATATATTTACAAAATTACAGAAAGGACGTCGAAATGATTTCATATATTTTTATAGGCGGTGCGGTGGATTTTTCTCGCACAAAGCTTAAAATAGCTGACGGGGATCTCGTCATTGCCGCGGATTCTGGCTATGATAACGCCAAATTGCTCGGCTTTGCGGAAAGGGTGGATCTCATAGTCGGAGATTTCGATTCTACCTCGGAGCATTCGTTCCCCTCGCGTGCCGAAATTCTGCGTTTTCCGCCCGAAAAGGACGAGACCGATACGCAGATCGCCGTGAACGAGGCACTTCGCCGAGGTGCGACGGAGCTTGTTCTCATCGGCGGTCTTTCGGGCAGACTCGATCATACGCTATCCAACGTATATCTCATTGAGTCGCTGTTCAAAAAGCACGGCGTACACGCAACGCTGCTCGACGGACAAAACCGCGTGAGATACGTTAACCGCTCCGCACTTCTTGTTGTCGGCGGAGAATATAAATATTTTTCTCTCGTTCCCGCTGACGAAAAGGTCGTCGGAGTGAGCGTGAACGGGGCGAAATATCCACTCAAGCGTGCAACGCTCGTGCGCACAAATCCCTCGCTCGGAATATCGAACGAGGTCGACGGAAGCTGCGCCATGGTGTCGTGCACAAAGGGCGGACTCTTTGTCGTGGAGAGCCGCAACTGATTATTCCGTTACAAAACCGAAAATGTCAATATCACGGAATTTTCATATACTGTGAATGAGCGAGCGCTCAATAAATATTGGCGAGGTAGATATGAAGATCTTACTTTTCAAAACGAACGGAATAGTTTCTATATTGCTCAGAAAAATTTTAGGAATAAAAAAGCAAAAGGTATAAAGTAATGGATACAAACGTTAAAAATAACGGATTTTTGCCGATAAACCGATACGAGATGGAGAATCTCGGCTGGGACAGACCCGACTTTGTCTATGTCACGGGTGACGCATATGTCGATCATCCCTCGTTCGGAACGGCTATAATTTCAAGAGTTCTTGAGGCGGAGGGCTTCAGAGTGGCGATACTTCCTCAACCGGATTATAAGAGCTGCGAGCCGTTCAGAGAATTCGGAAAGCCCCGTCTCGGATTTCTTGTCAGCGCCGGAAATATCGACTCTATGGTCGCACATTACACCGTGGCGAAGCGCCGCAGGGGAGGGGACTATTATTCCCCGGGCGGAGTTATCGGCAAGCGTCCCGACCGTGCTACGATAGTTTATTGTAACCGCATACGTGAGGCGTATGGGGATATTCCGATCATCATAGGCGGACTTGAGGCGTCTCTGCGCCGGTTTGCACATTATGATTATTGGGACGATAAGGTGCGCCGTTCGATTCTTGTCGACAGCCGTGCGGATATTCTTACATACGGTATGGGAGAGAATATTCTTCGCCGCATAGCACATCTGCTGGACAGGGGAATTCCCGTTAAAAAGATTCGCGACGTGCGCGGTACCTGCTACCTTTGCGATCCCGAGGATAAGATACATTATCCCGTTGCGGCGGAGTTTGACTATAACGAGCTGAAGTCGGATAAGAAAAAATATGCCGAGGCGTTCGGAATTCAGTATAAAAATCAGGACAGCATAAACGGAAAGGCTCTTGTCGAGCATTACGATTCGAAGATCCTTGTTCAGAATCCGCCCATGCCTCCGCTTGAACGCGAGGAGCTTGACGCGGTGTACGCCCTGCCCTATATGAGAACGTATCACCCCTCGTACGAAAAGGACGGCGGAGTACCCGCCATTGAGGAGGTCAGATTTTCCATAACACATAACCGCGGTTGCTTCGGTGCGTGCAACTTTTGCGCCCTTGCATTCCATCAGGGCAGAACGGTGCGCTCAAGAAGCGTGGAAAGTGTTCTTGCCGAGGCGAAGCTTATAACCGAGATGGACGATTTCAAGGGCTATATACACGACGTCGGAGGCCCGACGGCGAACTTCCGCTATCCTGCGTGCGATAAACAACTTGAGCACGGAGTTTGCGCAAACAGAAAGTGTCTGGCACCCACGCCGTGCAAAAATCTTAAGGTCGATCATACGGAATATATGAATATGCTTGCCGAGATAGAAAAGCTCCCCCGTGTAAAAAAGGTGTTCATTCGCTCCGGAATAAGATTTGACTATCTGATGTACGACAACGACGACTCGTTCTTCAGAAAGCTTGTAAGCGACCACGTCAGCGGTCAGCTTAAGGTTGCGCCCGAGCATATATCGGATAACGTGCTTGACGCTATGGGAAAGCCCCATATCGACGTTTACCGTGCGTTCAAGAAGAAATATTTCGAGCTTTGCCGAGAGGTAGGTAAGGAGCAATACCTCGTGCCATACCTTATGTCGAGCCATCCCGGCTCAACGCTTGCGGACGCAGTCGAGCTTGCCTGCTACCTCAAGGCGGAGCATTACGCTCCCGAGCAGGTTCAGGATTATTATCCCACACCCGGAACGGCGTCGACTGTTATGTACTATACGGGTATAAATCCTCTTACGGGCAAGAAGGTCTATGTACCGACGGATTATACGGAGAAGAGCGAGCAGAGAGCGCTTCTTCAGTTTAACCGACCGCAAAACGCCGATAAGGTGCGCGCGGCTCTCAGGGCGGCAGACAGAGAGGATCTTATAGGATTCGGGGCGGAATGCCTTGTTAAGCCGGAAAGAGCGCAGGGACAGAGATACGGCTCCGCATCGGGCGATAAGGGCTCTTTCAAGGGCAATAAACATAATAAGAACGCTAAGGGCGCTAAGGGCAGTGCTCCGAGAGGCTCAAAAAACAGCGACGAGAGACGCAGTGCCAAGGGAACGCCTAAAAAGCCGGATAAGTTCATCAAAAACGGACAGGCAGGCAAGCCCGCACCGAAAACGGATAAGAAGCGAGCGCCATCGCCAAATCAACGTTCGAGAACAAAGAAAAAATAAAAGAAAAATATAAAAATCAGCCTTATTCGTTCGGATAAGGCTGATTTTTGTTTCTTACTATGTTTGCACCGGCACTTGGGAGCCTTTGTTCCGCGTGCCCCGGATCCTTCGCTGCGCTCGAGGATGACACATAAATGTGTCGGGCACTTTGTTTGCACAAACTTTGCGAAAAAAAGTTTCGGTCAAGCCTTTCCAAAGGCTTGCGCCTGCGCGGCGTGAGCGCAAAACGGCGTTTCTTTTTGAGAACTTTTTCTTTGCGCCTATAGTGCCAAAGAAAAAGTGGATAATAGACGAGTATAAATAAAATCTCTGTAATGAAACCTTGTAGGGCAGGGGCTTGACTCCTGCCGATTACATTGAAAAATACGGGTATTAAACGGTTGCTTGCTCTGTTCGCACAAACCCTTGCCTCCCTTGTGTAAAGGGAGGTGGCAAAAATCTCTGATTTTTGACAGAAGGAGCCTGTGTTACTTTAAAATCGGATATGCTTTATTGTCGCGCACTCTCCTTCAGTCAACTGCGTTGACAGCTCCCTCCCGGAGGGAGCCTAAGGCAGCTTTCTCAAGTACGTGTGGTTCCGAAGCGAATGTAATATTTGCCTTCTCCGGTGGAAGAAGGGGGACCGCGGGAGCGGTGGATGAGGTGTTACAAGGCAAATGATTTTTCCATAGCAATCGGCGGGAGCCAAGCCCCCGCCCTACGGGTTTGTGTGTAGCGGAGTGTTGGCGTACTGTTTTGAAGTTTGTTCTAAGCGTTTACTCGCTTTTTCTTTTGGCAATATAACCGCAAAAGAAAAAGCTCAGCAAAAAGAAAACGGCGATATGCGCTCGTGCCGCGCAGGCATCCGCTTTTGAAAAAGCGGAGCAAAACTTTTTGTTGCATTAGCAAGTGCGAACAGAGTGCCCGACCGTCAAAGACGGTCATTCTCGAGCGTAGCGAAGGATCTTGGGCACGCACCTACACGCTCACTATTTCGGAGCACGTCGGAGCCAAGCCGCCCGTCATACGGGTTCCTTGTATGGCGTGATATCAGCGTGCTACTTTAATGTTTGTGCTTATCTTTAATTCGCTTTTTTCTTTGGCACTATAGGCGCAAAGAAAAAAGCTTAGCAAAAAAGAAACGCCGATTGTGGGCTACTCGCCCACACCTCGCAAGCCTTTGGAAAGGCTTGATCGAAACTTTTTTGTGTCATTGGTAAGTGCGATCAATGTGCGCAGCCGCAAAGACAAAACACTCTTTAGCTTTATTCATTCCTTGACGAGCAAGAGGACGAGGAGAAGCAAGAGTGTGGGATCCGTAGGGTTATCTCGGTGTATCAAAAATATCAATCCGAGAATGAGGACGTCCTCTGCGTTTATATCGGAAAGAATTGACGGCAGGCGTGGGACGTTGCTTTTTGCTTTTCTCACGCTTTCATTGCCGACCGACTCTTTGTTCTCAAAGTCGCCACTCACTTCATTCGGCATATCGTTCTGCTCCTTGCCCTCCGATTTTTTATATGTACGGTCGCTCTCGTCCGTGACGCGAAATGCGTTTCCGCTGTAATTGCTCGGAATACTCAAGCCCGAACTGCTCTTACTGTAATACATTTTTACCTCCGTCCGACAGGCTTTTGAATATTTCGCCGAGCTTACTCATTTGTATAAATCCGTCTATCATCTCCCGTCTGCGCGGTGAAAGGTACGGTCTTACCGCACGCAGCAGGTCTATCTCTCTTTTCAATTCGGGAGAGGGTTTACCGCCGCTCTCCGCAAGTTTTGACAAAAGAGTCGGCAGATTGGACGCTGCTTCTGTTTGAGATGCATCTGTTTCTTTCTCGGCATTTGCCGTATCTTTTGTATTATCCTCCGCATTGTCGGCGCCGATTGAAGCTGTAGCGTCTGTGATATCGGCATTTTCCGTGCTGCTTGTGCTTTTTGCGTTTTGCGTGAGTGCGGCAAGCGTGTCGCCGACTTTTGAGAGCACCTGAGGATCCGAGAGGAGAGAGGTTAGGAGAGAGGACATATCGCCGCCCCCTGTACGCTCGTTTTCGTTTGCCGTTTCACTCATTTTTTCTGCCCTCCGCCGAATTTTTCAATAAATCCCGCTACTTCCTCGTCGCTTGCGAGCGAGAGAACGGTTCTTATTCTTGCGGCGTCCGAGCTTGTTATTTTCAGTGCGGACGCATCCGCGCCTGCCTCTGCGGCAAGAGATTTCAGCACCTCGCAAAGCTCCGCGTCGCCGAGCTTTAAGAGGTCGGAAAGTGCTTTTTTATCGAAATTCATAACGCTCCTCCTTAAAAATTTACAAAGTTAACAGATTGTTTTCTATCTGTAATATATGTTGAAATAATAAAAATGTTGACATAATGCGATTATTGTGTTAAAATTATACCTAACGAAATGTTTTTTGAAATTATTTTGTTAACGAAAAGGAACTATAATAATGAAACATATTTTTATAATGAACCCTGCGGCAGGCAAGGGTACCAAATTTCACAGTCTTATAGACGAGATACATAAGGTTTGCAATCGCCGTAAGGTCAGCTATGACGTTCACGTTACCGAAAAGAGAGGGGAAGCAACCGAGTTCGTAAGAGCGGAGTGCGAGAGAACCGACGAACCGATGAGATTTTATGCGGTCGGAGGTGACGGAACGATAAGAGAGGTTGCCTCGGGACTTATTGGCTTCGATCACGCGGAGCTCGGAGTTATACCGATGGGAACGGGTAACGATTTTGTAAGAAATTTTGAGCACACAGAGCAGCTTTTCAACATCGATGCCCAAATAGACGGAGAAACAAGACGTGTCGATCTTCTTAAATATAACGGCAGATATGCGATAAATCTCATAAACATCGGCTTTGACTGTGAGATTGCCAAGCAGGCGTCTCTCAATCGCAGAAGCATATTTATGCCGAGCAAGCTTGCCTATACCGCAGGAGTCGTTCAAAAGATAACTCAGCTCGGAACGGCAACGATGAAGGGTAAGATCAAATTTGACGGAAACGAATACAGAGGTGACGAATATCAGCTCTGCGCCATAGCAAACGGAAGCTTTTACGGAGGCGGATACTGTGCCGCTCCCGCTGCACTCTATGACGACGGCGTGCTTGACGTTTGCGTGCTCGACAGAGTAAATCTCGGTCAGCTCATAAATCTTATAGGTCACTATAAGGCGGGCACTCACCTTACAAAGGTTGATATCTCGCACATTTTGGCGTATAAAAAATGCGATAAGATAGAAATAGATCTCGCACATCCGACGGATATAAGCGCGGACGGCGAGATAGAAACAATCAAGGATAAGCTCACCGTAACCGTAGAGAAGCAGGCTGTCGTCCTTTCTCTTCCGAGAGCTTGCCAGCCCATTGCCAAGGATCCCGAGGTAATGAAGGCGGCGCATAGGTACTCAAAGCGTGTTTGATTATCTTATAGTGTCCGACAGTCACGGACGGCGCGAAAGGCTCTCCGAGCTTGTGGCGTACAGGAAGGGGTTGTTGAAAAACGGAGAGACGCTTCGCCTTATTTATCTCGGTGACGGTCTTGACGATCTTTTCTCGCTTCCTTGTTGTAACGATATGATAGTATATGCGGTGCGCGGAAATTGCGATTTTTACGACCGGATATCGCCGAGCGGCGAGGAGGTGCCGATCTCTACCTGCTTTTATGCGGGCGAGTACCGTGTGATGATAACGCACGGACACGCGTTTTCCGTCAAGAGCGGTACCGAGGAGCTCTGCCGTGAGGCGTGCAGACTCGGTGCGGACATCGTGCTTTACGGTCACACACATTTGCCGCGTCTTGAATATATTAAGCGTGGGGAGATAAGGGGTGTGGACAGAGATCTTGCTCTCTTCAATCCCGGCTCGCTCGGATCGATCCTTGACGGCTCGTTCGGTAATCTTTCCGTTTCGGACAACGGATTTTTACTCTCACACGGCTCATTTTCGAATATCGGAAAATAAAAAAACTGCCACACCGATTACGGTGTGGCAGTAAGTTGTAAAAAAATCAAATGATTTCTTCCTGCTCACTCTCGGCGTTCGCAAGCGCCTCAAGCTCCGCTTCATAAGCGTCCTTGACGGCTTTTTCGAGAGTTGCACGGAATTCCGAATTGATTGGATGAACGATATCGCGGTACGTATCATCGGGGTTTTTGTGGCTGGGCATTACGATGAAATACTTGTCTCTGGCATTGATGACCTTGATGTCGTGAACAACGAGCTGATGGTCGAACGTAACGGAAGCGACTGCTTTCATCGGTCCCTCTGTAAATGTTTTTCTGATTTTAACATCTGTGATTTTCATGATTGTTCTCCTTATAAAGCTTAAAATGTTTTGTTTGTAGAATAACATCATTTTACACTATATTTATTACTATTATTCAAACTAAAAATTATATTTTTCCGAATTATTTATGAACAAATTATTATATAATCTCAATTTATTCGCATTTTCGACAATTAATTACGAAAGGACGTACTATGTCAACGCCTAATACTCATTTTGGAGCACAAAAAATCGAAGAAATGCTAAAGGGATGCAAAAGCATCTATTTTATAGGCATCGGCGGCATAAATATGTCGTCGCTTGCACATATCTCACATCTTCGCGGATACCGCGTCGGCGGCTCGGACAGAGAAAAAACCGCACTTACGGAGAGACTTCGCACAGAGGGGATAGAGGTGCTCTATTCTCACAACGCCGAGAATATCGAATCCTATGACGCGGCGGTGTATACCGTTGCCATAAGCGAGGATAATCCCGAGTATCTCAGAGCGAAGGAGAGGGGAATACCCTGTATCTCACGTGCGGATTATCTAGGATATCTTATGCTCGGATACAAAAACAGAATAGGCGTGTCGGGTATGCACGGCAAAAGCACCTGTACGTCAATGTGTGCAACTGTCTTTTGCGAGGGCGGAGCCGATCCCACGGTGCTCTCGGGCGCGGAGCTTGAGGCAATGGGCGGCGCATACAGAATAGGCAAGAGCGAGAATTTTATTTTCGAGGCTTGCGAATATATGGATTCGTTCCTTGATTTTAATCCCTTAACGGCGATAATCCTCAACATCGAGATGGATCACGTGGATTATTTTGCAAGCATGGAGCAGATATGCACCTCTTATGAAAGATTTGCCGAAAAGACGGGCAGGGACGGAACGCTTATCGCAAATATAGATAACGAATACGTCGAGAAGCTCGGAGAAAAATACGAGGGCAGGCTCGTCACGTTCGGAATTATGAAGCAGAGTGCGGAATATACCGCGATAAATATCAGGTACCCCGACGGATTTGCGTGCTTTGACGTGATGCACAACGGGGAATATCTTGAGCACGTTAAGCTTTCCGTTACGGGTGAGCATAATGTTTACAATGCGCTTGCCGCATTTGCCGCAGGTCACATATCGGGCATAGAGCCGAAGAGGATTGCGGACGGCTTGCAGCAGTTCTGCGGTGCGAAGCGCAGAATGGAATATAAGGGAAGCGTGAACGGAGCACTCGTCTTTGACGATTACGGTCACCACCCGACGGAGGTTGCGTCCACGCTTGAGGGCGTGGCGAAAAGGGAGCATCAAAGACTGTTTTGCGTTTTCCAGCCTCATACCTTTACGAGAACATACACGCTTATGGAGGAGTTTGCACAGGCTTTTGACGCATGTGACAGAGTCTTTGTGGCGGATATATATCCCGCAAGGGAGACGGACGATCTCGGAATAAGCGGAAAAACGCTTGCGATACGTATCGGCGAAAAGGCGGAATACGTATCGGGATTCGAAAATATCGCAAAGGCGGTCGGCGAGCTTCTTTTCCCGGGAGATATACTTGTCGTAATGGGCGCGGGCAATATATACAAGGTGTTCGATTACCTTGATTTCGATAAATGATCGCTATCGGACGAACGTGCCGAAAACATAAAATGTTTAAAAACGTATATTCTGATATAAAAAGGAAAAACAAATGAACGAAAGACAAAAGCACATAAGAAACTTTTCTATAATAGCTCACATCGACCACGGAAAGAGCACTCTCGCCGACAGAATCCTTGAGGCGACTCAGACGCTCACCAAGCGCGAGATGGAGGAGCAGGTGCTCGACAATATGGATCTCGAACGAGAGAGGGGAATCACGATAAAGGCGCGTGCGGTAAAGCTTGATTATACGGCTCCGGACGGAGAGAAGTACGTGTTCAACCTCATTGACACTCCCGGTCACGTGGACTTCAATTACGAGGTGTCACGCTCGCTCAACGCGTGTGAGGGTGCGCTCCTTGTCGTTGACGCAACGCAAGGCATTGAGGCGCAGACGCTTGCAAATGCTTATCTTGCCGTGGATGCCGACCTTGAAATAGTTCCCGTTATCAACAAAATAGATCTTCCGAGTGCGGATATTCAGCGCTGCAGGGACGAGATAGAGGACGTCATAGGCATTGAGGCGCAGGAATGCCCTGCGGTCTCCGCAAAAACGGGACTTAATATCGAGGACGTGCTTGAGGCGGTAGTAAAATATATCCCCGCCCCCTCGGGCGATGAGAACGCACCGCTCAAGGCGCTTATTTTCGATTCGTATTATGACAGCTACCTCGGAGTTGTCGTCTATATAAAGATAATCGACGGCGAGCTCCGTGCGGGTGATACGATCAAGATGATGAGTGCCGGACAGACCTATGAGGTCGTCGATGTCGGAACAATGGAGCCGTTCGGTCTTAAGAGCAGCGGAATTTTGCGTGCGGGCGAGGTTGGATATATAACCGCGTCTATAAAGAGCGTCGGAGAGACGAGAATAGGCGATACGGTAACGCATACCGACCGTCCATGCGCCGAGGCTCTGCCCGGCTTCAAGGCGGCTCAGCCAATGGTTTATGCGGGTATCTATCCTGCCGACGGCTCGCGCTACGGAGATCTCCGTGACGCACTTGAAAAGCTGAAGCTCAACGACGCCGCGCTCTCCTTTGAGCCGGAAACGTCGATAGCTCTCGGCTTCGGATTCAGATGCGGATTTTTGGGACTTCTCCATATGGAGATAATCGAGGAAAGACTTGAGCGAGAATTTAATCTTGACCTCATCACGACTGCGCCGAGCGTTATTTATAAGGTTGTAAAAAGAAACGGCGAGGAGGTAAGGGTGGACAACCCCTCAAATTATCCCTCTCCCGATG
>CAZHPZ010000018.1:0-23437 GCA_964534905.1 uncultured Lachnospiraceae bacterium | reverse complement strand
ATTCACAATCCCTCAGTCGGCTTTGCCGACAGCTCCCTTTACACAAGGGAGCCTTAACTCCGCGTGCCCAGATCCCGAGTAGTCCGTTGGGGCTATCTCGCTATAAATTTGTTGTTTGCAACAAATTTATAGGCATGACTCGTCTGCTGGTCGGGCACTTTGTTTGCACAAACTTTTGCCTTCTCCAGTGGGAGAAGGGGGACCGCGTAAGCGGTGGATGAGGTGTTCTAAAACAAAACTTTTTTATAATAATCGTCGGGAGGAAAGCCCCTGCCTACGGGGAGTATCGCGGTGAATTTTGAGGTTAACTCACAGCCGTGCGCCTACAAAACCGCAATGAATGCTCTGAAACAAAATTCGTGAAATTATGACAAATAACGAAAAACAGGACGCCTAATATATTATTAGGCGTCCTATTCTGTGTCTATTTTATTCTTTTTTATACGAAAAGTCAATAGTTTTTTGAATATTTTTTACATTTCGTTTGACAATGTGCATAAAATGCCGTAAAAATTGTCCGATTTAGGACGCCTAATAATATATTAGGCGGACTTTCTGGCGGTACGGAGCTTATTCGGAAATGTCGGAATGATAAAAAGAGCGGTGAAAGGCTTAATTTTTCAGAGCACTGTCTTTTAACTTATTTCGGCGGTTGTTTCTGCTCGAAAATGTTATTTGCGTAAGCATTTAAGAGCGAAAGGGCGGAGAATGAGCGAAATACTGCAAAAAACAAATTAAAAAGGAGATTTTTCTTATGAGAAAAAATCAAAAGGGTTTTACCCTCGTTGAATTGCTCGTAGTAATCGCTATCCTTGCTATTCTTGCAACCGTTGCGGTAGTCGGTTATTCAAGCTTTATCGACAGTGCACACGAATCCAATGATACAACTCTTGTAGCGCAAATGAACAATGTTTTGATGCTTGCGGGAATAGAAGAGGTACCCGATGATTTTACATCAATGATCAGGTATCTTGAAGCTGAAAATGTTAAACTCGATTCTTACACTCCTGCTGTTGAAGGAAGACAATTCTATTGGGTAAAGAGTCTTAATCGTATCGTTTATGCCGAGAGCGATAGCTCGCACAAGGTTATTTTCCCCAAGGATTATAAAGACCAAGAATACAAAGCGGGCGACTGGTTTGTCCTCGACGGTTCTATAACATTTGAAAATTATGAAATTGATAACAATGGTATTGTTAATATTTCTAATGCCGGTCAGTTTGCAAAGCTTGCATATGACTATGCAAACGGAAAAGCCGGAAATGTTACAAAGATCGTATTGAACGACGATATAGATCTTGCCGGCGCACAAGCTTGCTTCGGTGAAATTAAAGCTGATTTTGAGTTTGATGGAAACAGTAAAACAGTTTACGGCTTGAGAGCAAGTAAAAATACTACTATTGGTACCGGCGAATATGAAGGAAAAGGATATGGTTATGCCCTTTTCGGAACAATCGAAGAAGATATAACCGTAAACCTTCACAATGTTAATTTTGACGGTATGGTCGTAGGTGATATATCAAATTTGAATAATGGGTCAACTGCTTTGCTTGCCGGAAAAGTAAGCGGTACATTTAATGTAAGTAATGTAAAGTTGAGTAATTGTAATTTAACAGGCGGCGATAAGGTAGGTTCGATCGCCGGAAGTGTAGGTGAAAAAGGAGTAATAAAAGCTGAACACGTTTCCTTCGAAAAGGTAACAGTCAGAGGTGGTGTTTATACCGCTAAACTTTTCGGAGCTCTGAAAGAAACATCAAATATTTCAATTGAAAATGTTAGCGGTGATGGTATAATAGTAGAATGCTTTGAAGAATGGTTTGAGGCTTTCAAAGCAAATGGAAATATAAAAGAAAGCTTCGTATATCAGAATCATACTTATTGGATGCTTTCTAGTTATGTTGCTTCAACTATTACCAACGAACTCGCTTGGCAAAATATAGACAAGAATAGTGCCGATAAACATGAATATAACGGAACTCAATATCCTATATATACTCTTCCTGTTTCTTCATTTGGAACCGAGCAATAATATTTGAATGATTCTGAATATTGATTGAATTTAAATGAACAAGTCCGTTAAAAACGGACAATTGAAAAAAACAGCCTCCTATGGTAGAATAGAAATATATCTACCATAGGAGGAATTTTTATGCCAAAAGAATGTATAGACACATTAAACAGTATGCCCAAGAAATAACGGAACTCCAAAAACAAGGATATAGTCAGAGACAAATAGGAGAGAAATTAGGGTTCGGTAAGGCGCAGATAAAATCATACATACACCGAGTACGAGGAAAAGAGCGAAAAATAGCTACAGGAGTAGCCATAAAGAAAAAAGGTAGACCTGCGAAAGATAGCATAGTAACAAAAGAAGATAGGGGCTTTTTTGCACTGTCTGCACAATTTTTTGGGTTCACATGCCGACGGGTTATTTTTATCTCAGATTAGTCCGTAAATGAATCCGCAAAGCTTGTTGCAAGTCTGTCGCAACGCTCGTTGTAGGAATGTCCTGCGTGTCCCTTTACCCAAACAAAGGTTACATCGTGCTTTTCCAAAAGCTCTAAAAGCTTTTCCCAAAGGTCGGAATTAAGGGCAGGGGATTTATCTGCTTTTTTCCACCCCTTGGCACGCCATGAATACACCCATTTTTTCTGTATTGCGTCAATCATATATTTTGAATCGGAGTAAAGCGTGACCTCACACCTGATTTTAAGCACCGAAAGAGCGCTGATTGCCGCCGTAAGCTCCATTCTGTTATTTGTGGTGGAGCGTTCGCCCCCGGAAAGCTCTCTTTCCGCCAACCCGTATACGAGTATTGCTCCCCAACCGCCTTTTCCGGGATTACCGCGGCAGGCTCCGTCCGTATATATATCTACGTGCTTCATGTTTTCTCCGATCGTTTTTATTTATCTATTCTACCATATATTAAAAATAAAGTCAATATTTTTTGTCTCTGATGTTGACATATAAAATAAATTGAGGTAAAATATAATGTGATAAAATTTTTTATTTTAAGGAGACAAAAAATGAAGATTGACATATATTCGGGATTTTTGGGAGCGGGCAAGACCACGCTTATTAAAAAAATGATATCAGAGGGATATCACGGTGAAAAGCTTATGCTTATTGAAAATGAATTCGGTCAGATAGGTATTGACGGCGGCTTTCTCAAGGACGCGGGAATAAATATTACCGAGATGAACTCCGGATGCATTTGCTGCAGCCTTGTCGGAGACTTCGAAACCGCACTTAAGCAGGCTATCGAAACATATCATCCCGACAGAATTATAATCGAGCCTTCGGGTGTCGGAAAGCTTTCGGACGTTATTCGCGCTACGAAAAGCGTTCTTTCCGATACGGTAGTGCTTTCAGGACTTACAACCGTTGCCGATGCAAATAAATGCAAGATGTACATGAAGAATTTCGGCGAATTCTTTAATGACCAAATAGCCAACGCAACCTGCATCGTTCTCAGCCATACAGGCACTGCAAGCGAGCACAAAATAAATGAGGCGGTGGAGCTTATCAGAGGACTCAATAAAGAAGCAACCATAATAACCACCGATTGGGACAAGCTTTTGGGTGAGCAGATACTCGGTGCCATTGAGAAGAGCCATTCTATTGAATCAGAGCTTGAGTCGATGAAGCACGAGCACGAGCATCATCACCACCACGATCATGACGAGGATTGCGATTGCGACTGCCACGAGCACGAGCATCATCACCATCACGATCATGATGAGGACTGCGATTGCAGTTGTCACGAGCACGAGCATCATCACCACCACGATCATGACGAGGATTGCGATTGCGGTTGCCACGACCATGAGCACCACCATCATCACGATCACGATGAGGATTGCGATTGCGGTTGCCACGACCATGAGCACCACCATCATCACCATCACGCAGATGATATATTTGATTCTTGGGGAGTTGAAACGGCTAAAAAATATTCAGAGGATGAGCTTCACGCTATGCTTTCGGAGCTTGAGAACGAAGAAAAGTACGGCATAATTCTTCGCGCAAAGGGAATAGTCGATTCGACAGACGGAGAATGGATCTATTTCGATTACGTTCCGGGTGTTCTCGACATCAGACGCGGTTCTCCCGATATCGGCGGAAAGATTTGCGTAATAGGCTCGCATATAAATGAAGAAAATATAAAGACACTTTTCTGTGTTTGATAGGAGGGTAAAATGAAAAAGAATATACCCGTATATCTTTTTGTAGGATTTCTTGAGGGCGGAAAAACCCATATGATACAGGAATCAATGGAGGATGAACGCTTTAATTCTGGCGAAAAAACGCTTTTGATATCCTGCGAGGAGGGAATTGACGAATATGATCCCTCACGCTTTTGGGGAAAGAATGTCTATATCAAGACAATAGAAAACGAGGAAGACGTAACACTCGAAAATCTTACCGCTATGACCGATGAGCATATCATCGACCGTATTATTGTCGAATATAACGGTATGTGGCAGCTTGACACACTCTTTGCAAATATGCCCGAGTCGTGGGACGTTTATCAATGTGTTATGAGTGCCGACTGTGCGACATTCGAGCTTTATAATAATAATATGCGTTCGCTTATGTACGATAAGCTTTCCGCATGTGAGATGCTCGTTATAAACCGCACAACGCCCGATGCCGACAGAGAAAGTATTCATAAGATAGTAAGAGGAGCAAATCCCCGTGCCGAGATAGTTTACGATTTTCCCGACGGCAGAATAGAATATGACGATATCGAGGACGAGCTTCCTTTTGACTGTAATGCACCCGTTATCGAGATAGATGACAGAGATTATGCCATTTGGTATAGGGATATGAGCGAGGATCTTTCAAAATACAAGGGAAAGACCGTTAAGTTTAAGGGACTTGTAGCTCGTGACCCTCAGCTCGGTACTAAGTCTGTAATTATCGGACGTCATGTTATGACTTGCTGTGCCGATGATATCGCATTCGGCGGACTCGTTTGTATCTTTCCTAAGGATACCAATCTGAAAACAGGCGATTGGATATTGCTTACCGCTAAAATAAAGATCGAGGATCATCCGATGTATCAAAGAAGCGGCCCCGTTCTTTATGCGCAGTCCACGTCATTTGCAGTAAAGCCCGATCCCGAGCTTGCAATGTTCTATTGAATTTCAAAAACGGAAAAATATATATTGACAAATTAGCGCACTTGTGATATTATTGATATATAATTTTCCGCAATTGGAACTAATTTGGAGGGCATATGCGTAATTATTTAAATATCGTAAAAAGCTTTTTCCATAATTTCAGAAAGCCAATAAAGAGATTTTTTATCCTTATTGGCTTTCTTGTTATGCTTGCCGCGCTTTTTTCGCTTTTGCTCAACGTAAATGTTGTGGCTGCTACTGCGGAGCGTATATATTCTTCGAACGATAATATGCAATATGTTTCGGATTGCGATTGTATTTTGATACTCGGAGCAGGCGTTCGAAGAGACGGTACGCCGACTCCTATGCTTAATGACAGGCTTATAGCCGGAATGCGTGCTTATGAGGCTTGTGCAGGAAAAACTGTGCTGCTTTTAAGCGGTGACAGCGAAAGCCCCGATTATACGGAAACCTCTGTAATGAAGCGCGTCATTTCCGAAATGGGAGTAAATGAGGACACGATTATTTGTGACGGATTCGGACTTTCTACATATGAGAGCATCTGGCGTGCGAAAAATGTTTACGGATTTAATAAAATACTTATAGTAAGTCAAAAATACCATCTGTACCGAGCAATTTATATTGCCGATGCTATGGGACTTGAGGTATACGGGGTCGATGCGGCGCTTCAGGGATATATCAAGCAGCCCGTTTATGACGCACGTGAATATCTTGCACGCGTAAAGGATGCATTTTATTCCGAACTTCAGCCTGTTCCGAAATACACATATGAGTGGGAGGATATTTATGAATAAGTTTAAGCTTGTTTCTCCCTATGAGCCGACCGGAGATCAGCCCGAGGC
Organism: uncultured Lachnospiraceae bacterium; assembly: GCA_964534905.1. Classification (GTDB taxonomy): domain Bacteria; phylum Bacillota; class Clostridia; order Oscillospirales; family CAG-272; genus RGIG4608. The sequence goes on along the minus strand of CAZHPZ010000018.1, from coordinate 17,448 downwards.
TATCGAAGCTTTGACAGAGGGCGTGCTCCGAGGAGACAGAATGCAAACTCTTCTCGGTGTAACAGGATCGGGCAAAACATTTACTATGGCAAATGTAATAGCCAATCTTAACCGTCCTACGCTTGTTCTTGCGCATAATAAAACGCTTGCAGCTCAGCTTTGCTCTGAATTTCGCGAATTCTTTCCCGAAAATGCGGTCGAATATTTCGTTTCCTATTACGATTATTATCAGCCCGAGGCTTATATCCCCGGAAAGGATATGTATATTGAAAAGGACGCCCTTATAAACGATGAGATAGATATGCTACGCCACAGTGCTACATCCGCTCTGTTTGAGCGAAGAGACGTGATAATAGTTGCCTCGGTTTCATGTATATATTCTCTCGGTGATCCCGAGGAGTATAAGAGCCTTGTTCTTGCGCTCAGACCGGGAATGGAAATGAGCAGGGATGCGCTTATCAAAAAGCTGATTTCTATCAGCTATGACAGAAACGATATTAATTTTGTCAGAGATAATTTCCGTGTCAGAGGGGACACAGTCGAGATATTTCCGGCATCAAGCGGCGATAAGGCGATAAGAGTCGAATTCTTCGGAGATGAGATAGACAGAATATCCGAAATCAATACGGTTACCGGAGAATCACTTCGCATACTTTCCTATACCGCAATTTATCCCGCAACGCATTATGCGGTTTCCGAGGATAAAAAAGAGGCTGCGATTTCCGAAATAATGAGCGAGATGAACGAGAGAGTCGCTTATTTTCAGTCTCAAAATAAGTTTATCGAGGCTCAGAGAATAAGCGAGAGAGTAAAATACGATATGGAGATGCTCCGTGAGGTCGGCTTTTGCTCGGGAGTGGAGAATTATTCGAGAGTTCTTTCGGGAAGACCGGTCGGAAGCACACCGTACACTCTGCTTGATTATTTGCCAGACGACTACTTGCTTTTGGTTGACGAGTCCCATGTTTCGATTCCACAGGTAAGAGGAATGAGCGGAGGAGACACCGCAAGAAAGAAAAATCTGATAGACTTCGGATTTAGACTTCCGTCGGCTTACGATAACAGACCTCTGAAATTCGATGAATTTGAGGATAAGATAAATCAAGCCATATTTGTCAGTGCGACGCCGTCCGATTACGAGAAGGATAATTCTACTCAGATAGTAGAGCAGATCATACGCCCCACAGGCTTGCTTGACCCCGAGGTTATCGTTCGTCCGATAGAGAGTCAGGTCGACGACCTTATGGGAGAAATACGCATTCGTATAGAGAAAAACGAGCGAGTTTTGGTCACGACTCTTACCAAGCAAATGGCGGAGGATTTGACGGAGTATCTCGAAAATAACGGCATAAAGGTTCGCTATATTCATTTTAATGTAGATACTATGGAAAGAATGGAGATAATACGAGATCTGCGTCTCGGCAAATTTGATGTGCTTGTCGGCATTAACTTGCTTCGCGAGGGTCTTGACATTCCCGAGGTTTCACTTGTCGCGATCTTAGATGCGGATAAGGAGGGCTTTTTGCGTGCGGAAACATCACTCATTCAGACGATAGGACGAGCCGCAAGAAATGCCGACGGTAAGGTAATTATGTATGCCGATAAGATAACCGGCTCTATGGAGCGTGCTATCGGCGAAACGAACAGACGCCGCAGAATACAGAGTGAATATAATGAAAAGCACGGTATTGTGCCTAAAACTATCGTAAAGAGTGTGCGTGATCTTATAGAGATCGGAAGCTCCGAGGATGAAAAATTAACACGAAGAAAAAAGAACGGCGCTAAGATGACTAAGCGTGAGACGGACGAGATGATAGAAAGGCTGACAAAGGAAATGAAGGAAGCGGCACACCACCTTGAATTTGAAAAAGCGGCGTTCTTACGTGATAAAATAGCCGAATTACGTAATAATAAATAAGGAAAAAGCAATGGTAAAAAATATAGTAGTAAAGGGAGCAAGGGTAAATAATTTAAAGAATATTGACGTTACCATACCGAGAGATAAGCTTGTTATTCTGACGGGACTTTCGGGATCGGGAAAGACATCGCTTGCATTTGATACGATATATGCAGAAGGACACAGACAGTTTGTCGAATCACTTTCATCGTATGCGAGAATGTTTCTCGGTCAGATGGATAAGCCGGATATCGATTCTATTGAGGGATTGTCACCCGCAATATCGATAGATCAGAAAACTACGTCGAAGAATCCTCGCTCTACCGTAGGAACGGTAACGGAAATATACGATTATCTTCGACTTTTGTATGCGAGAATAGGAATCCCGCATTGCCCCGTATGCGGTAAGGAGATAAGACGTCAGAGCGTTGATCAGATAATCGACCGAATAATGACTATGAGAGAGGGAACTCGCTTTTTGGTACTCTCTCCCATCGTTCGTGCACAGAAGGGCAGACATGAAAAGGTCTTTTCCGACGCTAAGAAAAGCGGATATGTCCGTGTAAGAGTGGACGGAAATATGTATGAGCTCAGTGATGATATCATACTTGATAAAAACAAGAAGCATAATATCGAGATAGTAGTGGACCGTCTTATAATGAGGGGCGACATACGTACAAGACTGTCGGATTCCGTTGAAAACGCACTTTCGGCATCGGACGGCTATTTACTTATCGTGACCGTTCCGCGTGACGGCGAAAATGAAGAGGAAATGTCGTTTTCACTTTCATATGCCTGTGAGGAGCACGGATTTTCAGTTGGCGAGCTGGAACCGAGGATGTTTTCGTTTAACAATCCCACGGGCGCCTGCCCGAAATGCTTCGGAATAGGCTCGCTCCGTAAGCTTTCGATAGATAAGATAATCCCCGACAGATCCGTTTCGTTGCATAACGGTGCGATAGCCGTCAACGGATTTAAGTCTCTTGAGGAGGAGAGCTGGAACGGCCCGCTCTTCATGGCTGTCGGTGAGCGATTCGGCTTTGATCTTGACACACCGCTTGAGTCATTTTCCGATGAAGCAATGAACGTTCTGCTTTACGGAAGCGGTGATGAGACGTACGATATTGTAAGATATTTCGGCGGAGAGGCTCATAAGCAAAAAGCTAAATTCGAGGGCGTTCTGCGTATAATAGAGCAAAGAATGAATATGCAGAATAATTCCGAATATTACGATGAATTTATTGAGGATGCACCGTGTCCCGAATGCAACGGAAGACGACTTGCACCCGTTCCGCTTGCCGTAACAGTAGGAGGGCTTTCGATAGACCGCTTCTGTGATATGCAGATTAAAAATTCACTTGAATTTGTAAATTCGCTTTCTCTTTCACCGACCGAGGAGGCAATAGCCCGTGAGATACTTAAGGAAATACGTTCGAGACTCGGTTTTCTTTCAAGCGTGGGACTCGATTATCTCACTCTTTCGAGGAGAGCGGGCTCTCTTTCTGGCGGAGAGGCCCAAAGAATACGCCTTGCAACACAAATAGGTCAATCTCTTGTCGGAGTGCTTTATATACTTGATGAGCCGAGTATAGGACTCCATCAGCGTGATAATTCAAAGCTTATAGCAACGCTGAAAAAGCTCCGAGATATGGGTAATACGGTTATTGTTGTCGAGCACGATGAGGAGACAATGCTTGCCTCCGATTATATTGTGGATATAGGACCGGGAGCAGGTATACACGGCGGAGAGGTGGTTGCCGCAGGAACACCGCAGGAGATAATGAGGTGCGAAAAATCCATTACCGGAGCATATCTTTCAAGACGTAAGGAAATTCCGATTCCAACGCATAGAAGACAGGGAAACGGAAGCTTTATCGAAATAAAGGGTGCTCGTGAGCACAATTTGAAGAATATCGACGTAAAAATTCCGCTCGGCACCTTGACCGTGGTTAGTGGTGTCTCCGGATCGGGAAAATCCTCGCTTGTGAACGGTATACTTTATCCTACGCTTGCCTCAAAGCTTAATCATGCGGTGTATCAGGTGCCCGGAGCACATGATACGGTAACGGGATATGAAGCGCTTGATAAGGTTATTTGCATTGACCAAAGCCCGATAGGCAGAACGCCTCGTTCAAATCCCGCAACTTATACAGGACTCTTTACCGATATAAGAAATCTTTTCGCTCAGACAACCGATGCAAAGGCACGTGGATATTCATCGGGAAGATTTTCTTTCAATGTCAAGGGCGGTCGATGCGAGGCATGTGAGGGAGACGGCGTGAAATGTATTGAAATGCATTTCTTGCCCGATGTCTATGTAACGTGCGATGTTTGCAAGGGAAAGAGATATAATAGAGATACCCTTGATGTTAAGTTCAAGGGAAAAAATATTTCCGATGTGCTTGATATGACAATAGAAGAAGGCATAGAATTTTTTGACGGTTTGCCTAAAATACGCAAAAAGCTTCAAACTCTTTATGACGTCGGACTCGGATATGTAAAGATAGGTCAATCATCTACAACGCTTTCGGGCGGTGAGGCACAGAGAGTAAAGCTTGCAACAGAGCTTGCTAAGAGAAGCACGGGAAAAACAATCTATATTCTCGATGAGCCTACCACGGGATTGCATACAGAGGACGTGTCAAAGCTTCTTAAAATATTGCAACGTCTTGTGGATGCGGGCAATACTGTGCTTGTAATAGAGCATAATCTTGACGTTATCAAGAGTGCCGACCATATTATCGACCTCGGACCTGAGGGAGGAGACGGAGGAGGCACATTGGTTGCGGAGGGAACTCCAGAGGAGGTTGCCGCAAATAAGAGCAGCTTTACCGGACAGTATCTTAAATCCGTGTTCGGAATATAAAAAACACTCGGCAATACAGTATATTGCCGAGTGCTTTTTCGCTTATCTATGCTTTTATAGCTTTTTCTACGGCAGCGTAAAATGCCGATGTGTCCGATTCATTTAAGAAGGAATAAATAACATAATTTCCGAATACCTTTACAGTGGCGGTTTCGTATTTTTCAGCCTCTTCGGGAAAATATTGCATAGATGAATATTGCTTTTTGAGATTTTCGACATAAGCGGATACGAGAGTCTTCATATCGCCTGCTTTGCCATCCTCAACTCTGAATATGCCTATTTCATTGATGTTTTTTGCGTCATTTGCTTTAATTACGGTAAAATCTCTGAGATAGGATATGCTTTCGTCGGATAATTCGAGAATAAAGTCATCGTCAAGCACCTTTGTTCCGCCATCGGTTGTGAAACTTGCTTCGCCGATTTTCGCAAGCTCACTTGCGCTGACTGTGTCAATATAAGATGAGCAGGACGAGAGTAATATTGCGGATAAAACAATAAGTGTTATTGCCAAAGTGAATTTTTTCATAATTTATCTCCTTATTTAAGCCTTATTTCAAAGCGTGAGTTCTGATGTATTTTATGATTTCTTTGTATGCGTCTTCGTTCATATGAACGCCGTCTCCCTCTCCGTAGGATTCGTTTTGAGCACCTTTTTCATTTTTTAAAACGGATTGAGTATCAAGATATTTAAGGTTGTTTGCCGCGGCAAGCTCCTTTGCCCATGAATTGAGTCTGTCTATGCTTTCGTTTGAGATACCGTTATCCTTTTCACTGTACCATTCCGTTACCGGAAATATGGATTGCAGAATAATCTCGGTGTCGGGAGACAGGGAAAGTATTCCGTCGATCAGCTTTTGATAATAGTGTTTGTACTTGGTTTCGGAAAAGGAATCCGCACCGTTAACGCCGACTGTTATGATAACTATTTCCGCGTTGCTATTTTGAACGGCTTCCGGAATGGTCATGTTTGTTCCGCTGACCTTGATATCGAGAATGTCCGACGACAGCATAAGAGTAAGACTTTCGGGAACGAGCAAATGCGATCTGTCTATTCCGCCCTTAAAAAAATGGTATGTTGTCGAGTCTCCGATAAAATATATTTTGTCTATATATTTCTGACCTGCATCCTCGGTAGAGCCGAGAATAACATCGTTGTCGGGCTTAAGCGTCGGGATATCGTTTTTTGTTGTTGTCGTTGTGACATTATCTGATTGATCGGGTAATATGGAAAATATTACGGATCCGATAATGCAGAATATAAATAAAGCGAATGCTACCGTCTCAAGTATTTTAATCGTTTTCATAAAAAATCCTTCAGTAATCCTTAATCCTCAATAGTATACCACAATCGACTGATTTTTTCAATAAGTAATAATAAATCATCGGAGAAAAATATGAAAAATATTTTTGATACCGTCGGAAATACACCTTTGATAAGGCTTTTCGGATTTGAAAAAAATCACGGTATTTCGGCACACGTGTTCGCTAAGCTTGAGTTTTTTAATCCGTTCGGCTCAATAAAGGACAGGGCGGCAAAGCAAATACTTTACGATGCGCAACACGCAGGTAGCCTCGGGTACGGTATGACCGTGCTTGAAGCAACATCGGGGAATATGGGAATATCACTTTCTGCAATGGCTCGCCTTATGGGGTACAGAGCTAAAATAATAATGCCGGAAAATGCTTCCGAGCAGAGGAAAAAGATTATAGCATCGCTCGGAGCCGAGCTTGTACTTACGGATAAGAATATGGGAATGCGCGGGGCTATGAAGCTCGCCGAGCAGTTATCGTGTGATAAGGATACATACTTTTATGCAAGACAATTTGAAAACCGCTCGAGTATTATCGCGCATAAGAAAAGTACCGCTCCCGAAATAGAAACGGCGCTTGACGGAAATGCTGATGCTGTTATTTGCGGAATAGGCAGCGGCGGAACGGCTATGGGACTTGCAAAATATTTTGCCGGAGGAAAAACAAAAATATACGGAGTCGAGCCGAGTATGTCTCCTTTTTTGACGTGCGGAAGAGCAGGTACTCATAGAATTCAGGGAATAGGAGCGGGATTTTTGCCGAAAATATTGGATACTTCTATGCTTGACGGTATAATTGCCGTGAATGATAATGCGGCGTTTGAAAGATGTGACGAGGTGCTTTCAAGTGACGGTGTATATGCAGGGCTTTCCTCCGGAGCGGTTCTTGAAGCCTGCCTTAAAATTTGCGAGGATGAACAAACGGAAAATAAAAATATCGTTCTCATTTTCGCCGACGGCGGAGAACGGTATTTGTAAGCTTTGAATTTTATATTTAAAAAAGCCGCCGGGCATTTGCATATGTCACGGCGGCTGTATCTGTTATTGCTTTTTTGTTATAAATTCTTTAATATCCGAGATAACCTCATCGGAACAGGTGTCGTTGAGAATTTCGTGTCGGCAATTCGGATATAGCTTCATATTCGCAATTGCTCCGTTACTTATCAGCTTGTCGTATACCTCGTATATTTTTTTGCCGCTTTCACCAACGGGGTCATCGCTTCCCGAAATGAGAAGAATAGGGAAGCCGCGTTTTGATATCTCCTCAAACCATTCATCCTTGTTTGCAAGCTTGTTTAGCTTGATGAGATCGTGCAATGCCGATACGGTAAATCTGAATGTACAATATTTGTCTATGGAATAAAGCTTGCGGTTTTCTTCGACCTTTGTGAGCCAAGCGTGAGGTCCCTCGGATTTATTGAATTTCGAATTGTAGGATCCGAAGGCAATGCTCTCTATAAGATTCGAATATCCGCGTGAGCCCTTAATTATTTTCATAATATCACAAAGAATGAGTCCGAGATCGGATACAGGATTAGGGCCACCGGTACCCATTATTATGAGTTTGCTCGGATTTACGTACTTTTGCGCTGCCAATCTGACTATAAATGAGCCCATACTGTGACCGAGCAGATAATACGGGTGCTCGCCGAATTCATTGATTACGGCGTCAGAAAACACCTTGACGTCACGAACGAGCAGTTCATCACCGCCCCTATCGGCAATGAAGCCGAGCTCGCTGTCGCTGTTTGCCGTATGACCGTGACCGAGGTGATCGTATCCGAATGTAACATATCCTTCATCCGCCAAAGCACTCATAAGAGGAGCATATCTTGAAATGTGATCTGTCATTCCGTGAACAACGTGAAAATATCCGCGTATTTCGCCATTGGGAACAAAAATAACACCCGAAAGCATATTTTTGCCGTTAGAGGATTTAACTCGCTTATCAATTACCGTATGTGCCATAATTAACTCCTTAATGCGTCATACAAGATTTTATTGCCGATTTCCAGCCCTCAAGAAGCTCGCTTCGCTTCTGCTGATCAATGCTCGGCGTGAACGATTTCTTTTCGGTTATGATTGCCTTAAGCTCGTCCCTGTCCTTGAAAAATCCGACTGCAAGCCCTGCCAAAAAAGCCGCTCCCTGTGCAGTTGCTTCCGTAAGCGATGGGCGTATTACCTCAATTCCGGATATATCACTTTGAAATTGCATTAAAAATTCGTTTGCCGAAGCTCCGCCGTCGACCTTGAGTGATGAAAGTCTTTTTCCCGTATCTGCCTCCATAGAGCTTATAACGTCCTGAGACTGATAGGCTATTGATTCAAGTGCGGCTCGTATTATGTGATAGATATTGGAGCCGCGTGTGAGACCGGTGAGAGTACCCTTGGCGTGCATATCCCAATAGGGAGCTCCGAGGCCTGCAAAAGCGGGAACGAGGTAAACTCCACCGCAATCCTTTACTTTGTTGGCAAAATATTCGCTGTCTCTCGATTCGTTTATGACCTTAAGCTCATCGCGCAACCATTGTATTACTGCGCCGCCGACAAATACAGATCCCTCAAGGGCATATTCGGTAGGCTTTCCGAGCTCGGTTGCCGCAACAGTCGTAATGAGACCGTGACTTGAGGTGATTCTGCTGTTTCCGGTGTTTGCAAGCAAAAAACAACCGGTTCCGTATGTATTTTTGGCGTCGCCCGATTCAAAGCAACACTGACCGAAAAGAGCAGCCTGTTGGTCTCCCGCAATACCGCAAATCGGTATTGAAGCACCCATGATATCAACATATCCGTAAATCTCACTGCTTGAGCATATTTTGGGAAGAATAGAGGCGGGAATATCAAGAATTTCAAGCAATTTCTCGTCCCATTTTCCATGTTCGATATCGTAAAGCATCGTGCGTGATGCATTGGTAGCGTCTGTAACGTGTATCTTTCCGTCGGTAAGCTTCCAAATTAACCATGTATCCACAGTGCCGAAAAGAAGATCACCTCTCTCGGCAAGCTCTCTTGCACCGCTGACATTATCAAGTATCCATTTGATCTTCGTTGCACTGAAATACGCATCTATACGCAGTCCCGTGACCTTTTTTATGTAATCGGAGTATCCGTCCCTCTCAAGAGCGTCGCAAATATCCGCGGTTCTTCTACATTGCCAAACTATTGCGTTGTAAATCGGCTTTCCCGTATTTTTGTTCCAAAGTATTGTAGTTTCACGCTGATTTGTTATTCCGATTCCCGCTATCTCCTCGGGAGAAACTCCGCTTTTTGCGATACACTCCGTAAGGGTTGCATATTGATTTGCATATATCTCCATAGGATCCTGTTCTACCCAACTCGGTTGAGGATAGTATTGAGCAAATTCGTGCTGAGATGAGCAAACGATATTACAGCTTTTATCGAAAAGAATGCTTCTTGCACTTGTAGTGCCTTCATCAAGCGCTAAAATGTATTTTTTCACTTTTTTCGCCTTTCTTTTATAAAAAGTCACAGTATAATGCTTACGTGTTATATTTTATCATATTTTCGATAATATTTCAATAGACAAAGAAGTTAATTTTGTGTAATATTTTAAATTTGCTTCACATATAAAAATACAAAGGAGTATCGGAAATGAACGATGTTATAAGCAATATATTGCCTAAGAGAATCATAAAATGCATCTCGGAGGTTTATATAGAAAGCGGATTTTTAGAGGAGATTCGCATCAGACGTGAAAGACAAGCATATATTGTTGCGGGAGGAAAAAGTATTCTGCTTGATATAGTTGCAAGCGAGAGCGAGATGAGGGATATTCTTCTTGCAATGTGCCACGGTTCACTGTATGCGTACAGAGATACGATAATCAACGGGTATATTTCGCTCGGTGACGGTATCAGAGTCGGAGTTGTCGGAAGAGCGGGAGTAGAAAACGGGAATATTGTCGGTGTGCACGATATAAGCGAGCTCTCCATACGCTTACCAAACAGAATCAGTATCGATGACGGTTATATAGCAAATCTAATAAGAGAGAGTAAAAGAATATCGTCTATTCTTATATATTCACCACCTGGAGAGGGCAAAACAACACTGCTTCGAGTATTGATAAAAAGGCTTTCAACCGGCAGAAATGCACTTAGAACCTGCGTAATAGATACACGTGAGGAGCTCGGCTTTGACATGAAAAACAAAAGTATGCTTGTCAGCATACTTTCGGGATATCCGAGAAGGATAGGTATTGAGATAGCGACACGTTGTATGAATGCACAGGTAATAGTCTGCGATGAGCTCGGAGATGATTCGGAGGCGTCTGCGATAATAGATTCTCAAATAGCGGGTGTTGCCATGGTAGCCTCCTGCCACGGATACGATATCGGCGACATACTTTCGCATACGGGAATATTAAGGCTTCATAATGCCGGTATTTTTGACTATTACGTGGGTATAAAAAGAAGCGGTAATTTAGAATTCGAATATACCGTGAATTCACGCAAGGAGGCTGATGAATATATTAAAATTGCTCGGTAGCACTATGCTTATATTCTCGGGATTTTCCGTGTATTTCGAAATTCAAAAAAGCGAAAATAGAAAAATAAAGCAAATAAACGCATATATTTCACTTATTGAATATATAAAAAAGCAGATAGAATGCTTTTTACTTCCGATAGATTCGATACTTTGCTCCTGCGATGAGCATATTATCCGTGAATGTATAGGCTCGGATTCGGATGAAATTGAAAGCCTTGATGAGCTTTTTGCGGCCACCTCGTTTTGCATTGACGCGGAGGCAGTAGCGCATATATCGTCGTTTGTGCGAGATTTTGGGTCTTATTACAGAGAAGGACAAATAAGAGCTTGTGAAATCTGTAGGGATGAGCTGTCAAAAATATCCCGCACAATGTGTGAAAATACCGCTAAAAACAAGAGGGTGATTTTAACACTCTGCCTTTGTGCGTCGCTTTCTGTAATACTGATGTTGATATAATAGGAATTCGGAGAGAAAAAATATGGATATAGGATTAATACTTAAAATTGCCGGAATCGGACTTATAGTTTCACTTGCTACTCAGATACTTAATAAATCTGGAAGAGATGAGCAAGGTCTTATGCTCGTTATTGCGGGTCTTGTCGTGGTGTTTTTTATGCTTGTCGGCGAGATGGACGACCTTATCGACCGTATAAAGGATGTGTTTGAAATTTGAATGACAGTGTCAAAATATGCGCTTTCGGTATAATGTGTGCTATTATTTGCGTGCTTGTAAGACAATATCGCTCAGAATTTGTAATTCCGACTCGCGCCTGTGCAATAATAGCAATGGCATTTGTTATGATTGGGCTTGTTTCACCGATTTTTCTTTTCATACGAAAGCTTATGGAACGTTCGCTGCCACTTGAGTATATGGAAATAATCGTAAAGGCACTTGGAATAGCATATCTGACTCATATATCGGCTCAGCTTTGTCGTGATTGCGGAGAGGGAAGCGTCGCCACACTTATAGAGGGCGCGGGTAGGCTTGAAATAATAATACTCAGTCTGCCTCTTATAAATAAGATAATAGGTATGTCGGAGGAGCTTATGCTATGGTAAAAAAGCTCGGTATTGTGTTTATTATCATTGCTGTTTTTCTTTTTCCTTTTAATGCATCGGCAGAAGAGGGTGAAATAGAAAGTGATTACGAGAATATGCTTGACGGTATTCCCGATGATATCGCCGATTTTCTGCCGGATGATATTTTTTCATTTGATTCCGAGAAAATCGGCAATTCCGCTAAGGATGTCGTTGCGTGGGATTATGCTTTTGACACAATATTTGATATTATCGGTTTGAATATAAAGGGTTCGGTAAGAGCTTTGGCTCTCATTTGCTCAATACTTGCGCTTTGCTCGCTTCTCAATATGATGAATAAGAGCGTTAAAAATGAGGCTATGGTCAGAGCATTGGAGCTTATCGGAGGTGCCGCTGTTGTCGGTATAGTAATCGAAATATCGGAAAAGCCGATATCCGATGCATTCTCATTGTTAAATCATATAAGCCTTTTCGTTAATACCTCGTCTCCGCTGATATGCTCTCTGTACGCTGTCGGAGGAAATGTATCAAGCGCACTTGTACATAGCTACGGACTTATTGTGTTTCTTTCCATTCTTGAAAACGTTTGTATACTTGCTCTTCGAATGATAGTCGGAACATGTATGGCATTGACGCTTGCGTCGTCATTCATTTCCGATACGAGCCTTATGCCTTTGAACAATGCGATAAAACGCGGGTTTACTTTCTTTGTGGGGATCGTAATGCTTATCTTTACCACAGTGATATCGGCTCAGAATGTACTCGCCTCAAAATCCGATTCCTTATCCTCAAAGACTGCCAAAATGCTCGCTTCTCAAATGATACCGCTTGTAGGATCAACTGTCGGAGAATCATTAAAAACAGCGGGTGCGAGCGTAGAATATTTGAGATCAAGCGTCGGAGTTGTGATGATAGTTATATTTGTGCTCACGGTAGCTCCAACACTTATTTCCATACTTATGTATCGTGCGGTGTTTATACTCGGAAACGGTATTGCGGGATTGCTTGACTGTAAAAGAGAGGGAGCACTGTTGCTTGAAATATCGAGCATTTACGGATATGTACTCGCCATTTTGTCGGTGTGCTCCGTGGTTCTTTTACTGTTAATAACCGTTTTCGCAAAATGTGCATCGCCTATGGCGTGATTGTTTAATATGAAGCAGTATTTGTTAGGTGTAATAATTATTTCCGTAGCAATCGGACTTTTCGAGGTGATGGTCTCCGATATGCACGGACTGAGGGGATACATAAGAGGTATCGGGCTTTTGTGCATACTTGTTGTAGCGTTGTCTCCGCTTGCACAGGCACTTTCCGATATCAACGATAATTTTTTTGAGGATATAAAAAACAGTATAACCGACGGTGCCGTCGGATCCGATAAGGATTACTCCGAAATGTTGAATGAATATCTGAAAAGCTTTTCGGAGAATAGCTATAAGTCTGAAATAAAAAGAATATTAAAGGAAAAATTCGATATTTCGGAGGAAGAATGCTTTGTCGAGCTGGAATCGGAATTTTCCGATGATACAATGTCTGTGACGGAGATTCGAATACTTTTGACGGGAAATGCGATTTTTAAAAATCCGTACAATATTGAAGATTATTTTAAGGATCTTGCAGGATGCGAGTGTCAGGTTTTGATAAAACAAAAATAGGAGAAAGTAATGCAAACTGTTAAACATACCGAAAACAAAAGTACAGCTGTATTAAAAAACAAAAAGCTCTTTCTTGTTGCGGCGTTGGCGATTGTCGGCATATTGCTAATGCTTTTGCCGTCGGAAATAACATCGGATAAGGATACCAAGGCTTCCGATTCCGAACGTCTTGAGGAATATACGACAAATCTTGAAAAAAAGATAGCCGAGCTTTGCTCGGGTGTGCAGGGAGTATCAAATGTAAGGGTCAGTGTTTATTTCGGGAGCGGATTCGAGACCGTTTATGCTTATAACGAAGAAAGCAAGACTACCTCAGGGGGTGGCGTAAATACCGAAAAGAAATATGTCACGGTAGGATCGGGAAGCGGAGAAAGTATGGTCTGTATTGTCGAGCGTATGCCGAGCATTTGCGGAGTGGCGGTGGTGTGCAGCGGAGGCGGAAGCCCGCAGATATCAAAGGAGCTTATAAACCTTATATCAAGTGCATACGGAGTTCCGAAAAATAATATTTACGTTGCCGAGGGCAAAAAATAAACAGTATATGTTCTAAAGTGGCGGAACGTGAAATATACATATAGTGTACTGTTAAATGTACCTAAAAACATCAGGAGGATATATTTATGAATGCAGAAGAAAATTATGAATTGATCGAGGCCGAGGAGGAGAGCTTGTGGGATAAGGTCAAGGAGTTCTTCGGAAGAATCGGAAAGAGAAATCTGATCATTATCGGCGCCGTGCTCCTTGTAGGAGCGGCGGTGTGTATCAACTGGGTACTTTTTGCCAATCTGAACGATGGCGGATACGACTATAACGACGGAACGAACGCCGCCGGCGGAGATACGGATAATACGAAGACGAGTGAGGTGCTGGCATATTTCGCATCAACACAGGTAAGCCGTGACAGAGCGAGAGACGAGGCACTTGCCGTGCTTCAAAATGTGGTTGATTCATCTGATTCCGAAAGCGCCGAAAAGAAGCAGGCACTTGAGGATATTGCGGCAATAGCGGCAAATATCGAGGCGGAGGCAAATATCGAGGCGATGGTAATGGCTAAGGGGTTTGAACAATGCGTTGCTATTATCAACGACGGAATGTGTACGATAGTCGTAATGAGCGAGGGACTCCTTCCGAATCAGCTTTCTCAAATTAACGAGATTGTGTATGAGCAAACGGGTATTAAGCCTGTCAACGTAAAATACATAGAAAAGAAGTAAGAAATAAGCACCGACCGCGGTCGGTGCTTAAATTTGTGAGGTGAATATGGAAATTATCAGTACGGCGGATCTTCGTAAAAAGGAAATAATAAACCTATGCGATGGCGCAAGGCTCGGTTACAGCTGCGATTTTGAATTTGATAAATGTACGGCTCAGATAACCGGTCTTGTAATTGAAAGGAGTAGCGGATTTTTAGGGCTCGGAGGAGGGGATAGAGCACTTATTCCTTGGAGTAAAATAAACTGTATCGGTGAGGATACTGTACTTGTTAATTTTTCTTCGCATGAGCTAAAGTGCTTTTGCTCGAAAAAGAAGAAAAAATTCTTTGATTTTGACTGAAATATTGTTAACAAATTGTAAACTTTCTGCATTTGTGTTGCAAGTAGGTAATGAAATATGTTATAATCTTTTGTAATTGTGCGGAAATACCGTGCAAAATTTAAAATACACACACAGGGGTACAAAATAGTGCCGGTGTTGCAAGTGCTTGCAATTGCGATTATTAACCCTCTGTGGTGGAAAAAAACCGAAGGAGGACATTAAAAATGTCAATTATTTCAATCAAGCAGCTCCTTGAAGCTGGCGTCCATTTCGGACATCACACAAGAAGATGGAACCCCAAGATGAGCGAGTACATCTTCACAGAAAGAAACGGTATCTACATCATCGACCTTCAGAAGACCGTTAAGAAGTTTGACGAGGCTTATATGTTTGTTCGCGATATCGCTGCAAACGGCGGAAACATTCTCTTTGTTGGTACGAAGAAGCAGGCAACCGACGCTATTAAGGAAGAGGCTACACGTTGCGGTATGTACTACGTAAACGTTCGTTGGCCCGGCGGTATGCTTACAAACCATAAGACTATCAAAAAGTCTATCGCTCGTCTTAACGCTCTTACAAAGATGCAGGAGGACGGAACCTTCGATCTTCTTCCTAAGAAGGAAGTTGCTATGAAGCAGAAGGAAATCTTCGATCTTGAGAAGAGCTACGGCGGTATTAAGGATATGGAAACTCTTCCTTCCGCTATTTTCATCGTTGACCCCAAGAAGGAAAGAAATGCAGTTCTTGAGGCAAAGAAGCTCGGTATTCCGGTTGTTGCTATCGTTGATACAAACTGCGATCCCGACGACGCTGATTACGTAATTCCCGGTAACGACGACGCTATCCGTGCTATTAAGCTTATCTCTTCCGCGATTGCAGATGCGGTTATCGAGGGCAAGCAGGGTGAGCAGTCCGTTGCAGAGAACGCTGATACTGAGGAAGTAGTTGAAGAGGCTGCTGAATAATTCTAAAAATAAGTGAGGATAAAATAATGGCTACAATTACAGCAAAAGACGTTGCAGCTTTGCGTGCAAAGACAGGTCTTGGTATGATGGATTGCAAGAAGGCACTCGTTGAGGCTGACGGCGACATCGAAAAGGCAGTAAAGATTCTCCGTGAAAAGGGACTTGCTACAGCTGCAAAGAAGGAAAGCAGAATCGCTGCTGAGGGTATTGTTGATATTATGACTATCGACAATGTAACGGCTATGGTTGAGGTTAACTCCGAGACAGACTTCGTTGCTAAGAACGATAAGTTTAAGGAATTCGTTAAGGGACTTCTCAGAACTATCATTGCAAATAAGCCCGCAGATCTTGAGGCTCTTCTCAGCACAAAGTACGATGGCACAGAAACTCTCGTAAAGGATTCTCTCGTTGAAAAGATCGCTATGATCGGTGAGAAGCTTGACATCCGCCGCTTTGTTATCGTTGAGGGTACAACAAGCACGTACATTCACGGTATGGGTAGCATCGGTGTTATCGTTTCCTTTAACGCTGATGAGGCTGCTGTAAGCAACCCCGGATTTGCAGAGTTTGCAAAGAACATCGCACTTCAGGTTGGTGCATATCCCGTTGCTTATCTCAATAAGGAGTCTGTTCCCGCATCTGTTATCGAGGAAGAAAAGGCAATCCTTATGGCTCAGATCGCTAATGACCCCGTAAACTCCAAGAAGCCCGCTCAGATCATCGAAAAGATGGTTATCGGACGTATCGGTAAGTTCTATGATAATAACTGCTTGCTTGAGCAGGCATATGTAAAGGAAGACTCCATGAAGGTTTCCAAGTACATTGCAGAGAGTGCAAAGGCATTTGGCGGCAACATTGAGGTTACAGGATACTGCAGATTTGAAAAGGGCGAGGGCATTCAGAAGAAGGAAGAGAACTTCGCTGAAGAGATCGCAAAGCTTACAAATAAGTAATCTAAATATGAAAACGGCAAACCGCAAGAATACTTGCGGTTTGCTTTTTTGTATATAAAAGCTCCCGACACCGTCGGGAGCAATATTGTTATGCAAAGTATTTGTCTATATCGAAATATTCGTCGAGATATTTTCTTGTTCCGATACACATTTCTTTGAATAGATTTTTTGCATCGTTTTCGGACAGAGAAGAGCATAAAGCTTGATTTTTGAATGATTCGAATATTTTATCAAGATTTCTCTCCTTTATTCCTTCATAGCAGAGATCTATATTGTCAGAGGCACGCTTTACAAGCTCAAGAGCACCTTGTGGCAATGGAAGAGATACCACGGGAGATACGTTGTCGTTTGAAAATACGCAATTTGTTTCGACAATGCTTCCGAGTGGAAGCTGTGACATTTGTCCTATGTTAATTGTATTAACATTTGATACAACAGTCTTGAATCCGAGGAGTGCTTTCATAAGATCGACCGCCTCCTCGCTTGATTTTGATATTTCGAATTTCTTTCTGCCTTCTGCCATTTCAATTGTTTCGGCTATCTGACGTGCCTGCTTTTCTTCTCTGAAATCAACAGTGGTGAGTCCGAATTGCCAGTCTTTAACTGTTTGCGGATTTTTGAGATACCATTCACACGGAACAAATTCTGCGAGATGACGGTCGCCAGCTGCTCCGAGAGCGCCAAAGCGGTTAAAAAGGTCAAGCTTGACCTTGTTGCCGTA
>CAZHPZ010000017.1:0-24967 GCA_964534905.1 uncultured Lachnospiraceae bacterium | reverse complement strand
CGCAAGCGACTGAGTCGCACCGCGAGTCGACTGTATTTTCGACCGGGCAATGAAATTTCACCCAAAGAAAGCCGTGCAAGCGGCTTTTTTCTCTTATGCTCTTCACCTTCTCCCAATTGTTTTTTTGGGAAAACCTTTGTACCAAAAATGGTACAACAAATGATATATAATATAGAAAAAAACAGAAGGGGTAAACAAAATGAAGTCGACATAACCGCTTTTTCCATAGCAACAACGCTTGCGGTTAATATCATAAACAAAAGTTTGCAGAAACGGTTATTACGATGGGAGGGCAGATACTATAGTGGAAATCAGAATATACGAGCAAGGTAAAAAGAAGTATCGTGCCGTACCATTGAAATTTAATTTTCAGCATCAATGAGTAAGGCAAATATAATATTACAAAATAACGAATATAATAATTATAAATTAAGGGGATTTAAAATGGACATAAATAAAGAAGCATACATTGAATTGGTAGAAAAAATAAATAAAAGAACTGAGGAACTGGCAGAAAAAATTTTAAAAAATGACGACGACCAAATAGAGAATATTAATAATTTATATCATGTTGCAAAGATTCTGCGAATTGATTATGATAAAAGCAAAATTTTAAATTGGGTTACACCCGATGATATCGACAATGAAATAAAAAAAGTAAAAAGAGAAAGCAATCTAAAATTCAAAATTTCAAAAGAAAAAGAAAAAGATGATTACTCGATTATGAGTTGGAATTTGTCGAAAAGTAATCGTGGTGATCTTACTATTTCATTAGATAAGGATGGTCAGATATTCTGCTCTAATGGAGGAATTGACATGTTTGTAGCTTTACCAACAGAGATTGATTGGTTTGTAAAAGATTGGCAAATGGTGCGTTGGATCTTCACCATGAATAATACCATCTATTTTGTCAATAAAGCACAAAATCAAAGGACACCATATGGTGCCCTTTCTTTTTATTCGGGGATTTGAACCGAACGACGCGCGATGGTTATGCGACGCGAGTAAGCGCAAAATTCGCATTATCGGACAGAACACGCCAAGCAACTTTTACATAAATGGTAGACAACCGCTCCGATTTGTGATATAATCCTCTTATACAGTCTTAAAGGAGATACAAAAAATGAGCGAAGCACAAGAAAAAATGCATTCCGGGGAGATATATGACCCCGCAGATGAAGAAATAATGAAGGAACAGCTCGCATGCCTTGACAGGCTGTACGAGTTTAACTCAACACGTCCCACCGAGCAAGAAAAGCGTCAAAGGCTTTTCCGTGAAATGTTCGCCGAGGTCGGTGAGGGCTGCTATATAGAGCCTCCCTTTTATTCGAACTTTGGAGGCAAGCACGTTCACCTCGGAGATTTTGTTTATTTTAATTTCGGCGTCACAATGGTTGACGACACTCATATCTACATAGGAGACCACACCCTGCTCGGTCCAAACGTCACCGTTGCAACAGCCTCACATCCCCTTGACCATGAGATGCGTGCAAAGGGATATCAATACAACAAGCCCGTCCGAATAGGCAACAACTGCTGGATAGGTGCGGGAGCAATCATTCTCCCCGGCATAACGATAGGCGATAACACCGTTGTCGGCGCAGGCAGCGTGGTTACAAAGGATCTTCCCTCGGGCGTCGTTGCGGTCGGAAATCCGTGCAAGATATTACGCCGAATCGACGAGGGCGAGGATAAATAATAAGCACACCCGAAATCAGCTATTGAAAAATTCCAAATTATATGATATAATTGCAAGGTGCGTTCTCGCGCCTTAATTTATCGATTTATCAGAGGTTACATATGAAAATCACAAAAATAGTTATAACCGGCGGCCCCTGCGCCGGAAAATCCACAGGCCTTTCACGTATACAGAACGTCTTTTCGGAGATGGGCTACAAGGTGCTCGTTATTCCCGAAACCGCAACAGAGCTTATCACAGGCGGTGTTGCTCCTTGGACGTGCAAAACTAACGTTGAATTTCAAAAATGTCAGATGAGACTCCAGCTTGAAAAGGAGCGCATCTTTATGCAAGCCGCTCAGGGCATGAACGCCGACAAGCTCCTCATTCTCTGTGACAGAGGTGCGCTTGACAACAAGGTCTATATGTCCGACGCGGATTTTCATGAGGTTCTCGATTATGTCGGCACAAACGAGATCGAGCTTCGTGACAGCTACGACGCAGTGTTCCACCTTGTAAGTGCGGCTAACGGTGCCGAGGAATTCTATACCACCGACAACAATACCGCACGCACTGAAACAGTTGAGCAAGCCATCGAGCTTGACAACAAGCTCATCGACGCATGGACGGGACACAGACATCTCCGTGTTATAGAAAACGACCGTGATTTTGAAAAGAAAATACGCAATCTCGTCGGCGAGATCTGTTCTTTCCTCGGAGACGGCTCCGAGCTTGAGACCGAGCGAAAATTCCTTATCGAATATCCCGATGTTGAGTGGCTCAAGAGTTGCAAGAACTGCCGTCAGATCGAAATAATTCAGACCTACCTCATCTCCGACGGAAACGGCGACCAGCAGATAAGACAGCGCGGAATGAACGGAAACTATACATATTATCATACACGCAAGGTGCCTATCGGCGACGGCAAGAGAATTCAAACGGAGCGCCGTCTCACAAAGGACGAATATATCGCATACCTTATGAACGCCGATACAAGCATGCGTCAGATCAGAAAGACAAGATACTGCCTGACTTACGAAAATCAGTATTTTGAAATCGATATCTACCACATATGGGACAACAAGGCGATACTTAAATTCAAACTCTACGAGGGCAATGCCGAATTCACCTTCCCCGAAAACATCCGAGTAATAAAAGAAATCACGGGCGATCCCACATATAAAAACTCAAATATCGCACGCGGAAACGTGGACTGATATCAAAAAGCGGCTCAATAACGAGTCGCTTTTTGATTTTATTTTTTTAAATTAACAAAACTTAAACATTTCATAAAAAAATCGCAAACATCGGGACGATATAATTCATTCGTAAAATAAATCAATCGAATGAAAGGAAATAATTATGAACACAAACGATAAGAAATTTATAGCACAGAACATACGCGCACAGTACACGGAAAAGCAGATCACCGAGCTTGACGAGCTCAAGGCGCTTGACAAAAAGGTCAAAAAGCCCGTAACGGTATTCGCAATAAGCTTCGGCACAGTTGCGGCAATTATTCTCGGAACCGGAATGAGCCTCATTATGACGGATATCGGCGAATTCATCGGACTTGCAAACGCAATGCCCGCAGGCATCGTCATCGGCGTTGCCGGTCTCGCCCTCTCCATCGCAAATTACCCCATCTATACAAGAATCCTCGCATCTCGCAAAGCAAAATACGCCGACCAAATCGTCAAGCTCAGCGATAAAATTCTCGAAAAATAAAATCATCGCAAAAAGCACCCCGAGGGGTGCTTTTTGTTTATGAAAATACATATTTTATATGTTTTCGGCAGCGGGCTCAACACTCGGAACGGCTTCGTCGTCCTTGATTATGGGTGCGTTACCCGACATAACGAGCATTTCCCTTTCATAGCTCATCTCGGCGCAGAATTTCTTCTTAAGCACGCCTGTGACAATACCCAATACGATAATCGCAACCGACGCTATTATCATCCATACAAGCGCCTTTTCATTCGACTCGCTGAGAGTGAATATTGCCTCTCTCGACTCTATCGACACAACTCCGCTATCGTCAATTGTATAGTAAATAGCGTTTTGAAGCTTGCTTACAACAATAGGAAGAGCAGAGGTAACAAGGAGAAGAACACCGGTATACGTTATGCCTCTCATATCTCTGAACTTTGTCTTTGTAAGAGTCAGGTTTCTTACCAACACGGCAGCAAGGCTCATAGCCGCACCGGCAACAAACATAGCGTATACAAATATCAAAGCCATATCAAGATAATATATCTTACTCGGAGAAAATGCCGTGTAATTACGGTTAAGGAGTGCCTGTGCCGCATTTATCAGATCTGTCTGAACCTCAAGCTCGATAAGATAATCGGATATATCGTTAACGAATTCGTTAAGGATGCCCGCCTTGAGCGAGTTGGTGAAGAAGATCACGAATGCGACCGCCTCGGCAAGTGCCGTTCCCTGAACGATATTGATGCACTTGAAATCAAGAGAAGAATATGTACGAAGTCTTGACGCACAAATATTGACAAGGATCGAAAGGCATGCAAGCGCCACGATAAGTTTTAGTCCTATACCGAATTCAAATCCGACAAAGGGACATATCATATACATAAGCATTACAGCAAGTGAGAGTCCCTCAACGCCTGTGACCGAGGACACCTTAGCGACGACTCGCTCGGGATTTTTAAGGTGTGTCAGCGCTCTGATAAGCGTAATCAAGGCAAAAATGCCGAGTATAGGGGGATAGATAAGCACGAGGAGCACCATAAAGAACAAAATCAACCCTCTGATCACGAGGATCACTACATACGCAGTTATACTGTTCGGATCCACAGTCGCGCTTTCGCTCTCGGAGCCGTCCTCCGCGTCGCTCTCTTCCTGCTCGAACGTCACTATCTGACCTATGAGAGCTATGCTCATAACAAGTGCGTCTCTTCCCTCCTCTGTGGAAAGCGCATTATTCAATGCTTCGACGGACTTGGCAAGTGATTCAAGCTCTTTTTCCGTATAATTTTCCTTATCACTTATGTCGGCTAAGAAAACGTTAATGAAATTGATCATCATTTTTGCGGACGTAAGAGTTTTGCCCATGGTCACGTCGACCTTTTCGGGGACCTCAAAGTTTTCAAGTCCCTCGACGGAGTCCTTGAACATTTCGATGCCCTCGTTGACGGTTTGGCGCAGCTGACTGTTGCTGAGGTCTATCGTGATAAGCGGAGACAGAGTCAATATCGCCACGACAATGAAAATGGCCGTATTCACAAGCACCTGAGCCAATGAAATTTTCTTTTTCGGTAAGTCTAATTGTTTCATAATGTCCTCCTCCCCCGGCTTTTGCGGTCGGGAGTATTTATTATGTTACACTTCGGTAACTGCTTCCATTCTACACCCTATTTTTACATTTGTCAACATTTTTTGCAGTGCTTTTTCCTTTTTTTGTCAAAACATAAAAAACGGACTTTCAAGAAGTCCGTTTTTTATGTTTTATCACAGGGCTTTACACACCTTTTTACGCATATGCGTGACAAGCTTTGAAAGCAAAAATATTATTTCATATATCGCAAACGACACAATGAACACCACGACGCACTTTTGCATTGTGGAGGCAAATTTTATATACTTTGAAAGCACTACCGCAACGCCCATATGCAAAATATATATGTAAAACGAAGCGGACTTACCTATCCAGCTGTAAAACCTGCCGCCGAACGACATTTTTATACCGGCAAAAAACTGAATAAGAAGCAATGCCGCCGCAACACCGCTCAGATACATTTCAAGGTTTGCGTTTTGAGGATATAGCGACGCCTCGGGAACCTGCAAAAAGAACAGTATAACGCCCATTACAAGATATATCCACTTATAAAAGCTCTTTTTGTGCCAATTAATATGTGCCGAAAGATATCCGAGCCCGATATTCGGAAGTCCGAAGAACCACGCGTTACGCATATATCTTACATTCAGCGCCGTTTCGGGCTGAATAAAATACATAAATCCACTGAAAAAGAAATATATTATAAATCCGACAGGAACGATTATCCCGTAAAGATCTGTTTTTTCAATATAAACAAGCAAAAGATGCACAAGAGACGCAACGAAAAGTGCGATAAGAAACCAAAGCTGCGCACCGACTGTATAATACGGAACGGGTGCGTTCCAAATAAAAAATCTAAAG
The DNA here is from genome assembly GCA_964534905.1 of uncultured Lachnospiraceae bacterium. Classification (GTDB taxonomy): domain Bacteria; phylum Bacillota; class Clostridia; order Oscillospirales; family CAG-272; genus RGIG4608. The sequence continues at coordinate 19,130 of CAZHPZ010000017.1, read as the reverse complement.
AAAAAATTATTACCCTCGTAAAACAAAGTGGTAAACGTCCAGCCGAGACTCGTTTCGCTGAGAATGGCGTTAATTATCTCAAACGCCGCATAAAACGCAGTTCCGATAATCATATATTTCGCACTTCGCAGAGTAAACGCTCTCGCCCTCTTCCTTTCGTCACACCCGGGTGCGTAAAGGAAATATCCGCTTATCATAAAAAATGCGGGCACCGCAAGTCGGTAAAGAGGATATACGGAATATGTTTCACCTGAAAGATGTATACATATAACCATAAAGCTCAAAAGGAATCTGAAAATATCAAGAAATACGTTTCTTGAGGGCTTGGAAGCAGGATTTATTTCGCTCATATTGATACTCCTTAAAATCATTATCAAACCATTATACTCCGAATTTCGACAAAAGTCAACATTCTACACTTTTAAAAAATTGCCGCTTTCCGAATATAACGGTCACGGCAATTTATGATTTATATAAAAATCTCGGACTACCTATGCAAGATCCTCAAATTATACGTTTTCTCTTTTCCTTGCACTCACGGTATTTTTGTGCGTCGATAGTACCGTTGGCAAGCATTCTCTCGCTCCAAAGCTGAAGCGTTTCGACAGTCACGGATATGCGTTCAAGTTCCTCCTGGATATTTATAAAATCCTCTATCTCGTCGTCCCCTATCTCGCCGTCGGCGGTGATCTCAATGAGACGGTCTTTCTTTTTATTCATAGAATTTAGCGAGGCAAGCATCTCAAGCACTATTTGAGAAAGCTCCTTTGTCTTGACCTCGGGGACATACTCCTGCCCTATCGGGCACTGATTTGCGCAATAATAATTGCAAAGTCTCGGAAGCTTATACTTATCGGCCATTTGGAGCACCTCGTCGGGATTCGGAGACGACTTCTCGTTTTCTATCCTCTCTATTCTCTCGGGAGATATCCATTCAAGCAGCTCGCTCGCGCTCTCACGGGACAGTTCAAGCTCCTCTCTTGTCCTCTGATATATATTTTTGTTCGCCTTGGCGGAAACTCTCGGCATAATTCAACACTCCAAACATTAAAATACTAACCCTATGATAACAAAAATCTCCTCGTATGTCAAGGGCTTTCGACTTTTTCGAGCATCTTGACTGTACCTCACCCCTCCCTCTCCCCCCATCTTCTTCACCGAATATTGATAAAACCGCACAAAAAAATATTAACACTGCAAAAATATCTTGACAATATCCGCAAAAGAGTGTAAAATATAGGGGTAACTAAAATGGCAGACAAGACTTTTTAGAATACATTCGAACTAAATATGAAAAAGGAGGTGTAGTATGATCTACGTACTTGTGGCAGTGGTATCTCTTGCTGTCGGTTGTTTTGCCGGAATAATCATCCGAAAGAACATATCCGAAGCGAAGATAGGCTCTGCCGAGGAAGAAGCCAAGAGAATAGTACTCGAGGGTGAAAAGGAAGCCGAAACAAAGAAGAAGGAAGCTCTCATTGAAGCCAAGGAAGAAATTCTCCGCCAAAAGAACGAATCCGAGCGCGAGCTTAAGGAGCGCAGAAGCGAGATCTCCAAAACGGAACGCAGATTGGTTCAAAAGGAAGAAAACCTTGACAAGAAGAGTGAATCGCTTGAGAGAAAGAACGATCAGCTTGATAAAAAGCTCAAGGAAGCCGACGCTCAGCGTGCACAGATCGACGAAGCGCTTGACAAGCAGCTCGCCGTTCTTGAGGAAATATCCGGACTTTCGGTAAACGAGGCAAAGGATCAGCTTATCGAAAAGGTAGAATCTCAGGTCAAGCACGAGCTTGCCCAGAGACTTGACGAGCTTGAAACACAGTTCAAGGAGGAATCGGAGGAAAAGGCAAGAAACATCCTTTCCCTTGCAATTCAGCGTTGCGCTGCGGACCACGTGTCCGAGGCGACTATTTCCGCAGTAAGTCTTCCCAGCGAAGAAATGAAAGGAAGAATTATCGGCCGTGAGGGTAGAAATATCCAGAAGATCGAAACGCTCACGGGAGTTGAACTTATTATCGACGATACTCCCGAGGCAATCACCATTTCGGGTTTCGATCCCGTAAGACGTGAGGTGGCAAGAATAGCCCTTGAAAAGCTTATTTCCGACGGACGTATACATCCGGCAAGAATAGAGGAAATGGTTGAAAAGGCGCAAAAGGAGGTTGAGGCCTCCGTTAAACAGGCGGGTGAGAGAGCAACCTTTGAGGTAGGCATTCACGGAATCCACCCCGAGCTTGTTAAGCTGCTCGGACGTCTTCGTTACCGTACGAGCTACGGACAAAATGTACTTAAGCATTCGATAGAGGTCGCATTCCTTGCGGGAATGATGGCTGAGGAGCTCGGTGTAGACGCAACAGTCGCTCGCCGCGCGGGACTTCTTCACGATATTGGTAAGGCGTTCCCCCACGACGTTGAGGGCTCACACGTTGAGATCGGTGTTAATGCGGCAAAGAAGTACAAGGAAAGCAAAGAAGTCGTTCACGCGATCGAGGCTCATCATAATGACGTTGAGCCGAAAACCATTGTGGCAATTCTTGTTCAGGCTGCAGACGCAGTTTCCGCAGCAAGACCCGGTGCACGCCGTGAGGATATGGAAAACTATATCAAGAGACTTCAGAAGCTTGAGGAGATCGCTTCGAGCTTTGAGGGAGTTGACAAGGCGTACGCTATACAGGCAGGACGTGAGGTCCGCGTAATGATCAAGCCCGAGCAGGTCAACGATGAGGGAATGAAGCTCATCGCACGTGAAATGGCGGCGAAGATCCAAGACGAAATGAAATATCCCGGTCAGATCAAGATAAATCTGATAAGGGAGAGCAGAGCCGTTGATTACGCAAAGTAATTCGGCAAATTCTCAAACAACTGCTTACGTTGTTTTCATATAGATATCTTATATAAAACCAACCTGAGAGTTACTCGGCACAGCCGATTGAGTATAAAAAGAGCTTAGTGCATACAATGTGCGCTAAGCTCTGTTTTTTTATTTCTTCGCTTTCATTTGAAGCGCAAAGGTCGTGCCGTCCTCGGCGTTGCTTTCTACGGATATCTTGATTCCGAGAAGCTCGCATTTTTTCTTTGCAAGAGAAAGCCCGAGACCGTGACCGCCGACGTCGCGCTCCTTATTGGTACGGTAAAATCTCTCGAAAATATGGGGCAAGTCCTCACGGCTGATAGGCTCACCGCTGTTATTTATCGTAAAGTACACCTTTTTCGAGGCTTGATACAGCGATACATTGATGTTACTTCCCGCATCACTGTATTTTATTGCGTTATCGAAAAGTATTTCAAGTACCTTCGAAAATGTTGTGCGGTGCGTTTTTACGATTATATTCGGCTGAACGCTGCTTTCGATAGTGACATTCTTTTCAAAGGCAACCACCTCAAACTGAAGCGTCGCATTTTCGACCGCGTCGCTGATATTTACCTCTCCGAATTTCAGTTCCTCGTTCATAGACTCGTTTTTCGCAAGCTCCAGCATATTATTCACAAGGTCACGCATTCTTCCCGCCTCATCGCTCGTGCTTTCTATCCACTTCATCTGCGATTCGACCGTGCTGTCCTTGTGCGCCGCAATAATGTTATTATTCGCAAGTATGACTGTTATCGGGGTTTTCAGGTCATGGGATGCGTCCGCCAAAAACTGCTTCTGCTGCTTCCATGCCTCCTCAACGGGGGCAATGGATATATCGGCAAGCCTGTTACTGATATAAAGGAAGAGCAAAAGGCTCACAACGCCGGCACTCAACGCCTGAAATATTACTTCCTTCATTCTCGAATCGAGATTTTCCCTCGACACGAACGCGATCACCGTTCCGTTCTCGGTTTCCGCCTTTTTAAAGCTCAAGCCGAGCGGCATTATATTTCCTCTTTCGTATTCATAGCTCCAAGCACGGGAGACCGCTCTCTCAAGCGTTTTATCGGAAAGCTCGCTTCCGGACTGCGCAACCGTGTTTCCATCCCCGTCAACGAGCACGGTAAACGAAATATCGTATGAAATATTATCGTTATCGTTCGGCAGTATCGGCAAAATAGGAAGATTGCCATCCTTAGCCAAAATGAGATTTTCGTCAAGTGCGTTTGTTATTCTGTTCTCCTCTCTCACGTAATTAAGCAGGCAAAGAGAAGAAAAGACCGTAAAAAGAACCACGCTGACAAGCAGCATATTATTCAAAATGAATTTCAGCTTAAGCTTTTTTAACATAACGTTTACCTATTCCTTGCAGGTCAATTTATATCCCAATTTTTTCACAGAAAGAATGTGCACCTCCGATGCGACAAAGGCAAGCTTTTTGCGGAGAAACGATATATAAGCCTCTACATTGTTATCTCCCGCGTCGGAATCATAGCCCCATATTTTGGTAATAAGATCCTGCTTGGATATTATAATCTCCGGCTTTGCCAAAAACGCCTTAAGCATCTCGCATTCCTTAAAATTAAGATGAATGCTCTTATCGCTTCCGGAGCATGAAAGCTTTGAGCTGTCAAGGTGAAGCGTAACGTCCGCATATTTCATCTCGTCAAGTATTACCTCTCCGCGGCGGCGTGTCAGGACACGCAAACGTGCGAGAAGCTCCTCGGGAGAAAAGGGCTTTGTCATATAATCGTCCGCCCCTGCGTCAAGTCCCGTGACCTTGTCGGAGATCGTATCCTTGGCGGTGAGCATAAGCACGGGAGTCGTTATCTTCTTTCTGCGCAGGCTCGTGCATACCTCAAACCCGTTCATTGAGGGAAGCATCACGTCAAGAATTATGCAATCGTAAATTCCGCTTTCGCCGTATTCAAGACCGTCTGCGCCGTCATAAACCACGTCAACCATATATTTTTGCTCAAGCAGTATATGAGAAAGCGCGTCGGCAAGACGCTTTTCGTCCTCAACTATCAAAACGTTCATATTTTACTCCTTTTTAAACTCCGTATAAATATTATAATATAAAAGTCAGCTTTTCACAAGTACCATTTTAGTATAAAATACTTAAAAAATGCTTAAATTCAATTTTTTCGTCCATATGACGTTTTTTTAAGTATTAATTAAGTTATATAATTTACAATATTAAGAGAATACGATAAAATAAAGGTACGGAGGTGGTAAAAATAGCGGATATAATGATATTCAAGCGTTATGAAAAGAAATACCGCATAACGCAAAAGCAGGCTGAGGAGCTTATGCTCCGAATAGGCGACAGGATTCTGCCCGACAAATTCGGGAAAAGCACGGTCTGCTCGCTCTATCTTGACACACCGGATTTTTTACTGATACGAAACTCGATCGACGCACGATCGTACAAGGAAAAGCTGCGTATACGAAGCTACGGTGCGCCGAGCGATGACAAAAAGCTGTTTTTTGAAATAAAAAAGAAATATCAGGGTGTCGTTTACAAGCGCAGGGTGTCTATGACACATAGCGAAGCGTTTCGATACATTGAAAGCGGGATTGCTCCGTTTGATTCGCAAATAATGCGTGAGATAGACTATCTTATGTGCCATTACGGTCACCCGGAGCCGAGCGTTTGCATTATGTGCGAGCGAGAGGCTTACTTCTCCTGCGACAATCCCGACGTGAGACTGACCGTTGACGGCAATCTCCGATATCTTGAGGGTGCCTTTCCCACGGAAGAAAGCATTGGTACGGGGACACCGATAGTTCCGAGGGGAGAATATATACTTGAGATAAAAACTCCGGGAGCTATGCCGATATGGCTTGCCGAGGCTCTGTCCGAGCTCGGCATTTATCCGAGCAGCTTTTCAAAATACGCAAACGCATATTACAACATCATAAAAGAAAGAAATCGAGGTATAATATAATGAACTTATTTGACAGTGTTTTTGCGGACGGTATGACCGTCGCAACTTATCTTTTCGCCGCGCTTATCGCACTTTTCTGCGGTGCTCTCACCGCATTTGCGTCTTCCTACAAAAACGGAATAAGCAAAAGCTTTTTCACAACGCTCATCCTGCTTCCCTTTGCCGTTCAAACCGTTATCATTATGGTAAACGGCAGCATCGGAACGGGAATTGCCGTTGCGGGTGCATTCTCCCTTGTCAGATTTCGTTCCGTTCCCGGAAAGGCGAGAGATATCCTTTCCGTATTTATCGCAATGTGTGCCGGTCTTGCCTGTGCAACAGGCTGTGTGGCAGTAGCACTTCTCTTCACCGTCATCTCATGCGGCATATTTGCGGCGCTCTCAAAAGTAAAGACGCCCGACGAGCAGGCTATGGAGCTTAGAATCACAGTGCCCGAAAACCTTAATTTCACGGGTGCGTTCGACGACCTCTTTGAAAGATACACAAAGAAACACAAGCTTACAACTGTTAAAAACGCAAATATGGGAAGTCTGTACAAGCTCTCTTACATAATCGAAATGAAGGACGAGAACGACATAAGAGAATTTATTGACGATCTCCGTGTTCGCAACGGAAATCTTGAAATTACCGTCTTCAAAACAGAGGGAGAGGATAGATTATGATAAAAAAGATAATTTCTTTAGCTCTTGTTTTAGCACTTCTCATGCTTTCGGTATGCTCCTGCCGCACGGACGACGATACTCCGTCGGACACCGACGTACCGAGCAGCAATGTGGGAGATGTTGATACAAGCTTCGGAGACAAGGACCTCTCGGGAGATTATGACGAGGACGCCGCATGCAAAATTACCTTTTCGGACAGCGGTGCCAAAATCGACGGCAAGGGCGCCGTTGCCGACGGAACAAGCGTAAATATCGGAGAGAGCGGCACGTATATCATTTGCGGCTCCTGTGCCGACGGCTCGCTCACCGTTGACTGCGGAAAGGGTAACAAGGCTCAGCTCGTGCTCTCGGGCGTCGAGCTGACGAGCAAGAGCGGCTCCGCCATCAACATCAAAAGCGGAAAGAAGATCACTATAACTCTTGCAGACGGAACATCAAGCACGTTATCCGACGCATCAACCTATCCCGAAAGTGAAACCGACAACGCCGACGCGGCAATCTTTTCAAAGAGCGATCTTGTAATAAACGGCGGCGGTTCTCTTACCGTTAACGGAAATTACGCTCACGGAATCGTATCCAAGGATACCTTGGATATAACAGGCGGTGACATCAACGTAAATTCGGTCAAATCGGGCATTTGCGGAAAGGATTCTCTCAGAATCACGGGTGCCGTTATCACGGTGAATGCGGGAACGGACGCTCTGAAATCAACGAGGGAAGCCGAGGACTCCTCCGACGAGGCGGGATATATTTATATAAAGGACGGAGAATATCATCTGACCGCATACAAGGACGCCTTACAGGCGGAGGGTATAATCGGCATTGACGGCGGATCGTTTGAAATAAAGACCACCGCGACGTCATCCTCAATAAGCTCCAAGGGAATCAAGGGCGGAAGCGGAATAAAAATAAGCGGCGGAAGCTTCAACATCATCTCCGACGACGATGCGGTACATTCAAACGGAGATATTCTCATCAGCGGAGGCGATTTTGTTATTTCCACCGGAGATGACGGAGTGCATTCCGACACCACACTCGAAATAACAGGCGGCACAATCAAAATAAAAAAGTCCTATGAGGGACTTGAGGGCAAGGAGATACTCATTTCGGGCGGCAATATCGACATCACATCAAGCGACGACGGCATAAATGCAGCAGGCGGAAACGATCAAAACAGCGGTGTCGGCGGCAGACCCGGCAATGATTTCTTCTTCGGCGGAAGCACAAGCAGCGACGGCAAGCTCGTGATAAGCGGCGGATATATAATTATGCATATAGAGGGCGACGGACTTGATTCCAACGGAACGCTTGAGGTAAGCGGAGGAACTGTGATCATCGACGGTCCCTCGTCAGGTGGAAACGGCTCTATAGACTACGATGTTTCGGGAAAGATAACGGGCGGTCTTGTCATAGGAATCGGCTCCTCGGATATGGCGGAAAACTTCAGCGACGCAACACAGGGCTCCGTTCTCGTAACATTTAACGGATATGCATCTGCGGGAACGCTTATATCCATTTGCGATGAGGAAGGTCACGCAATCCTCGCATTCACCTCGACCAAATCATTCAGCAGCGCCGTGTTCTCCGCTCCCGAACTTTCGGTCGGCAGCACCTACACGATCTGTATGAACGGCACGTCAAGCGCACTTGACGAAAACGGCTTCGGTCACAACGTAGACATTTCGGACGCCACAAGCCTCGGCTCTATAACACTCAGCAAGTATATCTACGGCTCCGGTAACGGTATGATGGGCGGAGGCGGCGGTATGCCCGGTGGCGGTGGCGGAGGTCACGGCCCCGGTGGCAGACCTTAATCAAATAATAAAAAAGTGCGGAATTTATAGGATTCCGCACTTTTATATTATTATTTTATCTCGGAAATAATATCTCCCGCCACCTTAACGGTTGCCCTTTTGTTTTTCGCAATGGAGATAGACGCCATTTCGCCTCCTACCATAAACGCTTCCTCGCTTGCTCCGAAGAGCTTTGCCGAATAAAGCGGATATACGCTCTCGTCTATTTTTATTTTTGCTCCGCCAAAGAGACTTTTCGGGGTGTATTCGATAGTGTGCACCGCTCCCTCCAGTTCAACGCTCCATTTCTGCTTGCCTGCCATTCGCTTCTCCTTAAGTATTTTTTCACAAACATTTTATCACATTATAAAATACTTGTCAACAACAAAAAATTTACAAATTATATCTACAATTATCTCTCACTATGGTGTAATATAATATAGGAATATTTTTGCTCGGAGGAACATTGCGGTGTTTGGATACGTTCTGGCTGATAAGCCCTCTATGCGTATACGTGAATATGAATATTACAGATCCACATATTGCGGTCTTTGCCACTCCATGGGAAAATGCACGGGCTGCCTTTCCTGCCTTACGCTCAGCTATGATATGACCTTTCTGGTTCTTTTGCGTGAGAGCATTGAAGGAACGCAGGTGGAAATCGAAAAGAAGAGATGCGTCCGTCATCCTCTGCATGCCGTAAACACAGTCAAGATGAACGATCAGCTTGAATTTTGCGCATGTGCGGGCGGTATTCTCACCTTTCAAAAGCTCGCGGACGACGTAAGCGATGAGAGAGGCGCACGTCGGTTTCTTGCCTCTGCGGCAAGGCTTGTACTCTCGGGAGCATATAAAAAATCAGTTGATGCTCTTCCCGAGCTTGACGAAGCTATCTCCGACGGGCTCGGCAGACTTTCCAAGGTCGAAGCGGACGAGGTGGCGTCAATCGATATCCCCGCCGACATTTTCGGCGATATTATGGCGGCTATACTCTCCCACGGCATAGAAGGAGAACGCCACATAGTCGCAAGGAGCGTTGGCAAGCGTATCGGCAGATGGATATACATAGCGGACGCGCTCGACGACTATAATAAGGATAAAAAGAGCGGAAGCTACAATCCGTTCGTCCTACTTTACGGAGGAGAAGAATTCACCCCCGATAATATTCTGTCCATATCAAGCATGCTCGAAGCCGAGCTTTCAATGGCACTTGACGCACTCGACCTGCTCGACGCGGACGAGGACAGAAACAGAAGCGAAATCATCAAAAATATTTTGTGCCTCGGTATGCCCGGAAGCGTTAAGCGCATATGCGACGGTCTTAATAAAGATATAAGAAACGGAGACAATAAATGAAAGATCCATACGTTGTGCTCGGAGTATCGCGAGACGCAAGCGACGAGGAGATAAAGGACGCATACCGTGCCCTTGTTAAGAAATATCATCCCGACAAATTTGCGGACAGCGATCTTGCCGAGCTTGCAAACGAAAAAATGAAAGAGATAAACGTCGCCTATGACGAGATCCAGAAAATAAGAAGCGGAAATTCGTCGCAAAGAGGTAACGCAGGCTCCGGATTCAATCCCGATGCCTCATCCTCAAGCAGCGAATTTTACACAAGAGTACGTCAGTTCATAAATATGGGAAGCATATTTGAGGCGGAGCAGATGCTGATGTCGACGCCTACGGACAAAAGAGGCGCCGAATGGAATTATCTTTACGCATGTGTAATGATCAAAAAGGGCTACTACGCAGACGCTCAAAGATACTTTGATATGGCGTGCAATCTCGATCCGAGCAATATTGAGTACGAAAACGCACGAAATGCATTCCGTGCACGCAGTCATCAAAACGGCACCTACAGATCCTATCAGTCAAACGGTTGCTGCGATATGGACTGCTGTACCTCGCTCATATGCGCCGACTGTTGCTGTGAATGCATGGGCGGAGACCTGATAAGATGCTGTTAACGGTATAGGAAGTGATGAAATGGCAAGAAGAAAATCATCGTTTGACAAAAAGACGGTAATCGCAGGCGTGCTTGCGGCTCTGTCGGTCATCATTCTCTATCTCGGAGGCATTATAGAGGTACTCGATCTCACTATGAGCGCTGTGACCTCTCTGCTCGTGGTCATAATAGTTATAGAAATGGGATACTCTTATGCTTGGCTGACATACGCGGCGACATCAATACTTTCGTTGCTCATGCTTCCGCAAAAGACACCCGCTATATTCTACGCTTGCTTTATGGGCTTCTACCCCATAATAAAATCGTACGTCGAACGGATAAATTCCGCACTGCTCCGATGGATAATCAAGCTTGCGGTCGGAAATGCCGCACTCATACTTATGTTCCTGCTTATAAAGATTTTCGTACCAGATGAGTTTGAGGGCGGTGCACTGCTCACATTCACCTATATCCTCGGAATTCTCGCTTTCGTTATGTACGACATTGCTGTAAGCAAGCTGATAACTCTGTATTTTGCCAAAATCAGAGACAGAGTCAAAATATACAAATATCTGAAATAGCAAAAAAAGGTTATGCGCTCTCGCGCATAACCTTTTTTATTCGCTTTTCCTTACGTATTTTATATATTCGCAGTCCGTATATTTTTCGGCACGCTCGCTCATAGCGGTATGCACCTTGTCTCTCAGGTCAAGCATTTTTTCATGTCTGCTCTCACCCACTCCGAGAAAGGGACCGTCTACAAAAGCCGTAATGCCCGGCTTTTTACCGTTCTTCCTTTTCTGATAAGTCAGAGTAAGCGTATACACGGGCACGTCAAGGGAAACGGGATAGGTAAACGACGCCTCGGAAAAGTCACGTATTCCCGAGTAATATTCCCAAAGATGAGCCTCGGGATATATCACAACGGGATGACCGTCGTCTATCCTTTTCTTTATAGCAAGGTTGAATTTCTTTGTAAGAGAGAGCGTATCCGGGAGCGGAAGTGCGCCGAGAGGACGCAAAAGTCCTCCGATACCCGGCAAATGCATATTCGCAACGCTCACCACGGTATATATTCTGCGCGGAGAGCAGGCTATTGCGGGATCAAACACGTCCCCTATCGGTTGCGTGTGATTTCCGTAAATGAAAAATCCGCCCCTCTGCTCTCTCAGCTTTTTTCGTCCGACAAATTTTACATGTAAAAACAGTCTGCAATAAACGCTTGACACAGGCAATGCAATATAATAAAGCAGAGTCGACCAAAGCTTTTCGAAAAATCCCGTTTGAATATATCGGTAACCGTCCTCAAGCTTATAATGCTCACCAACCTGAAAGAAATCATCGGATTCGCTTGAGTAATATCTTACTTCGTCACGTTTCTTCATATATCCACCCTGCAATATCGTCGTTTTCAAACTCATAAGAGAGTTTTTTACCGTAAGCCCTCTCGTAAGCCGCACATTTCAGCTCGTAATCCTTACGGCACATCTCATCCCTGTTTTCACGCAGGCTCAGGCTCTTGTCGGGATATATGACGCCGAGGGCGTGCACCCTGTATTTTACCTTACGGAACTCATCCGTATCCTTCTCGTCAAGATCCACCTGCTCGACAAACAGAGAAACTATCGGACAGCCGAGTTTGGCAGCGAAATGATACGCTCCGTCCTTTGGAGGGCGGGGCTTTCTGTAATTGAACCACATCTCCTGCTCGGGATAGATAAGCACCGCCTCGTGTGCATCGGTCTTTTCACGCAAAACGCCCACAAGGTCCCCTGCCATATATCTCGGGGTACAAACAAGGGGTATCGTATCGGCATAATTCATAAGAAATCCAATCACACCCGGCATTGCGAAATTCGTGACCTGACTCACTATATTCAGGTGCTTGACTCCGTTCTTACGCAAAAAGTATCTCACCGCCGTATTCTCCATCGGTGAAAAATGATTGCTTGTAACTATCACGCCGCTACGGAGAACATCTCCGTCTATCTCGCCGACGATTTCCGTATTTTTATTGACAAGACCGGTTGCGACGCTCGTCATAAGTCTTGCGAAAAAGCGCTTAAAGCGATATTCAAATCCGCCGCGCCGTGCAAGATATCCGTTTGCTATTTTTCTCTCCTCATCGGGAGAGAGGCAGGGATCGCCCATCTCAACCTTGGCGTAAAAATTCCCCGCCTCGGCATTTGCTTTGATATTGTCGATAACAGCACGTCTGTTTTCGCCGATTATCATAATCTGACCTTTACTCCTCTTTCGTAAACCTTTTTAAATGTCACATCGTTATAACAGAATTTCTCACCGTTTGCGATAATAGCTCCCAAGCACTCCGAATCATTTTTCTTCTTTTCGTCCGAATAATTATTCTTATGCTCGACGGCCTCACTGAGATATCCCGCATCTGCGGCATATTTCCAGAAATACTCGCCATACTGAACTCCGTCGTAGCACCAGGGCTTTGAGAAAAGATTGTAATGTATCAGCTTTACATTATCAAGCTCGGGCTTTTGATCGTTGGGCATAGCGTCCCATCTTTCGTCAAGATAATGTATCTTTCCGTTGCATATCGCATTGATATAGTCCTGATCGGGTGCAATACTGTCAAAATGATATGTATTAAGCAAGTCAAGAAAATGCTCGTCGAATTTCTTTTCACGCAAAGCGGCAAGATTCATAAGAAGCACGCCCGAATTGATATACTCATAGCGGCTGACTCCGATGCAATCCTCCATATAGTGAGCAAGCTCGGGAACGTCAAGAACGCTCTTGTCGTTGCATGCGGCTATATAGTTATCGCCGAGCTCAATGTCGTAAAGCTCCGCAAGATCGCCGAGAACAACGATATCGCTGTCTATATATATTGCTTTGTCAAGCTCGGGGAACATTGCGGGAATAAAGAGTCTGAAATATATGGTAAGAGTAAAATAATCACAACGAAGATAATTGGACGATCTGTCCGTTATCGTTTCAAGTCCTCTGTCCATTTTATAGAACTCTATGCTGAAATTAGGTTTCTCAAGCATTGAGAGTCTGCGCTGATTTTCCTCGTTCAGCTCGTTATAAAGCACTATTGCACGGTAGGAGCGGTCGGGTGAGCTGTTTTTTATAGCAGATGAAAGCGCGACCGCAAGATAGGGTGCGTATGAATCGTCAATGGAAAAGAAAATCGGAATTTCACGGTTTTCGGTATTTTTAAGATTTTTTGCATTTGTCATAGGTTGTTTTCTCCTTTGGATATCGTCTGGTTTTTAATGCTAAAATATTCGGAAAGCAGGTCGTCGTATTCATAAAGCCCGAGAATTCGGTGCATTTTCTCCTCCTGCCACGGCTTTACCGTTACCGAATGGAAATACGGAAACAGGCGAAAGCTCGTTGTGAAATGCTGAAGCACGGTGTTATCTCTGAGTCTTCTCTGCTCGTTATAGCGTCTCGGGCAAATAATTTTGTCCGTGCAAAGCTTATTGAGCGCCGACTGGTCGGGCATAAACATTTTTTTGCTCACGCACATCTCACGTGCTCGGCGAAACAGACCGTTCTCTCGTATTTTCTTCATATTGAGCAAGAGCACTCCGGAATTCAGATAATCCCGCCTGTAAAATTTCTGTCTGAAGAAATGCGAGCCGTAATTATCAAGCACTCCCGCAAGCGAGGCGTTTTCTATATCGGTATCGTAAAGCCCCGAAATATCACCTCGGCAAAGCACGTCGTTGTCAAGATAAAGTATCTTATTCGGTAAATCCTCCACCGAATCGGCAAATAGCCTGAGCATACAGAACGGCGTAAACCTCGTGTTTATATTCGCCCTCGGTATCTCACGGGCAAATTTTTCGCTGATATCTATCAGCCTGACACGCACCTTATCGTTGTACCTCAAAAGGTAGGCTTCAAGCTCTTCGGCAAAGGACGCCTCAAGCGCCCGCCTTTCCTCTCCCTCATACATAAGCGAGGCGGTAAGAATATAAATATTCAACTCGTCCGAATTATGCTTCGCAATCGACAGTGCCGACAAAAAGACTCCGTCCGCAATATTCGCGTCGCCGCTGTAAAGAATGTTCATACGAATCTCCTTTCACGAATTATGTGATTATTGTATCAAATGAGTCTCCCATAATCAACCTACTTTCCTCAAAATAGAGTCTATACCGAAGAACTCTACGGTAGAGTGGTGAGGTAGAGAGCTCTACTGTCGGTAGAGTAAAAGAAAAAAGCCTTGAATATCAAGGCTTTTTTCTGTTTCTGTTAAGTATTGACCAAAGAATTATAACCGTTTCTCCGGGAAGACCTATAAGATATATATGATAAAAATTAATGCCGCATGCAAGCATTGAAAGGTGGATGGACGCAAAGGTCGACCACATAAGAACGGACACGATGAGATAATTCAGCCTCGGATTAAACCAAATGCTGTTAAATACGAGCCATATGATCGAGGCAACCGGTACCGCATACAAAAAGCAAATCCATTTAAACACGGAGCTCGGAGCACACAGAGATATCACGATAGAGGCTATCGTAGCAATAAAAAATACGAGCTGCAGAGCAAGTCCCATTATGGCAAGATGCGTACGTCTGTTTGCAAGCACAGCTCTCGCCTTGAGATCCTTTTCGGTATCCGTGAGTGCCTCGTGTCTGTCGTGGTCGTCTCTGACTATGTAATCAAGTGACACAGAGAAAAGGTCGGCAATTTCAACCAAGACCGAAATATCGGGAATCGACGCGCCCCTCTCCCACTTTGAAACCGCCTTGTCGGAATAATTCAATTTTTCGGCAAGCTCCAGCTGAGTCATATTGTTTATCTTTCGAAGCTCTGTTATATTTTTGGCTATCGTTGATTTTATATCGTTCATCTAACGTCCTCCAATTGATTAAACACGAAAAGTATATCAACAAAATATGTCTAAATTTTGTCCATATATCGACATAAATGTTAATAAAACTCATATTATCTTGATTTTGAGGGGCGTAAAACGCAAAGAAATCCGCCCTCTCGGGCGGATTTCGGAATTATTCTTCCTTTGATCTGATCTTATTCAGCTTGTTTATATAAATCACTACGCACACGATGGGATCACAGACCAAAAGTGCAAGCAAAATTATATTCACCGTATCAAATACATCGCACGCATCATAATATGCGTCAAGAGTGACAACTCTTACCGGCATTTTGTCCGAGGCACTCTCCGTAAATTCTATGCTGTGATAGAGCTGCGGATGGTAATAGAACTCAAATAGATACTCTCCGTCCTTACCGTACACCGTTTTCGATACCTTGCCGTAATCGTTACTCGGAAGCTCGCTATCCCCTCTTGAATAGCCCTCATTATACCAATTTTTATAATCGATACGCATCTGTGTTCTGAAATCATCAGCATTATAGAATACCTGCTCCTTGATCAGAGACTCAAATCCTATCAGGTTATTCCAAGCACCGATTCCCACACCAAGCAAAATTGCCACACACAAGCCCACGCAAAAACATTTTGCATACACTCTCCGAACGCATTTCAAAATATGTGCCTCACGCTCCGTAAGCTTGAACACTCTGCCCTTAAGCAAAAAGATATAAGCGGAATAACACAAGACAGCGGCAACAAAGGTAAAAACCGAACCGAAACCAAGCCATGATCCGAACAGAAGCCCGAAGTTTCTGCCGTCTATAACCGTAACAAGAGGCAGACAAAACGCAACGAGGCATATATTGAGCAGAGTCAGTACCAATGCGTATCTCTTGACCTCATTATTATATCGGTCTATATCGTCGGAGCACGTGTCATCGTCGGTAAGCTCCACCGTCGCATTTGCCGAAAATCCGACCGCAAGCAATTCGCCGATTATAAACAGTGCGCCCGACACGCAAAAGGCAATAAGTCCCTTGCTGAATGCAAGATCTATCATTATCGCCGCAAGCAGTCCGATGAGTGATATGCCCACGGAAGCAAGCAGTTGATTTTTGTACTTCTTTTTTCTGTTGCTCAGCATAAGCCTCATCTTACGCTCCGAGCTTTGTCTGTTTCGCTCGCATTTTTCGGAATCCGCATCCGTGCTTGAATTGCGTTCTCCTCGCAAAAGCTCGTCGGTGCTTATTCCGAATATCTCGGCAATAAGCGGAATAAGTGCAAGATCCGGAACGGACTCGTCGCATTCCCAACGGCTGATCGTTTTGTCCGAAACGAAAAGCTTCTCTCCAAGCTCCCTCTGCGTCATACCGCTTGCGCGCCTAAGTGCGGATATAAATTTTCCTATAGTTTTCTTTTCCATAACTGTTCTCCTTTCTACCTCTCGGTAACAAAATTCTATCATTCCGAGTGTAAAAAATCCACATCAGAAAAGAAGAATGACTCTCGGATAGCGAGAATTTACATCAGTGACGAGCACTTTCCCTCATTCAAGGCGATTTGAGGTAATGAAATCAACCCCCATTTCGACAAGCGCGCTTGCGTCAGTCGCCTCATCCACCGTCCAACAGTTTATCTCTATATTTTCGGCGTGAAGTCTCTGTACCCACTCCGCGTTCAGAGCACAGTGAAGCACGTCCAGACCGAGCGAATAGCGCTTCAGCGTATTGAAGATGTCCTCATTGATATCCACGGTCAGATACTGAATCGACTGCTCGGGCAAAAGCTCCCTGAGAAACACAAGATTGCTAAGCTCAAAGGAAATAAACGTCACATTGTCAAGCGAATAATGCTCTTTTACCGTGTTAACGGCAAGCACTATATGCTCCCTTGAAAACTCTCCCTTAAGCTCAATAAAGCAATGCTTGGCATAATCACGCGCAACGTGAAGATATTCCTCAAGCAGAGGCAGACAGAGATCGTTTCTCTCACCTCCGTCAAGATCCTTGAGGCGAACGCTCTTTAATTCTTCATAGGTGCATTTTTCGACGTTTACGTCCTCGAATGCGACTCTGCCGGTGTTTTCGTCGTGAATTATCACAAGCTTTCCGTCGAGAGTCGGATGAATGTCGGTTTCTATACCGTAATACGAGCGGTTTCCCGCTGCCACAAACGCCGCCAGCGAATTTTCTCTTTCAAGCGAGCTGGCTCCTCTGTGAGCGACCACTCTGCAATTTTTTCTGTCTATTTTTACTGTGTCCTTCATATATTTTCCATTCCTATCTATACATAAGATTGTACGTCAATTCTATCACACCGCCATCGATATGTCAATATATAAATTATAAACGGCAAGTGCTCTCGCCCCTTTTTCTACGTATATTAAGAGAGCTGTCGGCATATAATTTACAAAAATGCAAAGAGGATCAAAATGTCAAGGCTGAAGAAATATCTTGCAAGCGGCGCCCTTATGACTGCGGTCACGCTCGCTCTGCGCGGACTTTCCGTAATATTCAATTCCTACATATCCAAAAAGATCGGAGCCGAGGCGCTCGGTCTGTACACGCTGCTCGGCAGCGTATATTCATTTGCGCTTACCCTTGCCCTCTCGGGCATAAATCTGACAACCACACGTCTTGTCTCCGACGCTCTCGGTGAAGAAAGCGAGACGGGAGTAAGGGCGGCAATGAAAAAATGTATCTGCTACGCTCTTTTCTTCGGTATTTTATCCTCTGTCGCACTGCTCTCTCTATCCGAAATACTCGGTGTCACGGTTCTCGGTGACGCACGCACGGTGAAGCCTCTGCGCCTGTGCGGTGCAACCCTGCCGCTCATATCGCTCGGCTCGTGCTTTAACGGATATTTCACCGCAGTTCGCAGAGTATATAAAAATGCGGCGGTGCAAATGGCAGAGCAGCTTGCACGACTCGGATTTTGCGTTGTCCTGCTCGATATATTTTTCGGGAACGATATAGAATCAGCCTGCACGGCACTCGTTCTCGGCGGCGCGCTCGCCGAAATGCTTTCGTTTACAATATCCCTCCTTCTTTTCGTTTTCGACCGTAACAAAAAAAGCAAGAAAAAAGAAAGCGAAAAAAAGATAAACGAGCGAAGAATGACAAGAAAAATGCTCTCCATTGCACTTCCCCTCGCATTTTCAACCTACTTTCGTTCCGCTCTGCTGACTCTCGAGCACACCCTCATTCCGATAGGCATTGAAAAAAGCGGAGCCAACCGTGCGCAGTCTCTCGCCGCCTACGGAACGCTTCAGGCAATGGTAATGCCGCTCGTCCTGCTCCCGGCAGCTCTTATTCAATCATTTTCGGGGCTGCTCATTCCCGAGCTTGCCGAGTTGAAAATTCAAAATAATAAGGAAGAAATACGCTACGTCGCCTCCCGTGTCTGCCATCTCGCACTCGTGTTTGCCACGGGAGCGGCGGGAATAATGATTTTTTTCGCCGACGGCCTCGGAGAAGAGATATATTCAAGCGCGGATGCGGCAAAATATATCCGCATACTTTCGCACATCGTGCCGATAATGTACCTTGATACAACGGTCGATTCAATGCTAAAGGGACTCGGAGAGCAGCTTTATACAATGAACGTAAACATCATTGATACACTCTGCTCGCTCGTTATGGTGTGGATTCTCATACCTAAAATGGGGATTTACGGCTATATTATGCTCATTATGATAAGCGAGGTGTTCAACGCAAGCCTGAGCGTCCTTAAGCTCGTCAGGGTGACGGGAATAAAAATAAGGCTCGACAAATGGTTTTTACGTCCTGCAATATCCGTTCTTCTCGGTGTTTTCATCGGCTCCGCAGTCGGAGGAGCAGTCGGCTTCGGGCTTTTTCTTCAAATCGCATTGAGTATAGTACTCTATTTTGTGTTTATTAGACTTTTCGGAGCCATCAACCGTGAGGAATGTGCTTGGATACGCAGTTTTTTTCGAATAAGGACTTGACTTTTGTGCAAAATAATGGTACAATATCGGTGTTATGCAGATGTGGCGGAATTGGCAGACGCGCTGGATTCAGGTTCCAGTGAAAGCAGTTTCATATGGGTTCAAGTCCCTTCATCTGCACCA
>CAZHPZ010000016.1:0-25272 GCA_964534905.1 uncultured Lachnospiraceae bacterium | reverse complement strand
ACAGAAACCGTCTCGGCGATATTGCCGAGACGGTGCTTGGATTAAATTTGTTTATGAACGGATTTATATTCGTCGTAATACTTGTAGTAGGGGCATTTTCTTCCTCCGCTTTGAGAAAAACGGACAAGGTCGTCCTCGTCGAGATTGACGGTGCATATGTTATCCTCATAGTCATCGTCCCAGTCATAATAAACACAGCTTTCGCATAAGGTCACAAAAATCGCCTCCTTCTTGGTTTTCTGATTATATTTTATCACAAAAATATTAATTATACAACAGTTTTATTGACACAAAATAAAAAATGTGCTAAAATTATCCTCGGATAGATTTTTATCGAAAGGTGATGTATATTATGAATAATAAACAGCTTGATACAATATGCGTGCAGGGAGCATATGCTCCCGAAAGCGGTGAACCGAGAGTTGTGCCCATTGCACAAAGCACAACGTTTTACTATGAAAAGGCAAGAGATATGGCTGACCTTTTCGATCTCAAGACCGACGGATATTTTTATTCGAGAATAGGTAACCCTACGGTATCCGCATTTGAAAACAAGCTTGCTATGCTTGACGGCGGCAGTGTCGGTATTGCCTGCGCATCGGGTATGAGTGCTACACTTCTCGCCGTGCTTAATGTTTGCAATGCCGGTGATAATATCGTATCGAGTGATGCAATATACGGCGGAACGTTCAATCTTTTCTCCGTAACTCTTAAAAAGTACGGTATTGAGGTCAGATTCTTCAATCCCGATGATAGCGAGGAGAGCATAGACTCTCTTGTCGATGAGCATACAAAGGTTATATTTGCGGAGACTATATCGAATCCCACAATCGTTGTTCTTGATTTTGATAAGATTTCGAGAATAGCTAAGCGCCACGGAGTGCTCTTTATGGTTGATAATACTCTCGTTACGCCCGTGCTTTGCAAGCCCCGCGATTTCGGAGCTAACGTTATAGTTTATTCCTCTTCCAAATATCTTGACGGTCATGCCGTAGCCCTCGGCGGCTGCGTTATTGACTGCGGAAACTTTGATTTTGCCGCAAGTGACAGATACCCCGAATTTAACGCTCCCGACGAGAGTTATCACGGACTTGTTTATTCCGCTCTCGGTGCGGCTGCGTTCGGAACAAAATGCAGAGTTCAGATGATGCGTGACCTCGGCGCTATAATGAGCCCCGAAAATGCTTTCCTGACAAATCTCGGAATGGAGACACTTGCATTGCGTATGGAAAGACACAGCGAAAATGCGGCAAAGGTCGCAAAATTCCTTGAAAATCATCCCAAGGTTGAGTGGGTAAAGCATCCGTCTCTTGAATCCAGCCCTTATCACGCATTGGCGCAGAAGTATATGCCTCTCGGTCAGGGCGGTATGCTCAGCTTCGGAGTCCGCGGCGGAGCGGAGAAGGCGTCTGCTGTAATGGAGGGAATGAAAATGATAGCGATAGTTACACATGTTGCTGACGTTCGTTCATGCGTTCTTCATCCCGCTTCCACAACGCACCGTCAGCTGTCGAGTGCCGATCTTGAGAAGATAGGAATTGCGGATAACCTTATCCGTCTGTCTGTCGGAATAGAAAACGCCGATGATATTATTGCCGACCTTGAGGGTGCACTTGCGGAAATTTGATATATTAAATATTTAAGCCTGCGAAAGGAGAAAAGAGATGCCGATAATAATTCCTCACGATATACCAGCATATTCGGTGCTTGAATCGGAAAATATTTTTGTGATGAACGAGATACGCGCTGAGCGTCAGGACATACGCCCCATTGAGATAGCGATACTTAATCTGATGCCGACAAAGATAGAAACGGAAACGCAGCTTCTCAGAATGCTCTCCAACACTCCCTTACAGGTAAGAGTCACGTTCCTTACAACCGAGAGCTATGTCGGAACACATACGCCTGCATCTCATATGCAGAGGTTTTATAAGGGCTTCGGTGAGGTGCGCAGCAAACGCTTTGACGGAATGATAATTACGGGGGCTCCCGTGGAAACTATTCCGTTTGAGGACGTGAAATATTGGAACGAGCTGACGGAAATATTTGATTTCGCACGCACCAATGTACAGAGCGCGCTCTTTATATGCTGGGGGGCACAGGCGGCTCTTCATTATTATTACGGTCTGCAAAAGCGAGAGCTTGACAAAAAGGTATTCGGTATATTTCCGAACGAAAAGACTATGCGCTACGATCCGCTCCTTAAGGGTACGGACAAGCTTATAAACATTCCTCATTCAAGGCACACGGAGATAAGCGAGCTTGAGCTTGCTAAAATCGACGACATTGTTACGCTTGCGAGAAGCGATGAGGTCGGTGCGTCGATATTGCGTTCACGTAACGGCAGGGAGGTGTATTTTATGGGACACCTCGAATACAGCAAGGAGACGCTTAAGACCGAGTATCTGCGCGATATTGCTAAGGGACTGCCGATAGAACCGCCAAAAAATTATTTTACGGATGACTCTATGACCGAGATAAATCCGAATTGGTATTCGACAACTTCTCTGATTTATTCCAATTGGCTGAACTATTACGTTTATCAGGCAACTCCGTATAATATTTCTCTTATATAAAAAATCCCTCGCGGTCAACCGCGAGGGATTAATTTTTGTGTTATTATTCCTTTGTATACTTTATACCGGAAATTTTGATGTACTTTTCTCCGTTTTCCTCACCCTCTGCGAATGACAATGTTTCTGTCTTTGTTTCATTGTCATCAGTGGTTGTGAAAACAATTACGAGAGCGTCGGAGTTATCGGGATCTTCTTTGATCTCGTAGGTACCCTCTACTGTCTTGCTTACATCGGCACCCAATACGCTTGCCTTGTATACCTTTGTGAAGTTCTTTCCGCTGAAGGTATAGGTCGTGCTTCCGAGCGAGTCGTTTGTGTAGCTGCCGTTAAGAATCTTCGAGCAGGAAACGAGAGAAGTTGCGAGGATCGCGATCATCATAACTACTACTAAAATTCTTGCTGTCTTTTTCATAAATTTTCTCCTTAGAAAATGTGATTATAAGATTGCTCTTATGTTGGCATAATTATAGCAAAAAAAATATTCGTTGTCAATAACAAAATGTTCAATTTTTGTTGATTTTTCGAGATTTTTTTACGAACAACGTTCATAAAAAATCACACAACAAAATGATAAAAAACAGATATAAAATGTGTAGACAAAGTACGCAAAATATGGTATAATATAATGTGAATGTGAAGTTACACGCAAAAAATGTCAACAATTAATTTATATATATTATTCGGCAGAAAGGAGAAAAAATGCTGGAGCTTAAAAACATTTCCTACAGCGTTCTCGACGAGGACGGAAAAAACAAGGAAATTCTTAAAAATATAAATCTTAAAATAGATGAAAGGTTTGTGGCTGTAACGGGTCCTAACGGAGGCGGAAAGTCCACACTTGCGAAAATAATCGCAGGTATATATAAGCCTACGGGCGGACGTATATTCTTCGACGGCAAGGATATTACCGATATGTCGGTAACCGACCGCGCGCGTGCGGGAATAAGCTTTGCCTTTCAGCAGCCTGTCAGATTCAAGGGCTTAACCGTAAAGGATCTTATAACCCTTGCCGCAGGTAAGGACATCAGCGTCGGGGAGGCTTGCGAATATCTTTCGGAGGTCGGACTCTGCGCACGTGATTATATTAACCGTGAGGTGAATGCGAGCCTTTCGGGAGGCGAGCTTAAAAGAATAGAGATTGCGCTTATTATTGCACGCTCTACAAGGCTTTCCGTGTTTGACGAGCCGGAGGCGGGAATTGATCTGTGGAGCTTTAACAATCTTATTAAGGTGTTTGAAAGAATGCATGAAAAAACTCACGGTTCGATACTTATTATTTCGCATCAGGAGAGAATTCTCAATATTGCGGACAGAATAATAGTTATCGCCGACGGACAGATAAAGGAAAGCGGCTCAAAGGATGAGATAATGCCGAGCGTTCTTGGCTCGGGAGCTGCGTGCTCCGTTCTTACGGAAAATATTTAAGGAGGCAGAGGTATGGACCAGATAAAAAAGAATTTACTTGAACAGATAGCCGACCTCCACGATGTGCCGGAGGGCGCATATAATATCCGAGAGAACGGTCAGGGCGCGGGAAGAAGAACCACAGCCAATATTGATATCGTGACCAAAACGGACAAGCTCGGAATAGATATCTTTATCAAGCCCGGCACAAAGAACGAGAGCGTTCATATTCCCGTAATCATCAGCGAAAGCGGTCTTAAGGATCTTGTTTATAACGATTTCTATATCGGAGAGGACGCAGATGTAACGATTATCGCCGGATGCGGAATTCATAACTGCGGAGATCAGGATTCGGCTCACGACGGAATACACTCATTTCACGTATCACGCGGCGCACGTGTAAGATATGTCGAGCGTCACTACGGTGAGGAAGAGGGAGAGGGCGGAAATATTATGAATCCCTCAACTATTATAGATATCGACGAGGGTGGATACCTTGAAATGGAAACAACGCAGATAAAGGGAATAGATTCCACGGTGCGTTCTACCGTTGCAACTCTCGGCAAGGAAGCTACTCTTGTTATCAAGGAAAAGATAATGACACACGGAAAGCAGTTTGCCAAAACGGTATTTAACGTGGATCTTAACGGTGAGGGATCAAGCACTAACGTAATATCCCGTTCCGTTGCCAAGGACAAGTCGTCCCAGGTGTTCCTTTCGAAAATAAACGGAAACAACGCTTGCTATGGACATACCGAATGTGATGCGATTATTATGGACGGGGCGTCCGTAAGAGCAGTTCCGGAGATAACGGCAAACGATATAAATGCGTCCTTGGTGCATGAAGCGGCTATCGGAAAGATAGCAGGTGAGCAGATAATAAAGCTTATGACGCTCGGACTTACCGAGGCTGAAGCCGAGGAGCAGATCGTCAACGGATTTTTGAAATAAAATTTTAAGGAGAAAGTTATGAAAAAGCTTGTTGGAAATGCGATAGTGGGACAGTCCGGCGGACCGACCGCCGCAATAAACGCAACTCTTGCCGGAGTTGTGAGAGGCGTTCTCGAAAATGTTCACGACGGTTCGATAGGAACTCTTTACGGAATGAGAAACGGCATCGACGGCTTGCTCCGTGAGGATATCGTCAATCTTTCGGATCTTTTTGCGGATGCAAACAAGATAGACATTCTTGAGCAAACTCCCGCGGCGGCTCTCGGCTCATGCAGAAGAAAGCTTCCGAAAATCGAGGATGATGCTGAAACCTATGAAAGACTTATAGAAATATTCAAAAAATATAATATCAGATATTTCTTCTATATCGGAGGAAACGACTCTATGGATACCGTTGCAAAGCTTTCCGAATACACAAAAAGCTGCGACTATGAGATGAGAGTCATAGGTGTTCCGAAAACGATAGACAATGACCTTGTCGGAACGGATCACACACCAGGATTTGCCTCTGCGGCAAAGTACATTGCAACGACTGTGGCAGAGTGTATTCGCGACTGCGCGGTTTATACAACACCCGCCGTTACGGTTATCGAAATTATGGGGCGTGATGCAGGCTGGCTTACGGCTTCGTCGGGTATTGCGAAAGCGTTTGGCGGAGATGTCCCCGACCTTATATACCTCCCCGAGAGGGCGTTCAATAAGGAGGAGTTTTTTGAGGATCTTCGTTCCGCGCTCGCTGTGCACCCGAACATTGTTGTGGCTGTATCCGAGGGAATCAGATTTGCGGACGGTACATATGTTTGCGAAGGATTCGGAATAGCGTCTACGGACGTTTTCGGTCACAAGCAACTGTCAGGCACCGGAAAGGCGCTCGAGCACGCTATTAAGGCTGAAATAGGATGTAAGGTTCGCTCTGTCGAGCTTAATATAGTTCAGAGATGTGCAGCACATATCGCGTCGAAAACGGATATTTCGGAGTCGGTTCGCGTCGGACGTGAGGCAGTCAGGGCCGCAAGCGAGGGAGTAACACGCCGTATGATGACGATTGAGAGAGTAAGCGATACACCATATACTACGGAAATATCTCACAAGGATATTGCACAGATAGCGAATATGGTAAGAGGCGTTCCGAATGAATTTATAAACGAACGCGGAAATCATATAACGGATGAGTGCGCACACTATCTTCTTCCTCTTATTCAGGGCGAGCTTGACGTTAAGTATGAAAACGGAATACCGTTACATATAGTGATATAATGCCGAAAAGAGCAAATCAATCGCAAACCAATCCATTTCCGAACAGCGACAGTAATAAACGCTATTATACCTACGATTATTATCTCAAGCGTACTTATGGCGGAAAATGCGCAAAAATCCCTCTTGATGCGGGATTTTCGTGCCCGAATATGGACGGCACCCGCGGCGTCGGAGGATGTATTTATTGCTCATCGAGAGGAAGCGGGGATTTTGCCGAAAATGCGGCGTTGCCAATATCCGAGCAATATGCGAGAGTTAGGGAAAAGCTCTCATCTAAATGGAACGTTGAACGTTGTATTCCGTATTTTCAGGCGAGGACAAACACTTACGCGCCGATAGATAAAATAAAGGAAAAATTTGAGGCGGCGCTTGAATGCGACGGAGTAGCGGCTATGAATATTGCCACGCGCGCCGATTGTCTCGGAGATGAGGTTCTTGCATATCTTTCGAATCTTGCGGATAGGGTGGATCTTTGCGTCGAGCTTGGACTGCAAAGCGTTCACGATGAGACTGCGCAAAGAATCAACAGAGGGCATAGCTTCTCACAATTTGTGAGCGGATACAATGCCTTGAGAAAAGCAAATCCAAAAATCAAGATCTGCGTGCATCTCATTTTGGGACTTCCGGGTGAGAACGACGAGATGATGATGGAAAGTGCCCGGGTGGTGGGAAATATGCACCCGGATATGGTCAAGCTTCATCTTTTGCACGTTATTCGCGGAACGAAACTCGGAGAAATGTATGAAAGTGGGGAATATATCCCATTGACTAAGGAAAAATACGTGGAGCTTGCAGCAAGCTCTCTTCAGTATTTCCCGCAGGATACGGTTATAGCGAGAATTACCGGAGACGGAATGGCTGATGAGCTGCTGGCACCGATGTGGTCGCTGAAAAAGGTTTCCGTGATAAACGATATAGATAAATATATGTTTGAACACGATATTTGGCAAGGAAAGCTTGCTAAAACACCCGAAAATAAAGAATAATACTTGAAAACAGGTCTGCTTTGGCGGGCCTGTTTTGTTATATGCGCAGTTCATAAAAAATTCATAAAATATATTAAAAAAATTTATAAATTTTGAGCCGTTTTTTGAAAAAAACTATTGCATTTTTTTTAGCTATTTAGTATAATAGTGGTACACCGTGGAGCAAAATCCCACGAAAGTGTTGAAAAGTGTTGAATTTCACTGTTCGGAAAGGAGTAAGTGCTATGCTGTCAAATAACTTCAGACATAACGTTGACGCGAAAAACCGCCTTTTTGTGCCCGCAAAGTACAGAGAAGAGCTCGGTGAAAGCTTTGTTGTGTCAAAAAGCATAAGAGGCAACTACCTCAAGATATATTCGCACGAGGAATGGGAAAAGTACATAGCGCCGATAAAACTCCTGCCGCGTAAGACATCCGAGGATGCGTTGAGATTTCTCATCGGTAACTCGATTGAGGTTGCGCCTGATTCTCAGGGAAGAATAATTCTCACGCCTGCGATGCTCGAATTTGCTTCGATAACAAAAGGAACGGTAATCATCGGATGCGGTGATTATGCGGAGATCTGGGCTGAGGAAGTGTATGACAAGAATCAAGAGGAAGAGGACATAGAAGCTATGCGCCGTGCTCTTGAGGAATGCGGACTGTGATATGAGTGAATTTTCACACTATTCGGTGCTTCTTTCGGAATGCATTGAAAATTTAAACATAAAGCCCGACGGCATTTACGTTGACGGAACCGCCGGGGGTGCCGGACATTCGTCTGAGATTGCAAAAAGACTTGATACGGGACTTTTAATATCGATAGATCAGGATGCTGATGCGATAAAGGTCATCAAGGAGCGCTTGGCTCCGTTCGGAGACAGGGTTAGAGTGGTAAGGGATAATTTCTCAAATCTTTCTTCTGTGCTTCGCAATCTCGGAATAGAAAAAATAGACGGACTTCTCCTTGACCTCGGAGTTTCATCATATCAGCTTGATACTGCAGAGCGCGGATTTTCGTATATGGCGGACGCTCCGCTTGATATGCGTATGGACGACAGAGCCTCAAGATCCGCATATGACGTTATTAACGGATATTCATCCGATGAGCTCAAGCGTGTGCTTTACGAGTTCGGCGAGGAAAGATTCACACCTAAAATAGTCTCGGGAATTATATCTGCAAGAGAAACGGCTCCCGTAAAGACGACAAGAGAGCTTGTTGATATAGTAAAGAAATCCATACCGCCGTTTGCGAGACGCGAGGAGTTGAGTTCTGTAAAACGTGTGTTTCAAGCGGTAAGAATTGAGGTTAACAAAGAGCTTGACGTTATCGCACCGACTATCGAGGCAGCGACGACTGCTATGAACGAGGGCGGAAGAATAGTGATAATCACATTCCATTCGCTTGAGGACAGAATAGTAAAGCAAAGCTTTGTATCTCTTTCCGAGGGTTGCACCTGTCCCAAGGACTTTCCGGTATGCGTTTGCGGAAACAAGCCGAAAATAAAGATAATTAACAAAAAGCCTATACTTCCGAGCGAAGCGGAGCTTGCGGTTAACAGCCGTTCCAAGAGCGCAAAGCTCAGAGTTGCGGAAAAGATATAATAGGGTCTGAGATGAAAAAGGCTCAAAAACACGCGAGTGGTACGCTCGGCAGACTTTTGAACAGATATGATAAAAGAGCGGATGAGTATGATGCAAGTCCGGCTTACAGAGAACAGGAAAGCAGAGAATTTCATTCAAGACTCAATATGTCGAAGCCCTCGTATGAATACGTCCCGAAGCAAAGTGACGAACCCGACGCGGAGCTCGTTCTTCAGAAAATAGATAAGGAAAGATACGAAAAGAGAGGCATTCGCAAGAGCGGCGGTGTAAAACGCAAAAGCGTTAGAAAAATGCTTGAAGCCGAGGCGGAGAGATATAATCCGAGACCGTTTGAAATGGACGCCAAGACAGTCTCGTCTAAGCATTCCGATAACGGCGCGGAAGAAAATAGCACGACACCGAATTCATTAAGAAAAAAAGTTGTTGACAAGATACCCGACAAAAAGGCAGAAAAAAGAAAAATCGAATTTTCGCTTGCGCAAACGGCTATATCGGTCACTGTGCTTCTGTGCGCCCTGCAAATATTGATTTCATTGATAATATTGATAATTATATAGAAAAAACAGAATAATACTTATGACCTGACAAGGTCATAAAGCAAGCCTTCTTCGAATATTATAGGAAGGCAAGCTTCTTTCCATTTGCCACATTTGAAAAACGGTGTAGAGCAGTCGTCGCCTTTCGTGGAGGTTAGGCGCACGGCACGGAGCAAAAGCAACGGCCCATTTGCTTAAATCCGCGCTCTCACCGTTTATTTTTCGAAAAGGAAAGAATCCTTGGCAAAAACGGACGGGAGCTAATATGAGTAACGAAAAACTAAAACGAGCATTTACGACTCTTGCGGGAACGCTTCTTATTTTTGCAATGCTTCTCGCGAGAATATTTTGGATACAAACGGTTGACTTTGATAAATATCTGAAAAAGGTAGTAGATCAGATCAACACACAGTCGTCGGTGTCCGCCGACCGCGGAATTATCTACGACAGATGCGGCAATGTTCTTGCCGCAAATATTACGACCTACAGAGTTTTTATATCTCCTTCGTCGATACGTTCAAGACAAAGAGAGTCCGATAAGGACGGCGGTACCGAAAATTATGCCGAAAGCATTTCAAGGGGTCTTTCGGATATCCTAGGAATCGATTATGATACGGTGTATAAGCAAACGACTTATACAAAGTATCTTGACAGAACGGTGGCAAGAGGAACGGATGATGAAACTGCCGATAAGGTTCGTGCCTTTATAAATGAAAACGAATATCACGATATGGTATACGTTGAGGCACAAAGCAAAAGATATTACCCTTGCTCAACGCTTGCTTCATCGGTTATCGGATTTACGAGCTCCGACGGCAAGGGGCTTTACGGGCTTGAGTCTTATTATGACGACGTGCTCTCGGGAAGCGACGGTTATTACATTACCGCAAGAGATTCCTACGGCAATGAGATGCCGGGAGAGTACGAGGCTTACGTCCCCGCAACAAGCGGAGCAAATTTAACAACTACGATAGATACTTATATACAAAGCGTGCTTGAGAAAAATCTCATAGCGGCGGTCGATGAAAGCGACGCGAAAAACAGAGCGTGCGGAATAGTGGTCAATGTAAAAACAGGTGCCGTACTTGCTATGGCGACGGTGCCGGGATTTGATCTTAACGATCCGTGGGAGCTTAATGATTATTATCTCGGGCTTTTGAATTCCGACAACCTTGAAGAGGGAAGTGAGGAGTATAAGGCAGCTCAAAGCGGATATTTGCTTGATATGTGGAGAAACAAGGCGGTAAGTGATTCCTATATTCCCGGATCAACATTCAAGATAATAACCTCCGCTGCGGGACTTTCCGAGGGAAAGGCTTCGCTCGTCGGCGATTCTGTGTTTTGCGGTGGTTCACTTCATCTTTACGGCTATACGATACATTGTCACAAAAGGCTCGGTCACGGCTCCTTAACCTTTGCACAGGGGCTTGTGCAAAGCTGTAACGTATGGTTTATGACTTTGGGTGAGCGCCTCGGTATAAATACCTTTTACGATTATTTCAGATCCTTCGGATATCTTGATAAAACGGGAATAGATCTCCCGGGTGAGGCAGGCAGCGTTGTTAAGACGGAAAACGCTATGACGGGGCTTGACCTTGCGATATATTCCTTCGGACAAAATTTCAATGTTACTCCGATTCAGCATATTATGGCTGTGTCGGCGGTTGCAAACGGAGGATATCTTCTTGAGCCGTATCTTGTAGAAGAGATAACCGATGCCGACGGAAACGTCACATATCGCCACGATTCCGAGGCGAAGCGTCAGGTTGTCAGCACTGACGTGTGCAAAACCATATCATCGATTCTTGAGGGCGGTGTTTCCGGTGACGGAGGAGCAAAAAAATGCTTACGTGGCTGGATATAAAATAGCGGCAAAGACGGGAACGAGTGAAAAAAAGGGAACTGAAATAAGAGTTGACGGAGTTAAGGCTTACGTTTGCTCGTGCGTTGCATACGCACCTGCCGACGATCCCGAAATTGCGGTTCTTATGATGGTTGATGAGCCGAGCAAAGGCGTTCTTTACGGAAGCGTTGTTGCGGCGCCGTACATAAGTGATTTTCTATCGGATGTGCTTCCTTATCTTGATATAGAAAAGGATACGGAGCAGAGCAATGAGACGGTTGTGCCGTCGTTTGACGGAATGAGCGTTTCGTATGCGTCAAATCTTGCCGAGGAGTACGGATACGAGGTCATCGTCAAGGGCAACGGAGAATACGTTACCTCACAGGTGCCGCGTGCCGAAGCTAAAATAAACAAAACAAATAAGACAGTTACATTCTATACGTCGAACACACCGCCCGACAATTCCGTTGCGGTGCCGAATCTCGTAGGAATGAGCGCTTACGAGGCTAACAGACTGATAATTAATTCAAAGCTGAACATATGCATCGAGGGCGCGGATAATTATATGATAGGCAGCGGGGCGACGGTCATCGAACAGTCTCTTCCGCCGAATACGATGGTATCCGAGGGAACGGTGATAACCGTGAAATTCAGATATCTTGACGAGGGTGAATAAAGGAAGTCTAAAAAGCAATTTTTACGGAGGCTTTATGAGACTTTACGATATTTGCCGCGGCGCGGATCTTGAATGTCCGCTACACCTTGAAAACATTGAGATTGAGGGTATAAGCTCAAGCTCACGTGATATTCGGAAAAATTTTATCTTTGTTTGCTTGCGGGGGAATGCAACCGACGGTCATTTATATATGGATGACGCAATCCGGCGCGGAGCCGCCGCAATCGTGATTGACGACTTGTCCTTTGTCGGAGAGAGAACAATTCTTGTGCCAGATACACGCGTCGCTCTTGCGAAAATGACGGACTCATTTTGCGGGCACCCTGCGAAAAAGCTGAGAATGATAGGAGTTACGGGCACTAACGGTAAAACGAGCGTGACCGCAATGATAAAAAGTATATTTGACAGTGCACATCTGAGTTGTGAAACGCTCGGAACTCTCAGCGGCATATCAAAGGGGAATGCGTGCTTTACAACTCCTGATCCCGAGCTGCTCTATCCGAAACTCAAGGAGCTTTACGATAGCGGCACAAAGACCGTTGTTATGGAAGCAAGCTCGCACGCTCTTAAGCTTAAAAAACTTGAACCGATAAATTTCGAAATTGGAATATTTACCGGTCTGACCGAGGATCATCTTGATTTCCACGGTAATATGGAAGATTATTTCAAATCGAAAATCGAGTTATTCAAACACAGCGGACTTGGAATAATAAACATTGACGACGAATTCGGAAAGCGTATTGCGAAGAATCCGCCGTGCAAAATAAAGACCTGCTCTCTTTTCGGAGATGCGGATTATTTTGTTAATAATCTTGAATATTTCGGATTTTCGGGCAGTGAGTTCACGGTTTGCTCGGCGCACGGATATTTGAGAATTAAATGTGCTATCCCTGGTGAATTTTCCGTTATGAATGCGCTTGAGGCATGTGCTGCGGCGATTGAACTCGGAATAAGCGCAGAAAACATTGAGTCTGCTTTTAAAAGCCTTTGCGGCATTGACGGCAGATTTGAAAGGGTTGAGCTTCCTCCGGGTGCCGATATTGAGGTAATCATAGATTATGCACATACGCCGGACGCACTTAAAAAGACGCTCGGTGTAATAAATAAAATAAAGAGCAAGACCTCAAGGACAATTGTACTGTTCGGATGCGGAGGAGAGCGTGAAAAAGAAAAGCGGTCGCTGATGGGAAGAATAGCGGTCTGCGAGGCGGATCTTGCGATAATAACATCCGATAATTCTCGCTCGGAGCCGACAAATGAAATATTGCGAGATATTCTCCTCGGAGTGGGAGATAGGGATAATTATGCCGTCATTCCCGACCGACGGCACGCTATCGAATATGCGATAGCATCCGCAAAGAGTGGGGATTTGCTTCTCCTTGCGGGCAAGGGACACGAAAAATATGAAATAAACAGATTCGGCAAGCTTCCGTTTGATGAAAGAAAAGCGGTTAGAGATGCTTGCGAAAAATATAAATTACGAGGAAAGTGAGGATATGAGCCGTGAAGATAAAGCTTGGACTTGGACGTCTTACCGCAGATAAAGCAGCACAGATATGCGGCGGAACGCTTTATACGCTTGCGTGCGAGAGCGAGGTTCTTTTTGAGAACGTTTGCACTGACAGCCGTGAGGCGGATAATACCTCTCTCTTTGTTGCCATACGCGGTGAGAGAGTGGACGGACACTCATATATCTCAAAGGCGGTAGAGCTTGGCTGTCGCTGCGTAATTGCAGAGAGAGTACCCCTTGATGTAAAGGGAATTGCGGTTATCGTTGTTCAGGATTCCGTAAGAGCTATAAGAGAGCTTGCGGAGTATGTAAAAAGTCTTATTTCGCTTAAAACGGTAGCTGTTACCGGTTCTGTAGGAAAAACGACAACAAAGGAGTTTATCTCTGCTGTTCTTGACAGAAAATATAATCTCTATAAAACCGAGGGTAATTTCAATTCGGTTATCGGTATGCCCATGAGCATGCTTGAGCTTAGCAAATCAAATGATGCCGCCGTATTCGAAATGGGTATGAGCGGACTCGGAGAGATAGAATATATGAGCGAGGCGGCAAAGCCCGACGTTGCGGTTATTACAAATATCGGTTCGTCTCACCTTGAGGCTCTCGGCTCAAGAGAAAATATTTGCCGCGCTAAAATGGAAATCGCAACCGGCTTGCGTGACGGAGGAACACTCTTCCTTAACGGTGACGAGCCTCTTCTTCTCGGCCATGAATCCGAGAGATACAATACCGTTTATTTCGGTATGAAAAACGAGGAGTGCGACTATTTTGCGGGCAATGTAAGAAGCACGGAGTCCGGACTTGTGTTCGATATGAAGACTCCTGTCGGAGAATTTAAGAATGTATTGATAAATCTTATCGGTGAGCATAACATTTATAATGCAATGGTTGCATTCTGCGTAGGGCTTAAGATGGAAATGACAGAGGAGGCTATCAGAGAAGGACTTCTCGCTTACCGCTCCGTTAAGATGCGTCAGAATATATATACGGTCGGTGGAATTACCGTTATCGAGGACTGCTACAATGCCAGCCCCGAGTCTATGAATGCCGCTATCAATGTTCTCGGAGATATGGCTAAAGCCAAGGGAGGAAGAATGATCGCCCTTCTCGGTGATATGAGAGAGCTCGGAGAGACCACTAAGGGCTTGCATGCAGGTGTAGGATCTTATTTTGCGGCAAAAAAGCCCGATTATCTCTTCACTTACGGTGAACTTTCGGAAAATCTTGCCGACGGTGCCGTTAAGAACGGTATGAGTGAAAAGCATATTTTCAGAAATCCCACGGCAAATGCGGAGACTGCGGCAAAAAAGCTTCTCGGTGTTCTTCGCGAGGGTGATGTGCTCCTTGTAAAGGCGAGCCGTGCTCTTAAGGCTGAAACGGTGCTTGAATACGTCAAAGCTCAGCTTGTTTGATGAGGTTTCCCATATGATAACAGAGTTTATTTTAACCTTGCTTTCGGTATTCGCGATCACCGTGATTCTCGAAAAGCTTATAATTCCGATACTTAAAAGCCACAAGGTCGGTCAGAGAATACTTGAGATAGGTCCTCGTTGGCATGAAAACAAAGCAGGTACACCCACAATGGGCGGCATCTGCTTTATTATAGCGATACTGTCTGTTATGACGGTGGCGTCATTGATAATCGCTTTTACGGGAGAACGCGGTGAGCTTATTCCTCTTGCCACTGCGCTCGGTCTCGCTACTCTTAACGGTATGATAGGATTTTTTGACGATTATACCAAGCTTGTGAAAAAGCAGAATGAGGGCTTTACACCGATGCAGAAGATAATCTTGCAGTCTCTTACGGCGGTGCTTTATCTTTTTGCTATGGGTTTGACCGGTAATATCAATACCTCTCTTCATATCCCCCTTACGGGTATTTCTTTGGAGCTCGGCGCCTTTTATTATGTTTTTGCGTTTATCCTTATAATAGGATTTGTAAATGCGGTTAATCTGACGGATGGTATTGACGGACTTTCAAGCAGTGTAACATTGGTTGTAGGAGCTTTCTTCAGTGCCGCGGCATTTTCCGTAGATGATAAAACTCTTGCCCTTGTCGGCGCTTCTCTTATAGGAGCGACTGCGGGGTTCCTTGTATACAATCTCTATCCCGCAAGAGTATTTATGGGCGATACGGGCTCTTTGTTTCTCGGAGGACTTGTCGTGGGTGCCGTATTTATGCTTGACGAGCCTATGATAATTTTCCTTGTGGGAATAGTATATTTCGTTGAGGCAATGTCGGATATTATTCAGGTCGGAGTGTATAAGCTCTCCGGAAGAAAAATAAGGGTGTTTAAGATGGCGCCCATTCATCATCATTTTGAAAAATGTGGTTGGAGCGAGAATAAAATCGTAGTTGTATTTTCGCTTGTAACTCTTGCTTTTTGTATATTAGCTTATTTCGGTATACGATGATACCTGCGGAGGTGTGGTATGCGGAAGATCCGTACTGCCGACGTTAAAAAATCTCCGAAAGTTAAAAAATACGGAAAAGGAATAAATAAATATTTTGAATCGAGGCGTGAGAGAGCTTACGGGGGAGAGTCTCCGTTTGATAGAACTATCACGCCCGACGGCTTTTCCAACGAGAAAAAAGCGGAAGGCTCAGTCTTAAGAAGAGGGCACATTGATGTGCGCTTTCTTACATATGCGGCGGCTTTGCTATGCTTTGGAGCGGTTATGTCCTATAGTGCCAGTTGTGTTTACGCTGAGCAAAAATATGGAGACGGCTCCTATTTTATTGTAAGGTATTTGGTGTTTGCACTTGCGGCAATAGCATTTACCCTGCCGTTTGCACTCATTTTTCCTGCGAATATATGGAAAAGGCTTGCATTTCCCGCTTATCTTGCTTCGATTGTTTTACTTTTGCTTGTAATATTTGTCGGAAGTGACGGCGGCGGAGCACAGCGTTGGCTCAATCTCGGCTTTATAACAGTGCAGCCGTCTGAACTTGCCAAAACCGCGGTGGTTATGATGCTTGCCTTGTATATGACGAGGTACGATAAGCATATATGTGAGCCGAGAAGCAACGGGGAGAGCTTTAAATACGGAGTGCTTTTTCCGACACTGATATTTGGTACCGTTTGTGCGCTTGTAGCACTTGAAAAGCATATATCCGGGCTTATGATAATCGGAATGATAGGAATTTCCGTAATGTATATGGGCGGAACGAGAGTAAAATGGATATTCGGCATTATCTGTCTGATAGCAGTTGCCGGTTGCGCTCTCATACTTGTCTCGGATTATGCAAGGGAAAGGGTTAACACATGGATTAACATAGATTCGGTCGACCCCCTCGGTTCTGCATGGCAGACACTTCAGGGACTGTATGCGATAGGCTCGGGCGGATTCTTCGGAGTCGGACTCGGTAACAGTCGTCAAAAGCACGGATACGTATCACAGCCTCAAAATGATTTTATATTTACCATTATATGCGAGGAGCTTGGATTTTTGGGAGCATTTCTTGTAATTGCTCTTTTTGCGCTTCTCGTTATCAGAGGCTTTAAAATAGCCGCAAGAGCGTCGGATAAATTCAATTCACTGCTTGCATTCGGGCTTACATTCAAGCTTGCGCTTCAAGTGATATTGAATATCGCCGTCGTAACCAATTCAATGCCGAATACGGGCATATCTCTGCCGTTCTTCAGCTCCGGAGGCACATCTCTGGCGCTTCAGATATTTGAAATGGGTATCATACTTTCGATATCGAGGTACAGTACGGTAAGAAAATGACAGAAAGGACGATAAAATGAAAGTATTAATGACGGGCGGAGGTACTGCGGGTCATATTAATCCCGCTCTTGCCATAGCAAGCACAATAAAAAAGAATATTCCTGACGCCGAGATTGAATTTGTCGGAACGGAGAGAGGTCTTGAAAATACACTTGTCATTGCAGAGGGATATAAGCTGCATCACGTTGATATTATGGGTATCAGCCGTTCTCTCTCTCTTCAAAACGTTAAGGCGGCATATCTTATGCTGAAATCTCAGGTACAGGCTAAGAGAATAATCAAAAAATTCAAGCCCGATATAGTTATAGGTACTGGTGGATACGTTTGCTGGCCTGCTCTGCGAGTTGCCTCATCTATGGGAATTCCTACCGTAGCGCACGAATCAAACGCACGTCCCGGTCTTGCAATAAAGCAGCTTCAGGGTAAGCTTGATAAGATACTCGTTAATTTTGAGGAGACCGAAAAATATATCACGAGCAAGGAAAAGGTTGTTTGCGTCGGAAATCCGATAAGAAGCGGCTTCGGAGGCTTTGATTATGCAGAATCACGCGAGAAGCTCGGTATAGGAAAAAATCAGATATATATACTTGCCTTCGGCGGAAGCCTCGGTGCGCAGACTATCAACGATACGGTGTTTTCCTATATGAAGGACAGAATACGCGGAAACTCGGGAGTAGTTTGTCATCTTGCCACGGGTAAGAATTATTACGAGGATTTCAGCGCGAGATTTAAGAAAGAGGGACTTGACGCATATCCTAATCTTTCGCTTATGGAATATATACATGATATGCATCTGAGAATGAATGCGGCGGATATCATAATATGCCGCGCGGGTGCTATGACCATATCGGAGCTCGCCATAATGAAAAAGGCTTGCGTGATGATTCCGTCTCCGAACGTCGTGGACAATCATCAGTATAAAAACGCAAAAATGCTTTCCGATGCCAATGCGGTTGTAATGCTTGAGGAGAGCGGTCTTACGGATGCCGTTTTCGCAGGTGCACTCGGAGAGCTTGTAAACAGCGCGGCGAGAAGAGAAGAACTTCAGTGCAATATTGCCCACTTTGCAAACGAAAATGCGAATAAGCTCATTTTCGACGAAATAAGCAAGCTTTTAAAATAATTATTTGTACATTGCCTGCCGATTTTTTGCCCGTTTTAATAAAAAATGCTCCTATTTTTATAAAAAATGCAAAAAAACTCTTGCTTTTATTTGAAAAATATATTATTATATATATATGGACTGATGTTTACTTGATTTTGTGAAAATTGGAGGATATTATAATGATTTTCGAACACGACGACAGCATGGGCAGCGGCGTTAATATTAAAGTTATCGGTGTAGGCGGCGGCGGTAATAACGCCGTTAACCGAATGATCAATACTAATATAAAGGGCGTTGAATTTGTAGCTATAAATACGGACAGACAGGCACTCAGAAGAAGTGATGCGGCTGTTCAGCTCGTAATCGGCGAAAAGGTTACAAAGGGATTCGGCGCAGGTGCAAATCCCGTTATCGGAAGCCGTTCCGCAGAGGAGTCGGTTGACGACATTAAGGCACTTTTGGCAGGAGCCGATATGTGCTTTATTACTGCCGGAATGGGCGGCGGAACAGGCACGGGCGCAGCTCCCGTAGTTGCGAGAATAGCAAGAGAGCTTGATATTCTGACGGTTGCTATCGTAACCAAGCCCTTTGCTTTTGAGGGAACGAGAAGAATGAATCAGGCTGAGGACGGTATTGCCGCTCTTTCCTCGTATGTGGACGCTCTCGTTGTTATTCCTAACGAAAGACTTAAGCAGACCTCTGACACGAGAATTACTCTCGCAAATGCATTTGAGGCAGCCGACGATGTTCTTCGCCGCGGTGTTCAGAGCATTTCAGAGCTTATTAATGTTTCCGCGTTTATCAACCTTGACTTTGCCGATGTTACGTCCGTTATGAAGGATGCGGGATACGCACATATGGGCGTAGGTAACGCAACAGGTAAGGATAAGGCAGAGCTTGCGGCTAAGGCTGCTATCTCCAGCCCGCTTCTTGAGACATCCATTAAGGGCGCATCCGGTGTGCTTATCAGTATTACCGCTTCTCCCGATGTCGGACTTGAGGACGTTGACCTTGCATCTACAATGATTGCAAAGGAAGCAAATCCCGATGCAAACGTTATCTGGGGTGTTGCATTTGATCCCGATCTTGAGGATGAGATGAGAATTACAATCATTGCAACCGGATTTGAGAAGAAGTTCGAGGAGCCCGCAAAGGCAAAGGAAAACGTAAAGAGAGTCGCAGAGCCTGTAAAGGAAACCAGAGAGCCTGCTCCCACAAGAGTTGTTCCCGAGGAAAATACAGAGGATGACGGCGAGGATCTTGATTTCGATGATCTGTTCTCGGTATTCAGAAAATAATTAAAATTAATTAAATTAAAAAATCGCTCACACGCATGTTGTGAGCGGTTTTTTATACAAAAAGGTGAAGTAGTGTTTACAAATCGAAAATATAGTGATATAATGAGTCGATTGCGACAGAAAAATGACAGAGAACGAGGAAAATAAATGAAAACAAGGACTAAACAGGAAAAAATAGATTTGATATTGCCGATACTGTGCGCAATGGCTTACATATCGTCATATCTCGGCAGACACAGCTATAACTCTAATATTACGCAGATAATAGACGCGTTCGGAATTTCATATAAGGACAGCGGAGTTGTAACAACGTTCTTCTTCTTTTCCTATGGAGCGGGACAGTTTATTCACGGAATGTTTTCGAGCAGATATAATGAAAAATATATAATACCGATGGCACTTACGGTTTCGTCCGCTATGAATTTGCTTGTATTTTTCGGAGTGGATTTTGCTTTTTATAAATATTTGTGGCTTATAAACGGAATTTTTCTTTCCATGCTATGGCCTACGCTTATAAGAACTCTTTCGAAGTATCTTTCGGCACGTGCACTCTCACGCGGAACCTTGCTTATGGCAGGGGCTGCGTCGACGGGATATTGCTTTACGTATCTGATGTCGGCGGCATTTACCGCTCTCGGAATATACGAAGCGGCGTTTCTGTTTGCGGCGATCATTATGCTTCTGCTGGCAACGGTTTGGGTGATATTGTACTATAATCTCGGACTGTACAAAATGGGAGTGAGACTTGATCCGGAGGCTGCAGAATTGAGTAAGCGAAGGGATGCTTCCTCATCACACGGCGTTAAGCGCGGTCATGTTCTTGCATTTATGCTTGTATCTCTCGGAATTTATGCTATTATTTCTAATACTATCAAGGAGGGACTCCACGTTTGGGTGCCTTCGGTGCTTCGCGATAAATTCAATCTCTCTGGAAGTATTTCTACCTTTTTGTCACTGACTCTTTCTGTGTTCGGTATGTTTGCGTCGGTTACGGCGGTTAATCTTAATAAAAAGGTTAAGAATTACTTGCTTGAAATAGAGATGATCTTTGTTGTGGCAGGTGGAGTTATTCTTGCGATAATAGGATTGCTCAATACGGATCAGCTTGTTCTCACATTGATTTGCCTTGGTATAACGTCTTGGCTTATGCATACATCGTGCAGTGTTATAACAAGTATTGCACCGCTTGAACTTCGAGACAGTATGGATTCGGGCGTCCTTGCCGGAATACTTAACGGCTGCTGCTACGTTGGAAGCGTTATCAGCTCGTATGCCTTGAGTATTATAGCCGATAATGCAGGATGGTCGTATGTGTTCTATTTCCTTTTGGCGCTTGCATGTGTACCCGTTGCTATGCTTTTGGTAAAGATCTGCGTAAGAACTGTCAAAAAGGCAGGTACACATCATAACAGCTGAAAAATGAAGTCGGCGGAGGATAAAATGATAGCCATAAAAAACGGAAAAATAATCTTGCCCGATAGAATAGATGAGGGCAAGGTGCTTTTGATCGATGAAAAAATAGAGGGGATCGTAGATCTGCAGGATATACCGAGTGGAGTCGAAATAATAGACGCGGAGGGCGGATATATTTCTCCCGGATTTATTGATCTTCATATTCACGGATATCTCGGATGCGACGTGTGTGATGCAACGGAGAAAAGCTTGAAAATTATTTCAAGAGGACTTCTCGAAAACGGTGTTACGGGATTTTTACCTACCACTATGACAGTAGATATGAGCATTATATATGAAGTGCTTGATGTTTGCCGTGGTTGGATGGGGCGCGATTGCGGCGGTGCGAAAATTCTCGGAGTTCACGCAGAGGGACCGTTTATTTCGGCATTGCAAAAGGGGGCGCAGAATGAGCGGTATGTGCTGAAGCCCGATGCGGATTTTGTTATCAAAAATTCGGATGTTTTGAGAATAATTACTCTTGCTCCGGAGGAGGACAGAAATTTTGAAACCATTAAGAGTATTTGCCAAGCTACTGATGTGAAGGTATCGATGGGACATACTGCGGCCTCTTATGACGAGGCTGTCGAAGGTATTGCCGCAGGCGTATCTCACGCTACGCATTTGTTTAATCGAATGACTCCGCTTTCTCACAGAACTCCCGGTGCTGTAGGTGCTGCATTGAGCACAGATATCAGCTGCGAGCTTATCGTGGATAATTATCATATTCATCCATCACTTTATAATATTGTTTATAAATTGAAGGGAAGAAAGCTTTGCTTTATTACCGATTGCCTTCCCGCAGGCGGACTTGGAGAGGGTGAATATACATTAGGAGGTACAGAGATAGTTTACCGTGACGGTATATGCTATCTTAAGGACGGAACGATTGCGGGAAGTGTTCTAAAGCTTAATAAAGGTGTCTGGAATGTGTATAATAACTCTGACATTCCTCTTTACGAGTGCGTAAATTGTGCATCGCTGAATCCAGCAAGCGTGCTGGGAATATCCGACCGTAAGGGCTCGCTTGAGATAGGCAAGGATGCTGATATAGTTGTGCTTGATGAGCAGTTTGAGGCAAATATGACTATAATTGGCGGAGTTGTAAAATATAAGAGGTAACTATATTATGATATATTCTCTGGAAAACAAAGACATACAAATAAAAATAAGCTCTCTCGGAGGAGAACTTCGAAGCGCGATCTTTCAGGGCAAGGAGCGTACATGGCAAAATGAGACCGGGCAGTGGAATGGATGTGCTTCGGTTCTTTTCCCGTTTTCCGGACGTAACAAGCTTTTGTTTGAGGGTGAGAATTTCGGCACTCATTTTCACGGTGTTTGCATAAATGAAGAATTTGAGCTTGCAGAGCAAGATGAAAAAAGCGTAACACTTGTTTTGAAGGATAATGAAAGAACGCAATGTATATATCCGTATCATTTCGATTTTTTTGTGAAATATACTTTGCGCAATGATGGATATGATATTTCCTATACCGTTAAAAATCACTCCGATAAGAATATGCCGTTTTCCTGCGGAGGACATGAATCGTTCTTGCTTGACGGTGAGGTGGAAGAATATTATGCCGAATTTGATGAGGACGAGAACTTTGATTTTTATATCCACGGCTATATGGGATTTCTGACCGGCGAAGTCAAAAAGCACGGTTTCGGAAGACAAATTAATCTGAAAAGAGAATATACGGATAACGGAAATACGGTTATTTTGAAGAATATTAATTCAAGAGGAATAACCTTGCGTAGAGCAGATAACGGAGAGCGTGTTGCAAGAGTGACATTTAACGGATTTTCCAATGTGCTTTTCTGGCATCCTCACGGAACACGTATGATTTGTATAGAGCCTTGGCAATGTTTGCCCTCGTTTATCGACGATATCTGTGAGTTTGCCGACAGAGACGGTGTAACAGTTTTGCCGGCAAACGGTGAGATAACATTCACGAGAACAATTCTTTACTTAAAATAATGAGATCAGGCGGTGCGTTGTAAGGACGCACCGCCTGATTCTTTTGGTGTGACGAGCTTGTAAGACTTTGCATATAATGAAAATAGTAATATGAAAAGGAGATTTCAAATGAATAAGAATTCCATAGACAGACATATACTTGACGCAACCTTACGGTCCTCGTCCTGTCAAGAATCAGCGGCGGATAGAGAAAGAGCGGTTATAAACGAAATACTTGAAGGGAAGGGCGGTAGCTCTTCTTGCGTGTCACAAGGTGATGCTCCTGAAAGAAATACAGATTGTTCAGACGAGCACGGCGGAGAGGTGTATTCGTTAAGCGTTTTCAGAACCGCTTGTAAAAATCGAAGCTTCAGAGAGAACGTTTGGACGGGAGATCATTTGCAACTGACGGTTATGTCGATAGATCGCGGCGACGATATAGGAGTCGAGGTGCATAACGATACAGATCAATATATAAGAGTGGAGTCTGGATGTGCCGTGGCACTTGTGGGTACATCTGCGGATAATTTGAGTCAAAAATACCGACTTTCCTCGGGAGATGCGATATTTATTCCGGCGTGCACATGGCATAATATCGTGAACTCGGGTAGGGGAACACTTAAACTTTCATCAATATATGCACCTCCTCATCACCCGAGATGTACCGTGCAAAAGAATAAATAAAAAGAAAATGCGTTTTCAATATAAAAATCGTAAAACGGTTTTACCCCCCGCACACGAATTGTGCGGGGCGTTTCTTTTGCAACAGATATAAAAAAGACCGCCGACATTTCGCAGATTGCGATTTTGAGGTGGTCTGTTTTTCTGTATTAGGTGATTATGCCCGATTTTAGAAATCGGAATTTACCAATTTTCCGAGATTAAGGTTTCCGGGTGTGAAAAAACAAATTCGATATTTTTTGGGGGATTGGTCAATAGCATCAATGTACCTTGTTCTTTTGTTTGCATTTGCGTTGTCATGACAAGTGAACGATATGGTTTGAAGCCGCATTTTATCTGAACTCGTTTGGATTGTTCATTAAAATTATAGTAACCGCAAATCAGAAAATCATAATTCAATTCATTAAACAAATAATCTTTAACTGCGTTTACGGCCTCCGGCATAATTCCTTTTCCCCAATAGTCTTTGCTTAAAGCATATCCTATTTCTCTGCCGTAGTAATCATTGAATTCCGTTAAAGCGTCTTCTAACCCGTATTTTTCTACGCCGAGAGTACCGATTACTTTGTTGTTCTCCTTAAAGCAGATTGCAAATACCTTATCCTTACTGATAAATGAATTCATGATATTTTGTGATTCGGTTATGCTTTCATGATGCTTCCAGCCTGCCATCTCGCCAACTCCTTCTACAGATGCATACTCGTAAAAATCCTCTAAATCCGTTTGCTTGAATGGCCTTAGAATTAGCCTTTCCGTTTCTATCACTTTTCCGTTTATTTTGAAATCCGCATTCATTTTTTATCTCCTTATAAATTTCTTTACCGTATACAAAGTATATCACAGATTTGATATGATTTTCAATAGGTCGGGCGAATTTTGCCGTAAAATAATGCAACATTTTTGTGAACAAACGGTATTTGACTGTTTTTGCTACAACAATGATAGAATTTTTGAATCAGCTTGTTTCAATATCTATTTGTAATAATCAGAGTATCTTTTGTATACTGAAAAACTATACGATTGCTCCACTTTTAATACTGTCTTAACCGCTTAAATGATATTAATAGAAGAAAATTATCTATTTTCTCATCTAAAAACTCAAAACGTTGCAAATTTTTTGCTTTTTCATTTGTTATATAAAATTGGAGAGGAAAAAGGAGTTTAAATGAATAATAAAATAATTTCAATTTTTTTAATAATTATAATTATTTCTATGATCCCGTATGGCGTTAATGCTGCATATATTGATGATACTGTTGCTCCATGTTGGGATAACACAGCCGCGGTTTCTTCTCAAATAGGCTTTCTGAATGATGGCTATGGATATGCAGAAGCAATTGTTATGGGACACGATGATGCTTCGAGGATAACAGCGGACGTCTATGTCTACAGACAGGTAGGCTCATCATGGGTATATGTGGCTGAAAAACACGATGCAATAGACGATTGTATTTTAAGCATCAGTTGTAAATTCACCCCAATTTCCGGAGCTTATTATAAAGCAGAATATACATTTGTTATAACTAAAAACGGTGTTGATGAAACAATAACTGATACCGTATATAAAAAGGCTTAATATTTATTAAAAATTCCTCTCCCTTGATTATATTTACAGCTTTGTAGCAATTATTACTGAATATTAATAATAATACCATTCAAAAGAGTCCCCTACATCGAATATACGATGCAGGGCACTCTTTGTTATTAATCTTCACAAGCTT